>NZ_JBFBAB010000013.1:0-185917 GCF_040681975.1 Nocardia sp. NPDC051463
CGAACCATTTCGCGACGGGTGCGTCGCGCCAATCGAGGACCTGTGTCCAGGGCTGATCCCAGTGCAACCGCCCGGCCTGCTCGGCCCAGAACGCGAGCCGGTCGGCCGCGGCCCGGTCGTACACGGCCACACCGGCATTGGCGGTCGCAGTGAACGCGGCCTCCGGCGGGTAGGTGGCCGGTACCGCACCGGGCATGCTGTCGAGGCCGGTCGTGTCAAGGTCGGTTGTTGCGCTGGTCAACGTGGAACTCCTATCGGAACTACAAGGGATGCGGTCTCATCCCGTCGAAAATGTCGGGGGCGGCAGGTCTCAGTGCATGACCGCCTTCTCCGCGCCGACGCCGGTGAGTGAGCGGACCTCCATCTCCGAGGCCTTCACCGGGTCTTCCCGCTTGCGGCCGCCGAGGAAGGTGCCGATCACACCGAGCGCGAAAGCCAGTGGGATGGAGACGATTCCCGGATTCGACAGCGGGAACCAGTCGAAATCGGAACCGGGGATCATCGAGGTCTTGGTGCCCGACACCGCCGGGGAGAACACGATCAACACGATGGTGGAGATCAGGCCGCCGTACATGCTGAACAGCGCTCCCGTGGTGTTGAACCGCTTCCAGAACAGCGAGAACAGGATGGTCGGCAGATTCGCCGCGGCGGCGACCGCGAAGGCGAGCGCCACCAGGAACGCGACATTCTGGCCGTTGGCGAGGATGCCGAGTCCGATGGCGAGCACGCCGATGATCACCGCGGTGATCCTGGAGACCCGGACCTGCTTGTCCTCGTCGACCTTGCCCTTCTTGATCACGCTCGCGTAGATGTCGTGGGCGAACGATGCCGAGGCGGTAATGGTCAGTCCGGCGACGACCGCGAGGATCGTGGCGAAGGCGACCGCGGAGATAATGCCGAGCAGCACAACGCCACCGAGCTCGAACGCCAGCAGCGGTGCCGCCGAGTTCTGCCCGCCCGCCGCGCCCAGGATGCGGTCGGGGCCGACGATCGCGGCCGCTCCGTATCCGAGCACCAAGGTGAACAGGTAGAACGCGCCGATCAGTCCGATCGCCCAGACCACCGATCGCCGCGCCTCTTTCGCGGTGGGCACCGTGTAGAAGCGCATCAGCACGTGCGGCAGCCCGGCAGTGCCGAGCACCAGCGCCAAGCCCAGGGAGACGAAGTTCAGCTTGGAGGTCGAGCTGCCGCCGTACTGGGCGCCGGGGGCAAGCACGTCACGCGCGGCCACGCCCTTGGTCTTCGAACCGGACACCGCGTCCTGCGCCGAGCCGAGGATGTCGGAGAAGTTGAAGCCGAACTTGGCGAACACCATGACCGTCATCAGCGCGGCGCCGGTGATGAGCAGCGCGGCTTTGATGATTTGCACCCATGTGGTGCCCTTCATGCCGCCGACCAGTACGTACACGATCATCAGCACACCGACAACGGCGATCACGATGGACTGCCCGGTCTTGTCGGAGATATCGAGCAACAACGCGACGAGACCGCCGGCGCCCGCCATCTGCGCCAGCAGATAGAACAGCGAGACAGCCAATGTGGTCAATGCGGCGGCCGTGCGGACGGGGCCTTCCTGCAACCGGAAGCTCAGCACGTCCGCCATGGTGAATTTGCCGGTGTTCCTGAGCATTTCGGCGACCAGCAGCAACGCGACCAGCCAGGCCACCAGGAAACCGATCGAGTAGAGGAATCCGTCGTAGCCGTAGACCGCGATCGCACCGGCGATGCCGAGAAAGCTCGCCGCGGAAAGGTAGTCGCCCGCGATGGCGACACCGTTTTGTGGACCGGAGAAGCCGCGGCCGCCGGTGAAGTAGTCGGCGGCGGTGCGGTTGTTGCGACTGGCCCTGATCACCACGACCATGGTGATCACGACGAAGACGGCGAAGATAGCGATGTTCGCGGCCGGATTACCGACCGTCCCCGCGGCCAGGTATTGCGTGTCGGCGAAGGCGGTCATGCCTGGCCTCCTTCGAGGTAATGGCGAATAGCGGCCGCACGCGGGTCGAGTTCCCGGTTGGCGAACCGGACATACAGCGCGGTAATGGCGAAGGTGGAGACGAACTGCGCGAGGCCGAGCAGTAAGCCGAGGTTGATGTTCCCGAAGACCTCGGTGGCCATGAAGTCGTGCGCGTAGGCGCCGAGCAGCACGTAACTCAGGTACCAGACCAGAAACAGTGCCGTCATGGGAAACACGAAGCGGCGCAATCGGCTTCGGAGCTCCTGGAATTGCGGACTCGATTGCACGGCGGCGAAGTCCTCGGCGCTCGGCGTGCGCGGCGCTGCGGTATCCGCGCGCCGAGGCTCGATGCTCTCGCCGTCGAGGTCGATACTGGTCATCAGGAGTCCTAGCGTGTGACGTGGCTTACTGCGCAGACCGTAGCCAGATCGGCATGAGGGAATCATGATGTGGCGCAGGTCACTCCGTGAAGGTGCCTGTTTGTGCGGTGAACGGTCGGCTGAACGCGATGAACGGTCCGGTCGCGGAGTGCGAAATCGGGTCGCCACGGCGGTTCGTTCGAGCCCCGGCAGCCTCAGTTCGAACGCAGCACGCGCTCCCGGTCGGCGCCCATGCCGAGCCTTTCCGGCGCGTGCAGGCGCACGAAGATCCGCCCGACCGTGCGTGCGCTCTGGCCGCGTGTCACCTTGCTGACCAGGATCATCGATGCGAATGCCAGGGGAACACTGATCGCCGCCGGATAACCGAGCACTGCCGCGGGCCAGCCGCCCGCCACCTCGTCGGAGACTCCGCCGAGTACCGAAACCACCGTCGCGCCGCCCGCCGCCAGACCACCGGTGATCAGCCCGGTGGCCGCCCCGATCGCGGTCAGCCCGCGCCACCAGATGCCGAGAGCAAGTAGCGGGCAGAGCGTGGACGCGGCGACCGAGAATGCGAGCCCGACGGTGCGGGACAGATCGAGCGAGGCGACGGTGAGCGAAAGACCGAGTGGCACGGCACCGGCGCACAGTGCCGCGGCACGAAAATCGCGAACGCGTCCGCGCAACATGTCCGTGCTGAGTACGCCGGCGATGCTCACGAGCAGACCCGAGGAGGTGGACAGGAACGCGGCGATCGCGCCCGCAGCCGCCAGCGCCGCGAGCAGCTGTCCCGGCAGCCCGGCGAGCACCGATCCCGGCAACAGCACCACCGCGGCATCGGAGGTGCCGGTGATCAGCAGCTGCGGTACGTAGAGCCGCGCGAAGACGCCCAGCAGCACTGGGAACAGGTAGAACACTCCGACCAGCCCGATCACCGCGAGCGCTGTGGTCCGCGCCGCCCGGCCGTCCGGGTTGGTATAGAAGCGCACCAGCACATGCGGCAACCCCATGGTGCCGAGAAAGGTGGCGACGATGAGGGAGAACACCTGGTAGGTCGGATGCGATCCGCCGAACCCGCCGCCGGGCAACAGCCAGGCCGCGCCGTCGGCGGGCGCACCGGCCACCACCGGCACGGCGTCCCCGGCCTCGAGGACCAGCTGGGTGCCCGCGGCCAGCTCGTGTTCGCCGGATGTCAGCAGCGCCGGTCCGGTCACCGCGCGGTCGTCGAGGATGCCGTCGATCGAAACCTGTTGCGGCGCGGCGACCTGAACGACCACATCAGTGCTCACATCGACCGTCGTCCGCTCGGTGAAGGTCGGGGGCGCGGGTGTGGCGAGCTCGCGATCATCGGCGAGGAAATGCCCGAGCAGCACCAGCGCCGGTATCGCCACCGCGGTCAACTTGAGCCAGTACTGGAACGCCTGCACCAGCGTGATGGACCGCATCCCGCCGCCTGCCACATTCGCGATGACGATGGCCCCGACCGCCACCGCGCCGACCCAGTCCGGCACACCCAGCAGAATGCGCAGCGTCAACCCGGCGCCTTGGAACTGCGGAATCAGGTACACCCCGCACACCAGCACCACCACGACCGCCGCCAGCCTGCGCAGCCGCACCGACCCGAGCCGGAATTCCGCGAAGTCGGGCACGGTGTAGGCCCCCGATCGCCGCAGCGGCGCGGCGACGAACAACAGCAAGCCGAGATACCCCGCGGTGAACCCGACCGGATACCAGAGCGCGTCGGCACCGTACTTGGCGATGAGCCCCGCAACACCGAGAAAGGAAGCGGCGGAAAGATACTCACCGGAGATCGCCGCCGCGTTCCAGCGCGGCCCGACACTGCGCGAGGCAACGAGGAAGTCCGATGTGGTCCGCGCCAAGCGCACGCCGTAGACGCCGATCGCGACGGTGGCGAGTGCGGCAAGCAGTAGGGCGGCGAGGGTGAGCGCGGGCGCGGTGCTCATCGCCGTCTCCGGCCGGCTCGCTGCGTGCGATCGGTTACCGCGTCGGTATGCACGTCACTCGTCCGCCAGTTCGAGGAAGTCCTGTTCGTTGCGCTCGGCGAGGTGAACGTACAGCCGCCCGACGGCATAGAGCAGCGGATAGACCGCGATGCCGAGCAGCAGCCACGGCAGTCGCATGCCGAAGACCACGAACGAGCCGACCGCCGCGATCTGAAAAAGCAACGGCAGCGAGCACAATACGAGGACAGTGACCAGGCCGAGCCGCAGCGCGAGGCCGAGCTGGGCGCGAATGAGCCCACCGATCATGGCCGCGCCGATCTCGGTCTGTTCGGCCACCTCGACGCGCGTGCGGACCCGCCGCGCGCCGCGCCGCTCGGCCAGCACCACACGCTGCCGGATCGCTCGCTGCTGCGGTCCGGTCACGGGTGGTTCCACTGCTGTCGAGGGCCGCGCACGAGACGCTGCTTGAGCTCACGGACCTGTCGTCGACTGACCGGCAGCTCCACCGCCGCGGCGTTCCCGTCCGCGCGCAGGCACACCACCGTGCCCGTGCCGACCGTGCGCAATCCGGTCACCAGCCGCAGCGCCACCAGATAGGACCGGTGCACCCGCAGGAATCCCGCATTCTCCCAGCGGGATTCCAGCGCGGTCAGTGGAATCCGCACCAGATGCGACCCGGCGCTGGTGTGCAGCCGCGCGTAATCACCGTCCGCCTCCACCCAGCTCACGCTCGAGCGGTTCACCAAAGTGGTGACGCCGCCGAGCTCGACGGGGATGACCTCGTTCGGATCGGTGCGCGGCTGCTCGGCTACCGGTGCGGGCGTGCTGCGTGCGGCGGCGATCCGCCGCACCGCCTCGGCCAATCGTGCCTCGCGCAACGGCTTGAGCAGGTAATCGACAGCACCGAGATCGAATGCCGCCACCGCTCGATCGTCGTGCGCCGTCACGAACACCACGGCGGGCGGATTCGCGAACTCCGACAGGATGCCCGCCAATTCCATGCCGTCCAGTCCCGGCATATTGATGTCGAGGAACACCGCATCGATGGGATGGGCCCGCATCAGCCGCAGCGCGTTGGTCGCGTCGCCCGCGCTGTGGATCACGCCGACACCCGATTGCGCGCGCAGCAAATACACCAACTCATCCAGAGCCGGTTTCTCATCGTCCACAGCAAGCACACGAAGCGCTCCGACGGACTGGTCAGTGGTCCGGGTCACAACCGGTCCATCGTAAGCGCCCGCTCGGCGGCTTCGGATCGGGTCGGCCTCTCATGCTTGGATGCCCGCACGGAACTTGGGGACCCGCAGGCTCACCTTGGTGCCCGCGCCCGGCGCGGTTTCCACGATCAGGCCGTAGTCGTTGCCGAAGGCGGCGCGCAGCCGGTCGTCGACATTGGCAAGGCCCACATGGGCCGATTCGCCGGAAGCCGCAGCGCCGGTGCCGGTTTCGATCGCGTCGAGGGCGCCCGAGCGCAGCAGATCCGGATCCATCCCGATGCCATCGTCTTCGACGCTGATCACGCAGTCGGTGCCCGCGTCGGTGGCGGTAATGCTCACCGTGCCGCCGCGGGTCGCCGCCGCCAAGCCGTGTCGGACCGCGTTCTCTACCAGCGGTTGCAGCGCGAGGAAAGGCAGCACGACGCCGAGCACCTCCGGCGCGATCTGTAGCCGCACCTGCAACGCCTCGCCGAAGCGGGCCCGCTCCAAGGCGAGATAACGCTCGATATTGCGCAGTTCGTCCGCGAGAACGGTGAATTCGCCTGCGGCGCGGAAGGAATAACGGGTGAAATCCGCGAATTCGAGGATCAGTTCGCGCGCCCGATCCGGGTCGGTGCGGACGAACGATGCCACGGTATTGAGGGCGTTGTAGATGAAATGCGGGCTGATCTGGGCGCGCAACGCGCGCACCTCGGCGCGGTCCAAGCGGGCGCGGGAGGCGTCGAGCTCGGCCAGCTCGAGCTGCCCGCAGGCGTATCGCGCCACCTCCGCCACCGCGCCGAGCCTGCCGGGTCCAGGCTGCCCGGTGGTCACCACCCCCAGCGCACCGGCAACTCCGGAGTTCTCGATCAGCAATGGCTGAGCGATCAACGTGCGCCCGGAGTGCTCGGCGCGGCCGGGCCCGGACACCAGGACCGGCCGCTCGGTCGCCATCGCGCGGCGTGCGGCCTCGGCGAAATGTTCGGCGAGATCGGAGTGCGGGCCGTCCCAGGCGAGCAAGGTGCCGTCCGGATCGGCGACACCGAGCGCCTCGGCTCCGGTGAGGGCGCGCAGATGCGGCGCCGATTCCTGCGCGGACTGATCGGTCAGGCCCTGACGCAGCGGACGCGCGGCCAGCGACGCGGTGTGCAGCGCGGTGTGCACCGCGCGCTCGGCAGGCGTGGTCACGGTCCGACGGGTCCGCGACCACACCAGCAGCGCACCCGCGAGCAACAGCACCGAGGCGACAACGGCTATCGCCGCCGTCGTCAACGCGTACCCGTCGAAGGGGTGTGTTGCTGCCACGTCATCGCCCGATTATCCCGATGCCGTCACGCGGTCGGTGACGGCAGCGCCGAAGCGCAGGCTACGGCTGGTATTGGTGCACCGTGAACGTGCGTGTGCCCGGGTCGGGCACGTGCGCCGCGCCGATGGTCACCGTGCTGGTGAAATCGCCGATTCCCGGTTGGAAGATCGCGGAGTAGCCGCCGTTGCTCCAATACCCGGGGCCGTTCGCGGTCACTGCGAACGAGCCCGTCGCGCCGGTGGCGATATTGCGCCAGTTCAATGTGACCGGCAGCGTGCACGGTCCGATGCCGAACATGGTCGTGTTCACGGTGAACCCCGCGCTCGACGGATAGGCGTCACCGTTGACAGAAGTCTCGACCTGAGCGAAGCAGGCGCCCTGGGTGAGCGAGTAGGCGGTGGCGAACTTGCCTTCCGCGGTGGCGGGTGCCGCGGTGGTCAGTAGCGCCACGGCGGCAACGGGTGCGGCGGAAAGGACGAACAGGGATCTGGCTGTATTCATCGGCATCCCTACAGAGTTGGGTCGGGTTCCTCGGGTTGTGCGGTCACGCCCGTACGTTCATCCCGATAAACGTTGCCACGCGCGCCGCTTCGGTGGTCGAGATTCCGTCGATCCGGCAGCGCGCAGGAGAACGTGACCGCGGGCGTCGCGTAGTGTCGACCGGTCCGCGCCAGACGTCATTCGCGGAAAATGGACAGCTCCATGGCGACTCGCCAGACGCGCCGGTGATCTTCGACACCGACACGCCGGGCACTCCTGGGACGTCCCTTTGCGGCGTGCGCGCCGCAGAAAACTTGTCGTACCGACGTGCCTAGAATCGCTAGGCCAACCCCCGTCGAGACCTTGGGAGGAAGGACCGTCTTGGCCGCCTCGTCCGGATCGTTCGTTCACCTGCACAACCACACCGAGTACTCCATGCTCGACGGTGCGGCGAAGATTTCGCCCCTGTTCGCCGAGGCGAAACGGCTGGGGATGGACGCGGTCGGAATGACCGACCACGGCAATATGTACGGCGCCTCCGAGTTCTACAACTCCGCGAAGAAGGCGGGCATCAAGCCGATCATCGGCATCGAGGCCTACATCGCCCCTGCCTCCCGATTCGACACCAAGCGCATCCAGTGGGGCGATCCGAGCCAGAAGGGCGACGACGTCTCCGGTTCCGGCGCCTACACCCACATGACCATGGTCGCGGAGAATGCGACCGGTCTGCGCAATCTGTTCAAGCTGTCGTCGCTGGCATCGCTGGAAGGTCAGCTCGGCAAGTGGGCGCGGATGGACGAGGAGATCATCGCCCAGTACGCCGAGGGCATCATCGCCACCACCGGGTGCCCCTCCGGTGAGGTGCAGACCCGGTTGCGCCTGGGCCATGATCGGGAAGCACTGGAGGCTGCGGCCAAATGGCAGGAGATCTTCGGCAAGGAGAACTTCTTCCTGGAGATCATGGACCACGGGCTGTCGATCGAACGCCGGGTCCGTGAAGGACTCATCGAGATCGGCAAGAAGCTCGGCATTCCGCCGATCGCGACCAACGACTGCCATTACGTCACCAAGGATCAGTCGACCAATCACGAAGCGCTGCTGTGTATTCAGACCGGCAAGACGCTCAGCGACCCGACCCGCTTCAAATTCGACGGCGACGGTTACTACCTCAAGTCCGCCGAGGAAATGCGCGCGATCTGGGATGCCGAAGTGCCCGGCGCCTGCGACAACACCGTGCTCATCGGCGAGCGCGTGCAGTCCTACGACGACGTGTGGGAGTTCCGCGACCGGATGCCGGTGTTCCCGGTGCCCGAGGGCGACGACCAGAATTCCTACCTCCGCAAGGAAGTCGATCGTGGTCTCGCGCGTCGGTTCCCGAAAGGCGTTCCCGACGAGTACTACACCCGCGCCTACTTCGAGCTCGACGTCATCAAGCAGAAGGGCTTCCCCGCCTACTTCCTCGTCGTCGGCGACCTCGTCGCGCATGCCAAGGACGTCGGCATCCGTGTGGGCCCCGGCCGTGGCTCGGCCGCCGGCTCGCTGGTCGCCTACGCGCTGGGCATCACCAATATCGACCCGATTCCGCACGGCCTGCTGTTCGAGCGGTTCCTGAACCCGGAGCGCCCGTCCGCGCCCGATATCGATATCGACTTCGACGATCGCCGCCGCGGTGAAATGGTTCGCTACGCGACCGAGAAGTGGGGCACCGACCGGGTCGCCCAGGTCATCACCTTCGGCACCATCAAGACCAAGGCCGCGATCAAGGACTCCGCGCGAGTGCTGTTCGGCCAGCCCGGTTTTGCCATCGCCGACCAGATCACCAAGGCGCTGCCGCCGCCGATCATGGCCAAGGACATCTCGGTGTCCGGCATCACCGATCCCGATCACGAGCGCTTCAAGGAAGCCGCCGAGGTCCGCGAACTCATCTCGAACAACCCGGATGTCGCCAAGATCTACGAGACCGCGCGCGGCCTGGAGGGCCTGATCCGCAATGCGGGCGTGCACGCGTGCGCGGTGATCATGTCCTCGGAGCCGCTGACCGATGCCATCCCGGTCTGGAAGCGGGCCCAGGACGGCGCCATCATCACCGGCTGGGACTATCCGTCCTGTGAGGCCATCGGCCTGCTGAAGATGGACTTCCTCGGGCTGCGCAACCTCACCGTCATCGGTGACGCGATGGACAACATCAAGGCCAACCGCGGCATCGATCTCGATCTGGACAATCTGCCGCTGGATGACCCTGCTACCTACGAATTGCTTTCCCGCGGTGACACTCTCGGCGTCTTCCAGCTCGACGGTGGCCCCATGCGTGACCTGCTGCGCCGCATGCAGCCGACCGGCTTCAACGACATCGTCGCCGTGCTCGCGCTGTATCGCCCCGGCCCGATGGGCATGAACGCCCACAACGACTACGCCGACCGCAAGAACGGCCGTCAGCCGATCACGCCGATCCACCCCGAGCTCGAGGAACCGCTGAAGGACATCCTCTCGGAGACCTACGGTCTGATCGTCTACCAAGAGCAGATCATGTTCATCGCCCAGAAGGTCGCCTCGTACTCCATGGGCAAGGCCGACGCGCTGCGCAAGGCCATGGGCAAGAAAAAGCTCGAGGTCCTGGAGGCCGAATACAAGGGCTTCCACGAGGGCATGACCGCCAACGGGTTCTCCGAGGCCGCGGTGAAAGCCCTGTGGGACACCATCCTTCCGTTCGCCGGCTACGCGTTCAACAAATCGCACGCCGCCGGCTACGGTCTCGTCTCGTTCTGGACCGCCTACCTCAAGGCCAACTATCCCGGCGAATACATGGCGGGACTGCTCACCAGCGTCGGTGACGACAAGGACAAGGCCGCGGTCTACCTGTCGGACTGCCGCCGCCTCGGCATCACCGTGCTGCCGCCGGATGTCAACGAGTCCGAGATGAACTTCGCCTCGGTCGGCACCGATATCCGCTTCGGCCTCGGCGCGGTGCGCAATGTCGGCGCCAACGTGGTGTCCTCGATTATCGCCGCGCGCAAGGAGAAGTCGAAGTTCACCGACTTCTCCGATTACCTGAACAAGATCGACGCGGTCGCCTGCACCAAGAAGGTCACCGAATCCCTCATCAAGGCAGGCGGATTCGATTCGCTCGGGCATCCGCGCAAGGGGCTGCTGCTGATCCACTCCGACGCCATCGACGCGGTGATGTCCACCAAGAAGGCCGAGGCGATCGGACAGTTCGATCTCTTCGGTGGGCTGGACGACGGCGACGACTCGATGGCATCGGTGTTCAACGTCAAGGTGCCCGAGGAGGAGTGGGAGACCAAGCATAAGCTCGCGCTGGAACGCGAGATGCTCGGCCTCTATGTGTCCGGGCATCCGCTCAACGGCGTCGAGCATGTGCTTGCCGCGCAAGCGGATACACAGATCCCCGCGATTCTCGAGGGGGACATCAAGGATGGCGCCCAGGTAACCATCGGCGGCATCCTCGCCTCGGTGAATCGCCGGATCAACAAGAACGGTCTGGCCTGGGCTTCCGCGCAGCTGGAAGATCTGACCGGTGGCATCGAGGTGTTGTTCTTCCCGCAGTCGTATTCGGTCTACGGTATGGATGTCGTGGAGGACGCGGTCGTCCTGGTGAAGGCCCGCGTCTCGGTCCGCGACGACCGGATCTCGTTGATCGCCAACGATCTCGCCGTTCCCGACCTCTCCTCGATCGGGGTGGCCAAGCCACTCGCGGTGATCCTGCCGACCAGGCTGTGCACCCCCGACAAGGTGAGCGCCCTCAAGCGCGTGCTGACCAGCCACCCCGGTACCGCGGATGTGCACCTGCGGCTGGTCGGCGCCCGCGACAAGACCACCCTGCTGAAACTCGACGACAGCCTGCGTGTCTCGCCGTCGTCGGCGTTGATGGGCGACCTGAAGGCCCTCCTCGGGCCCGGCTGCTTGGCCGGCTGAGCTACCTCCGACGTCGAACCCCGGCTTGCCACACGGCAAGTCGGGGTTCGGCATCCGAGGAGGTCGCGGACCGGTCATCGAGGCCGGATCGCGCAGCGTTCCGGTTGTCGGTGCGAAACCGGGCGGCGGTGGGAAAGTTCGGCGTCCTTCGGTCAGTGGGCGAGTTCGACGAGCGGCTGGGGTTCCGGTGTCGCAAGAGCGGGCCCGCGGTGCAGGTGTTGGGCCCAGGCGATCGTGGCCAGCATGGCGATGCCGATCGCCGCGCCGATCCAGCCGACCGAGGCGTAGCCGAGTCCTGCGCCGATGGCGCTGCCGCCGAGCCAGGGGCCGACGGTGATGCCGACGTTGAACGCGGAGTAGTTGGTGGCGGTGGCGAGGGTGGGGGCGGCGCCCGCCAGGGTGAAGACCCGGGTGTTGAGGGCGGGGTTGGTGGCGAAGCCGAAGGCGCCCAAAAGGAATACGAAAACGATCACCGGCCCGGGCAGCCTCGCGGTCAGTGCCAGCCCCGCCGCGATGATGGTCATGCCCGCCGCGCCGACGTAGAGCGTGCGGAAGGGATGTGCGTCGGAGGTGCGGCCGCCGATGCTGATGCCGATCAGGCTGCCGAGGCCGTAGAGCGCGAGTACCACGGGAATCCAGGTTTCGGAGATTCCGGTGGTGTCCGCGAGCATGGCGCCGAGGTAGGAGAAGGTCACGAAGATCGACCCGGTGGACAGCGCGGTGGTCGTGTAGGACAGCCACAGTCGCGGGTTGGTCATGGTGCGCAGTTCATTGCGTAATTGCGGCACCCGGGTCGGCCTACCGCCGGGAATCTTCACCAGCACGCCGATCGCCGAGAGTGCCGACAGCGCGGCGACCACCCAGAATGCCGCGCGCCAGCCGAAGTGCTGGCCGATGACGGTGCCCGCGGGCAGCCCCACGATGGTGGCGATGGTGAGTCCGCCCGCGACAATGCTCATCGCCTTGCCGCGTGCGTTCTCCGGGACCAGACTCACCGCGGTGGTCGCCGCCAACGCCCAGAACCCGGCGTAGACGAAGGCGCTTACCACTCTGGTCGCGAACAGCACCCAGTAGTCCGAGGTCGATGCGCCGACGATGTGGGCGGCGACGAAGACGGCCAGAAAGCCGAGCAGCGCATCGCGGCGTGGCCAGCGCAGGGTGACTACCGCGAGCACTGGTGCGCCCACCAGCATGCCGAGGGCGAATGCCGAAATCAGCAGTCCTGCGCGCGGAATGGTGACGCCGAGATCGGTGGCCATTTCGGGCAGCAGGCCGGCGAGCATCAGCTCCGAGGTGCCCTGGGCGAAGATGGACAACCCCAGGACGAAGACGGCTAACGGCATCGGAGACCTCTCGTTTTTTGGATTGATCAGTTCAAAATGAACTCGAAAGAAAAGGCGGCGCGATGCCGCCTTGCCGGCCTTACAGTGCGCTGAGCGCGGTGCGGGCAATGGCTTCCAGTGCATCCCGTCCGGCTCCGCCGCGCGCCGCCACGCGCATTCCGGCGATGGTGGCGTTCACGAAGTGTGCGAGATCGCGCGCATCTCTGCCGCGTTCGATATCACCCGCACGCTGGCCGCTGTCGATGGCGGCGGTCAGTGCGGCCAATCGCAACTCTTGGTCGGTGCGCAGCGTAGCGGCCACCGCGTGATCGCGTGGGGCCAGCTCGACGGTCGAATTGACCACCAGGCAGCCGGTCGGTTCTTCCTCGGGTGCGTCGATCACCTGCCAGAACAGGGCTCGAATCTTCGCGGTGGCCGACTCGTCGCTGTCGAGCAGCTGGAAAATGGTCGCGTTCTTGGTGGTCATGTATCGCTGTAGCGCTCGATCGAACAGCTCGTGCTTGCTCGTGAAGGTGTTGTAGATGCTGCTGCGCCCGAGTCCTGTTGCCTCGCAGAGGTCTTGGGTGGAGGTGCCCTCGTAGCCCGCGGTCCAGAACGCGCGCATCGCCGCGTCCACCGCCCGCTCCTCGTCGAATCTCCTCGGTCGTGCCATGACGGCAACGCTAGCATATTTTGAACAGATCGTTCCAATATGTGTGGAGTTGGTCAGGGCGATACCGCGACACCGAAGGTGAGTGCCGTCAGGAACTTGGGGCCCCGCTCGTAGAAGATGGCGATATCGCGAATCCCGAAGCCCGCTGTCTCGACCAGCCCGCGAATATCGCGATCGAGGTGACAGCCGCCCGCGATGACCTTCTGGATCGGGTTGAGCCGGTGCTGCCAGACCTGCACCTTCGGATCTGGCGCGAGGCCGTGTTCGACGAAGTGCAGGGTGCCGCCGGGAACGAGCACCCTGCGCACCTCGGCCAGCGCGGTCGCGATGTCTGGAATCGTGCACATCGTCCAGGTCGAGAGGGCGGTGTCGAAAGAGTTGTCGGCGAAGGGGAGCGATTGACCGTCCAACCCGGCGCGTTCGATCGGCACGGCAGTCTCGGCCAGGCGTCCGGCAGCGAGCTTCCATCCGAGATCCGCCGGTTCGACCGCGCTGATCGACTGGACCGCCGCCGGATAGAAGGGCGCGTTGAGCCCGGACCCGAAGCCGATCTCCACCACCCGCCCGTGCAGTCCGGCGCAGACCCGCTTGCGCTGTGGATCGAGGAACTTCGCGCCGCAGGCGACGTCGACAATGCGCGGCACTATCTGATCGTTGTAAATGCCCACACCTTCACTGTGTCAGTGTCGCCTCGGAAGCGCCAGGGTCCCACAGCCGGGCGGGTGTCCGAAGGTCGCGCGATGAACGCGGAGACGGGCGATTCGGCCCTCGCGGAATGCCCGCCGCGCTGGTCGGGGGCCGTGGGCCAGTCCGGAATGCCCGCACGGTCGGTGCGTGGGGAGGGGTCGGGCGTGCGATGCTGGCGCGGTGACCTTCTTCGAGGTGTGGGCGCCGCGTCTGGAGCGGGTGCGGGTCGAAGTGGACGGTTCGGTGCATCCGATGACCAGGTCGACCGACGGGTGGTGGCGAGCCGAGGTGGCGTCCGCGCCCGCGGCGCGCTACGGGTTCCTCCTCGATGACGATCCGACGGTGCTGCCCGATCCGCGCTCGCCGCGACAGCCCGACGGCGTGCACGGGTGTTCGGCGCTGCACGTTCTCGACCCGGCGGTATGGACCGACTCCGGCTGGACCGGGCGGCAGCTGGCTGGCGCGATCTACTACGAACTGCACGTCGGTGCGTTCACGCCGGCGGGTACGTTCGACGCGGCGATCGCACGTCTCGATCACCTGGTGGAACTCGGTGTCACGGTGGTCGAGCTGATGCCGGTGAACGCCTTCGACGGCACCCACAACTGGGGCTACGACGGTGTGTTCTGGTATGCGGTGGCCGAACCCTACGGTGGTCCCGACGGTTTGCAGCGGTTCGTGAATGCCTGTCACGCACGAGGATTGGCCGTCGCACTCGATGTCGTCTACAACCACCTCGGCCCCTCCGGTAACTACCTGCCGCGCTTCGGGCCCTACCTGACCACGGGACGCAATACCTGGGGCCAGAGCCTCAACCTGGACGGGCCGGGCTCGGATACGGTGCGCCGTTTCATCATCGACAACGCACTGCGCTGGCTGCGCGAGTTCCACATCGATGCGCTGCGGCTGGACGCGGTGCACGCGCTGGTCGACCGCACCGCCACCCACCTGCTCGCTCAACTGGCCACCGAGACCGAACGCCTCGCCGCCCACCTGCGCAGGCCGCTGGCCCTGATCGCGGAAAGTGATCTCAACGACGCAACGCTGATCACCCCGCGGGGTGCGGGTGGCTACGGGCTGACCGGGCAGTGGAACGACGATCTGCACCATGCCGTGCACACCGCGGTCTCCGGTGAAAGGCAGGGCTACTATGCCGATTTCGGCACGCTCGGTTGCCTCGCGCACACCCTGACCAACGGCTTCTTCCATGCCGGAACGTATTCCAGTTTCCGCGGCCGCACCCACGGCCGTCCACTGGACACCAGGGCGATCCCGGCGAGCGCCCTACTGGCCTACACCTGCACCCACGACCAGATCGGCAACCGCGCGCTCGGTGACCGGCCGAGCGTCAACCTCAGCGACGGGCAACTGGCGATCAAGGCCGCTCTCGTGCTGCTCTCGCCCTACACGCCGATGCTGTTCATGGGGGAGGAGTGGGGTGCGCGCACACCCTTCCAGTTCTTCACCTCGCATACCGATCCGGTGATCGGGGCCGCCACCGCCGCCGGCCGCAAGGCCGAGTTCGCCGAGCATGGCTGGGACAGTGACGATGTGCCCGACCCGCAGGACCCGGAGACGTTTCTGCGCTCGAAACTCGACTGGTCGGAGCTGGGGGTCGCGCGTCATGCCGGGCTGCTCGGCTGCTATCACGCGCTGATCGCGCTGCGACGTGCGCGGGCCGAGCTCACCGACCCGTGGCTGACCCAGGTAGCGGTCGACTACGACGAGGATGCTCGCTGGATCGTCGTGCACCGAGGGACGGTGCGGCTGGCGTGTAACCTGTCCGCCGATCCGGTCACCGTGCCGATTGTCGGAACGATGTTGCTGGCCTGGGGCGAACCTGTCGAAGCCGATTCGGGGACAGTCGTTCCCGGGCACTCGTTCGTGGTGGTATCCGCCGATGAGGTCGCCGAGTCGGAGCGGATCCGCTGACGGCCGGCGGTCCAGCCGGGCCGCCGAAGGAAACCGAACGAAAATTGTTATCACCGGCGGCCGCTTGTGGGCGTATCAACCTCGTTGACCTGCGATGTTACCGTTTCGAAAGCTTCGGAAGCCGATGGCTGGCAGCCGCATTCCGCGCGGCTCGGAGCGCGTGGTGTCAACTGTCCGAGACAATGACCGTTGCCGAGTGCGACCGCCGCCATTACCGTTGAGTAATGAGCAACGTGGCTGCATCCGGGGACTTCGATCTGTCGGGCGAACTCCCTGCCGGGGTGGGCGGCAGCGCTGCCGCTGAATTCGGACCACTGGTACGCCGTTTCGCGAAGACATTCGGAAACCGTCGTGGCGCGGGCGCGGGGCTCACGGTGTATCTGCGTGGTGCGCCGCTCGTAGAGATCTGGACCGGGAGTGCGGGCAACACGCCGTGGACCAAAGACACCGGATCCATCATCTTCTCGGCGACCAAGGGCATTACCGCCACGGTGATCCACCGCCTCGCCGACCGCGGGTTGCTCGACTATGCCGCCCCGGTGGCGGAGTACTGGCCGGAGTTCGGCGCCAACGGTAAAGCAGCCATCACCGTCCGTCAGGTGATGACCCACCGTGCGGGCTTGTCCGCGCTGAGTCCGATCGCCTCCGGCCTGGAAATCCTCGATCACCAACTGATGGAGGAACGCCTCGCCGCCGCGAAACCCGACCACCTGATCGGTGTTCCGGCCTACCACGCACTCACCTTCGGTTGGCTGCTCGCCGGGCTGGCTCGCGCGATCACCGGCGCGGGCATGGCGGAGCTGTTCCGCACCGAGGTCGCCGAGCCGCTCGGCATCGACGGCATTCATCTGGGCCGCCCGCCCGCCTCCGCGTCGACCAGCTACGCCGCACTCGCGGGCAACCAGCTGCGTCCGATCGGAAACCCGTTCACCGCAAAGGTATTAGGTTTCAGCCATGGGATTCCGGGCGCACTCGGCGCGGCTGCCCGCTGTCTGTTCCTGCCCGGTGTCGAAGCAATCCTGGAGGGTGAGGATCCGCCTATCCTGAACACCGAACTCGGCGCGGGCAACGGGGTGAGCACCGCATCGGCATTGGCGACCATGTATGGGGCGCTGGCCAACAACGGAACGGTCGACGGTCGTCGATACCTGTCGCCGCGGACCATCATGGCGTTGCGCCGGATCGAGAGCTACCGGCTCGACCACGCGCTGTTCTACGCGCCGATGCTCTGGCACCTCGGCTACCACTCGGTGCCGATGCCCGGTGCTCGCGCGGGTCTCGGTCACATCGGTCTCGGCGGCTCGTTCGGCTGGGCCGAGCCGCGCCTCGGGCTTTCGGTCGGCTTCGTGCACAACCGGCTTTCGGTGGGGCAGTTGACCTTCGACCAATCGACAGCGGCTTGGCTGCTGCCGATGGTGCTGGCCGGACTACGCTCGACCAGGCGAGCCGCCGCCGTCGTGGAGACCCCCGAGGCGGCCTAGCGATCAGCACGGGCAGGTGCGCCGCCCCGCGAAAGGGGGGACGGCGCACGAGTCCGATGACGTCAGGTCAGATAGCGGTAGGCCGGAGAACCTGGCTCCAGCTGTTCGCACTGGATCGGAGTCCGCGCGATACGCTCCAGCAGCGGCGCCAACCCGTCCGGCGCACCGAGTTCGATACCGACCAGCGCGGCACCGGTTTCCCGGTTGTTGCGCTTGACATACTCGAACAGGGTGATGTCGTCCTCGGGCCCGAGCACCTCGTTCAGGAAGCGCCGCAGCGCGCCCGGCTCCTGCGGAAAGTCGACCAGGAAGTAGTGCTTCAGCCCGCGGTGTACCAGCGAGCGCTCGATGATCTCGCCGTAGCGGGACACGTCGTTATTGCCGCCGGAAATCAGGCACACCACCGTCGAGCCGGGCAGTACCGGAGAGCCGGGCTCGGCGGCGATCTCCGATAGCCCCGTGACCGCGAGCGCGCCCGCGGGCTCGGCGATGATGCCCTCGTTCTGGTAGAGGTCGAGCATGGCGGTGCAGATTGCGCCCTCGTCCACCTGCATGATGCGGAAAGAGCCTGCGCCACCGGGAGATTCGGTGGCGGTAAGTAAAGGCAACGAGGCATGGGACACCACCCGGCCGCCGAAGCTCGAGACCGCCGCGAAGGGCACATCACCGATCCGGCGCACGGCGGCGCCGTCCACGAACGGATCGATCTCCGGCAGCGTCACCGGTGCGCCCGCGACCAGCGCCGCGGTCATCGAGGCCGCGCCTGCCGGTTCCACGCCGAGAATGCCGGTCTGCGGTGAGCGGTCGCGCAGGTAGGTACCGATGCCTGCGAGGCAACCGCCGCCGCCCACCGGCACCACCACCAGATCGGGCGAGGTGCCGAGCTGCTCGAGGATTTCGGCGGCGATGGTGCCCTGACCGGCCGCGGTACGCACATCGTCGAACGGCGGCACCATGGTCGCGCCGGTGCGCTCGACATCGGCGGCGGCGGCCGCGGCGGCGGCGTCGTAGGTCTCCCCTACGGCGATCAGTTCTACGAACTTGCCGCCGTGCACTCGGATGCGGTCGCGCTTCTGTTTGGGTGTCGTGGTCGGAACGTAGATGCGGCCGCTGATACCCATCGCCTTGCAGGCGAAGGCCACGCCCTGGGCGTGATTGCCTGCGCTGGCCGCGACCACGCCTGCGGCTTTCTCGTCCGCGGTGAGCTGCACGATCAGGTTGTAGGCGCCACGCAACTTGTAGGAGCGGACGGCGGAGAAGTCTTCGCGTTTGAGGTAGACCTTGGCACCGGTCAGCACCGACAGCCGGGCACTGAACTGCAGCGGGGTCGGCTCGATAATGTCGGCAATGCGCTTGGCGGCGGCGTCGATCTCATCCGCGCTCAGCGCGGGACGGGAAGCGGACAGTTCGTCGAGAACATCAAGCGGATTGGACACCCGAATTATGCTGCCACCCGCCGCGCAGGCCCGACGCGGCGGGTGGGCATGTGGTGTGCAGTGGCGGATTACTGCGGGGTGAGGACGAAGACCGGGATCTGACGATCGGTTTTGGTCTGGTAGTTCGCGTAGTCCGGCCAGACCGCGACGGCTCGCTCCCACCATCGGGCCTTCTCGTCGCCGAAGACCTCGCTGGCGATGTAGTCCTTCGTCACGGTGCCATCGCGCAGCTCGACGTGCGGATCGGCCTTGATGTTGTGGTACCAGACGGGGTTCTTCGGTGCGCCGCCCAGCGAGGCGACAACCGCGTATTCCCCGTCGTGTTCGACCCGCATCAGCGGCGTCTTGCGCAGCAAGCCGGTCTTCGCGCCCCGCGTGGTGAGCAGGATTACCGGCTTGCCCTGCAGTGAGGTGCCGTCGGTGCCGCCGGAACTCTCGTACTTTTCCGCTTGCTTGCGTGCCCAGTCGGATGTGCTCGGTGCATATTCTCCCGTGAGTGGCATATTCCGGGCAACGCGACAGCGTCGCCCGCTGTTCCCGCCCTGGATATGTTCGGAAATGTTCGGTGGACCGAACTTCGTTATCCGTATATCCTGACCACATGGCAACGGTTCACCCCTCCACCGTCGATATCGCGGGCACCGCGTGGCCGACGTACAAGCTCGAGGCGCTCGCCGCCGGGCTGGTGACCTGCCTGATTCTGGTGCTCGGCACCGGCTCGCCGCAGATCGCGGTGCTCGTGGCCGCAGCGGTGGCCGGAGCCCGGTGGATCATCGGACAGGCCGGTAGGCGCCGGTCGGACTCGGCGCGCCGCGCGGACCGGATCCTCGCCGCACGCTGACCGTCCACGGACTACCTCCGGCCCCGCGGGTCCGACTGTCGTCGATCACCTCGGGGTTCCATCGGCGAGCCCTTCGACGGCCACCCTCGCGATCGTCGACCGTTTCCGGCCCGGCGGCGTCGGTCAATCCGCGTCGAGTGGTAGCTCGGCCAGCTCGCCTCGCGACAACACACCCAGCTTCGGATACGCCTTGTACAGGTGATGCCCCACGGTCCGCGGGCTGAGGAACAACTGCGCTGCGATATCGCGGTTGGACATGCCCTGTGCTGCGAGCCGCACGATCTGCAGTTCCTGCGGGGTCAGCCTGGCGAGCACCCCGGTCGCCGGCCGTGCCGCGGTGCCGACGCCGAGCGCAGCGAGTTCGGTGCGAGCGCGCTCGGCCCACGGTGCGGCGTCGAGTCGTTCGAAGACTTCCAACGCAGGCGACAAGTGGTTGCGTGCCTCGACCTTGCGGCGGTTGCGGCGTAACCATTCGCCGAACAACAGCTGGGTACGCGCTTGCTCGAACGGCCTGCCGCCGAGGGCGAGCGCGGCTTGAAAGTGGTCCTCCACCTGGGTTTCCGGACCGATCAGTGCCTGGCAGCGGTGGGCGAGCGCGGCGATCCAATCCTGCCGCGCGCCCGCGGCCCACGACTGCAGCCGTTCCATGGCGTCTCCGGCCCGCTCCGGACTGCCCAGCCGAACCGCAGCCTCGATCAGATCCGGCAGGGCGCGCATCCCGGCGACATGGTGGCGGGCGGGTTCGACGGTCAGCAGCTCCAGCCGCGCCAGCGCTGTCTCGACCTTGCCCTGGCCGAGCTCGAGGAGACCGAGTGCCGAATTCGTCCACGGTGCGCCGGGCGCCGCGGCGCCGCCGAGTTGCTCGGCCAGCGCGCGTGCGACCAGAGCCCGGCAGTCCTGCTCACGCCCTTCGAACGCGGCCAGGTAGGCGAGGTAGCTACTGAGTTGGCTGATCCAATGGTCCTGTCCGATATCCTCGGCGATCCGCAGTCCCTCGGTCGCGGCGATCCGGCCCTCGTGCGGCCTGCCGAGGAACACCTCGGCCTCGCCGCGGAAGAACAGCAGCGTCGGCAGCAGGGCGATGCGACCCTGGTCACGGCATTCGGCGATGAGGTTCTGCGCCAGCTCCGCGACCTGCTCATCCTGACCGACGACCAGGCCCGCGCCGCACATCTGGACCAGGTCGCGCGGGCTGTCGGCGCCGTTGCGGCGAGCTGTGGCGGCCGTCTCGCGCAGGTCGACGGTGTAGCGGCCCTCGATGGCGGCGACCGTGTAGCGAGCGATCGGCGTCATCGAATCCGACTCGGGCAACGCCAGCGCGGTCAGCCGCGCGGCAACATCCGCCAATTCCGGTGCGCCGAGATACCAGGCCGTGTGCACCGCCTGCGCCAGGATGCGGGCCGCCTGCACCGGTTCGCTGTCGCGCACCAGGTCCGCGCCTGCCAGCAGCAGCTGGTGGGCCGAGAGTGGTTTGCCTGCACCGAATTCCGCGGCCGCTCGCACCAGATCCAGGCGCGCGTCGAGCAACGGGTCGCTGTTCTGGCCTGCCGCGCGTTCGGCGAGCGTGCGGGCCCGGTCCAATTGACCTGCCTCGCTAGCGGTTTCGGCAGCCGAGACCAGTCGCCGGACGCGGGCTTTCGCGTCGGTGCTCAAGCCGGCCGCACGCTCGTAGGCGGTGACGGCGCCGGAGAAGCCGCTGCGCCGCCGCGCACGGTCGGCGGTCTCCTCGAGTGCGGTAGCGGTCGATTCATCGGGACCTGTTGCCGCGGCGGCCAAATGCCAGGCGCGTAGGTCCGCGTCCGAGGGATCGTGCAACGCCTCGGCGAGCGCGGTGTGCACAGCGAGGCGCTGCGCCAGCGGTGCGCCCTGGTAGACCGCTGACCGCAGCAGTGGATGGCGGAAGACCAGCGTTCGACCATTGCTGTGCAGGTGACCGGCGTATTCGGCGGGTTGCAGATCCGACAGCTGCGGTCCGAGGGCTGCCGCGGCGCGCAACACTGTGCCGAGGTCATCGGTGCCTGCCGCGGCGGCGACGAGCAGCAGCGTCCGTGTCGGAGCGGGCAGTCTGCTGACCTGGCCATGGAAGGCCACCTGCAGGCGCTGTGTCAGCGGCAACGGGTTGGGCCCTGTGCTCGTCGAGCCGGTCGCCTCGACCGCCAGCACCGCGGGTAATTCCAACAGTGCGAGCGGGTTGCCCGCCGCCTCGGTCAGCAGTCGATAGCGCAGCGCGGGAGCCAGATCGGCGGTGTGGCTGTCCACCAGCGCCGCCGCCGCGTCCTGCCGCAATCCCGTGACGGTCAGCTCCGCGAGACCGGGCGCGGGAAAATCGTCGTCCGCAGGCCGGGTGGCGAAGATGATGACGACGCCCTCGGAATCCAGTCGCCTGGCCGCGAACAGCAGTGTCTCGGCTGTTGCGCGGTCGAGCCAGTGCGCGTCATCGATCAGGCACAGCAGTGGACCATCGGCGGCTTCCTCGGCCAGCAGTGAGAGCACGGCGAGACCGATCAGCATCCGGTCGGCCGGATTGTGCTGGGTCAGGCCGAACGCGCCGCGCAGCGCATCGCGCTGCGGGCCGGGCAGCATGTCCACCATCTCGAGTCCCGGTCGTACCAGCAGGTGCAGCGCGGCGAAGGGCAGCTCCGCCTCCGACTCGACACCGGCACTGCGCACCGTCGGAATACCCTGGGTCGCCGCATAGTCCAGCAGCGCGGTCTTCCCGATTCCGGGCTCGCCGCGAATAACGAGTGCGCCGCTGCGACCCTCCCTGGCTCCCTGCAGCAGCCGATCGATGAGTGCTTGTTCGGCTTCTCGTCCGTGGAGCATCTGCTCACCGTAGCCGTCCAGCAGACGGTCGGTCCGCGGCGATATATGCCCATCCGCGAAAGCCCGACTTGCCGACGCGGACGGATCCGGTCGGCGTGCCCTCGTTTCGGTCGGCGCATGGTCGGCCTGCGCCACTCGATGTCGCGGCGCAGGTACGGTCGGCGTATGGCACATGGTGATACGCCCGACATAGGGCCGTCCTTTCACGCCGAGCATGTCGATTCCGGACAGATCGACACCCTCGTGGCCATTCTCGATGTACAGGCTCGTCTACCCGGCATCCAGCGGATGCGGTGCTGGGCGCACGAAGCGCTCGCGGTCACGGCGGGGGAGCGCGTCCTCGACATCGGATCGGGCACCGGTTCGGAAGTCGAGGCGTTCGCCGAGCGCGTCGGCACGGAAGGCGAGGCGGTCGGCATCGATCCGAATCCCGCGATGGTTGTCATCGCCGAGCAGCGCGCCGAGGCTGCAGGGTCGAGGGCGCGGTATCTCGGCGGCTCGGTCTACCAATTGCCCTTCCCCGACGGCCATTTCGACGCGATCCGCTGTGAGCGCGTGTATCAGCATCTCGACGACCCGGCCGCCGCGACCGCCGAGATAGCCAGGGTGCTGCGCCCCGGTGGCCGGGTGCTGCTCATCGACAGTGACTGGCACACCGCGATCACCCATCCCGGCGACCCTGCGGTCGTGCAGGCGATGTCCGAGACGCTGCTGGCGAACACCCCTAATCCGGCGTCCGGCCGCCGGCTGCGTGGTCTGCTGGTCGCGGCGGATTTCGAGATCGACGACATGGGCTCGGAGGCGGTCATCTGGGACCCGGGATCGGCACTGCCGCTCTACGGTGAAATGACGGCGCGGGCTGTCGCGGCGGGGGCGATCACTGCCGCACAACATGATCAATTCCGGGCCGAACTGGATGCGGGCATCGCCGTGGGTGACTACCACCTGTCGGTGACCATGTTCGCGGTGTTGGCGCACAAGCGATAGCTGCTGGAACCAATCGCCGCACGAGCCGTGTCCTAACCCGCCGTTATAGCGGTGCGCTACTAGAATCTCGGTCATGCCATCGAATGTGACGAAGGTAGCTTCGGCGCTCGTCGGAGCATGTATGGCCGCTCTTTCGTCGGTGACGTCCGCGCCCCGAGCCGAAGCCGAAATCGTCGCCATGCCGCCGCATGAGGTGACCTACGCATCGCCGCTGGGCGGCGATCTGATGGTGGGCAACAGGGACGAGACGATCAACCGCATCGCGCCGTTGAACATGGTGGGCACCACCAGGGAGGCCCTGGTCAGTGGCATTGCCTACGGCAAGGTCGACGGGGGAGGCGGTAAGCTGAGGGTCGGATATCACGTCGGTTGCGCGGTGACCGTCGGTGCGGGCACGCTCGGTGGGACCCCCGATATCATCTTCGGGTATGACCCGGAGGCCGACGAACTTACGCCCTGGCTCCTCAATCCGAACCCGGTGGTGACATTGAACCTCACGCCAGGTGAGGTCGCCGAGGTACCGGTGGCCGAGAAGGACATGATTCCCGGGAAGCTTATTCAGACAGTGGTTCGGGACTTCCACCTCAAGGTCAATACCTGCACCGGACCGGTCGCCATCCGGCAATTCACCTACGTGATCGCCTCCTCACCGGAGGTCGACGACATGGGCGCGGTGTTCGGCGACCCTACCTGGCTGTGAGGTCGACACGACACGACGAAGCCCCGGTGCGCCGGGGCTTTTGTTTTTCCAGGGCCTATCCCCATTGAGACTTCAGGGTATTCGCCCACTGAAATGCATTGTTTTCATTAACAACCCGTGCTCGAACCCCGATGATTCGAGTAGTCCAGTACGCAGGTTTCACACGGGGATGCGGCGGGAGAATTTGCCCATGAAACGCCTGGTAGTTTGTTGCGACGGCACCTGGAAAGCCGAATCGAGCAGCACGGTATCCAACATCATCAAAATCGCCCAGACGATCAGATTCGACGCTCCGGGACCCACCGGAGAGCCGATCCAGCAGTGGGTGAGCTACGTGTCGGGGCCGGGTGCGCGCGGGTTCCTCGCCGACCGGCTGATGGGCGGCGCATTCGGGCTCGGGCTCGAGGCGAACCTGTCGTCCGCGTACTGGCATCTGGCGCTGAACTGGGAACCCGGCGACGAAATCTACATCTTCGGCTTCAGTCGCGGCGCCTTCACCGCCCGCAGCCTCGCCGGGTTGATCGGCCGTATCGGGATCATGACACCGGAGTCGATGATCGACGGCCAATACCCGCAGGCGTTGCGCATTCATCGCTCCGCCGCACCGCAGCCGACGCCGCGGCAGCCGGATCCGTCGGAGCCGCAGGAATGGATCGACTTCCGCGACAAGCACTGCAGGTACCCCGCCACGATCGACTTCCTCGGTGTGTTCGACACGGTCGGCGCGCTCGGCGTGCCGGGCCTGACCTCGCTGCGGCACAAATTCCACGATGTCAAGCTCTCGTCCAACGTGCACTGCGCGCGCCAGGCGCTGGCGATCGATGAGCGGCGCCGCAACTTCGAGCCGTGCCTCTGGGAGGTGCCGATCGAGCCGAACGTGAAGTACCGCGAGCACTTCGATCGGGTGAAGCAGGTCTGGTTCGAGGGCGTGCACAGCGATATCGGCGGCGGCTACAAAGAGTGCGGCCTGTCCGACATCACCCTGCAGTGGATGGTGACCGAGGCTGAATCGGTCGGGCTCGCCTTCGACCGGGAGCGGTTGGCGGGGCTGTCGAAGCGCTGCCACGCCGAGGGCGCCAAGCACCTGGCACTGCACAAGTCCCTCGGCATGGGCTACCGCATCCTCAATGTGCTTCGGACGCTGCGCAACCCACGAAACCGGCGCTTCCATTGGGATTCCTGGCGGCGGCTGGCCACCCCGATCGACCAGTGCGTCCGGATAGCCTCCAGCGCCAAGAGTGAGCCGCACTACCGTCCGGTGAATCTGCGGCGCTGGCGCGCGGACCTCGGCGGCATGTTCCCGGCGGACCTGGTCGAGCAGACCGGTGGGGTGTCCACCCTGCTAGCGCACGAGCAGGGCGACAGGCAGCCGGGCGAAGAGCTTTTCCAGTCGAGCCCGGCCTTGGAAAGTGTGGCCGGTTAACCGGTCGGTCCAGCTGCCCTGCGGCAATTCGAGCGTAGTGTCGCCCCACCCGGTTTCGGCGAGACCGATGCTGTGCCGGGTGGTGGCCACGATGACCTCGGGTGCCTCGCCCGTCCGGCCACGGGCATAGCTCACCAGCCTGCTCGCGTGGTCGCCGGTGGCGAACAGCGGCAGGTAGGTGCCGCCGACGAAGCAGTCCGGCCGCTCCCTGCGCAGCCACAGCGCGTAGGCGACGATCCACATCTTTGCCGCCCCGTTGGTGTTCAATGCCGGTGTGCCGGTGAGCGATTGCAATAGCCCGGCGCGTGCCGCGAAGTCCACCGGCCGCCGGTTGTCCGGGTCGACCAGGGTGTCTTCCCACAGCTCACAGCCCTGGTAGATGTCCGGGATACCGGGCCCGCACAGCTGCAGCAGCTTCTGCGACAACGAATCCGACCAGGCGTGTGGCGCGAGCTCGTGTACCAGGTCGCCGATTTCGGAGCCGACCGGGCCGTCGATCACCGCATCCAGCCAGCCGTGCACCGATGCCTCGAACTCGGCATCCGGCTCCTCCCACGAGGTGTGCACGCCCGCTTCGCGAATCGACTTCTCCGCGAACCTGTGCAGTCGTTCGCGCAGGCCCGACACCGAAGAGGCCGGGCGGCCGTCGGCGGGCCACACACCGAACATGTTCTGCAGCAGGAACAGGGTCGTCGCGCCGTCGGGACCTGGCTTCTGCTCCACCCACGACTCGACCGACTGCGCCCAGGTCTCGGCGACCTGCGACAGCACCCCGATCCGAGCCCGCACGTCCTCACCACGTTTGGTGTCGTGGGTGGACAGCGTGGTCATGGTGGCAGGCCAGCGTTGCGCCCGTTCGCTGTTGGACAGGTGGAACTCGTTGAGCGAGTGGCCGAATCGAGCCGGATTGCCACCCACCTCTTGCAAGGAGACCAGTCGGGCCGCCTGATAGAACATGGTGTCCTCGACGGATTTGGCGGTCAGCGCGCCGCAGACCTGACTGAACCGCACGCTGGCTTCGCCTTCCACGGCCAAGGCGGACACCAGGATATTCAATGGTGCGGTGAGCTCGGTGTTGCGCTTTTCGACTTCGGCGACCACCGCGCCGGTCATCCCGGCCAGCGGCGCGTAGTCGACCCGATACACCGGCATGAACGCCAGCACCTCGATGGTCGCGTTGGTCAGCGCCATGGTGTCGAAGCTTCCCGCTCGCGCGTCGCGCTTGACGGCGGCCACCAACCGCCGAACCTCCGGGGCCAGAATGCTTTCCGCGACCGCGCGTTTGATCCGGTGCTCGGTCTCGCCGATCCAGGCCCGGTCGCTGCCGTGCCCGGCGATATGCCGCGACAGTTCGGTGAGTGCGGGCTCACCGTCCGGGTCGACGAGCACACCGCCGATATCGGCGAGTGCGTCGTAGCCGGTGGTGCCGTCGATCGGCAGCGTCGCGTCGAGCGGCTCGCGGTTGGCCAGGATCTTCTCCACCAGTAGCAGCCGATGCGGTCCGATCAGCCTGCGCAGCTTCGTCAGATAGGCGGCGGGATAGGACAATCCGTCCGGATGGTCGACCCGGACGCCATCGATGAGATCGTGCTCGCACCAGGCGGCGAGTTCGCGATGGGTGATATCGAAGACCTCGGGATCTTCCTGGCGCAACGAGGCCAGGCTGCTGACGGCGAAGAACCGGCGGTAGGTGCACAGTCCGGCCTTCCAGCTGACCAGCCGATAGTGCTGTTTGTCGTGGATGCGCAGCGCGTTATCGCCGTCGGTGCCCGCCGCGATGGGAAAACGCAGGTCGTGCAGAGCCAGCATCGGTTCCGAACCGGACCGGTCGACAGTCAGAGCCGCCGGATCGTTTTCGCTTTGCAACACCGGCAGCGCCAGCCGCCCGCCCGCGCCGTTGGCCGGGCTCCAGTCGATGTCGAAGAAGTGCGCGAACTTCGATTCGCGTCCGTTGCGCAGCACGTCCCACCACCACGGGTTCTGCTGTGGGTCGGCGACACCGACGTGGTTGGGCACCAGGTCCACGATCAGACCCATACCGCGGCTGCGTACCTCGTCGGCGAGTGCCTTGAGGCCCGCCGGGCCACCGAGCGCCGCCGACACGGTGGTGGGATCGGTGACGTCGTAGCCGTGCGTCGAGCCGTGCGCCGCGGTCAGGATCGGCGAGAGGTACAGGTGCGAGATACCCAGCTGCTGTAGATATTCCGCGATCGAGCGGGCCTCGGTAAAAGTCAGCGCATCGGGTCGCAGCTGGAGTCGGTAGGTGCTGCGGACCGTGGTCTGCCTGGCCGGTCGGCGGCCACGGAGAATGGGATCGGTGAAGTGTTTCTGCGTCTCGGTCATGGGCGTTTCGGTCATGCGGTGCAACGGAGGACGAGCAGGCACCGGGCGGGGAGGGTGACGGTCGCGGCCGCCGGATAGATGGTTTCGGAGCGGCCGTCGGGTATCGAACAGTCGAGCGCGACCGACCACTCCGGACCGTAATCGGTACCGGGCAGGGCGAAATCGAGGGCGGAATCGTGCGCGTTGAAGCACAGCAGGAACGAATCGTCGGTGATGTGTTCGCCACGCGGGCCGGGCTCGGGAATGCCGCGTCCGTTGAGATACACCGTCAGTGACTTGCCGAATCCGCTGTCCCAGTCCGCAGGCGTCATCTGCTCGCCCGCCGGGGTGAGCCACGCGATGTCGCGGGCATGCTCCTTGGACCGGATCGGCCTGCCCTTCAGGAAGCGACGGCGGCGGAAGATGGGGTGCTCGGTGCGCAGCGCGATCACCGCGCGCGTGAAGTCGAGCAGGTCCGAATTCGTCTGCATCAGTGACCAGTCCATCCAGGCGAGCGGTGAGTCCTGGCAATACACATTGTTGTTCCCCCCTTGCGTCCGCCCGATTTCGTCGCCGTGTGAGAGCATCGGCGTCCCCTGGCTGAGCACCAGCGTGGCCAGCAGGTTACGGCTTTGCTTGGCGCGCAGGGCGAGGATATCCGGGTCGTCGGTGGGGCCCTCCACCCCACAGTTCCAGGATCGGTTCCAGCTTTCGCCGTCGCGGTTGCCCTCGCCGTTGGCCTCGTTGTGTTTCTCGTTGTAGGACACCAGATCTCGTAGCGTGAACCCGTCGTGCGCGGTGATGAAGTTGATGCTTGCGCTCGGTCTGCGGCCGGTGTCCTCGTACAAGTCCGAGGAGCCGGTGAGCCGGGAGGCGAACTCGCCGAGGGTCGCGGGCTCGCCGCGCCAATAGTCGCGGACGGTGTCGCGGTACTTGCCGTTCCACTCGGTCCACAAGCCGGGGAAGTTGCCGACCTGATAGCCGCCTTCGCCGACATCCCACGGTTCCGCGATCAGCTTCACCTGACTGACCACCGGATCCTGTTGCACTAGATCGAAAAACGTGGATAGCCGGTCCACGTCGTGCAGTTCGCGGGCCAGCGTGGCAGCCAGATCGAAGCGGAAGCCGTCGACGTGCATGTCCAGGATCCAGTAGCGCAGCGAGTCCATGATCAGCTGCAGGGTGTGCGGGTGGCGCACGTTGAGGCTGTTGCCGGTGCCGGTGTAGTCCATGTAACGCGACGGGTCGTCGTCGATGAGGCGGTAGTAGGCGGCGTTGTCGATACCGCGGAAGGCGAGGGTCGGTCCGAGGTGATTGCCCTCACCGGTGTGGTTGTAGACGACGTCGAGGATCACCTCGATACCCTCCGCGTGCAGGGCGCGCACCATCGCCTTGAACTCGGTGACCGCGGCGCCGCCACGCGGGCTCGCGGCGTACTCGTTGTGCGGGGCCAGATAGCCGAAACTGTTGTAGCCCCAATAATTTCGCAGGCCCTGATCCAGTAGGACACGGTCGTGCAGGAATTGGTGCACCGGCATCAGTTCGATAGCGGTGATGCCGAGGCTTTTCAGATATCCGACGATCGCCGGGTGTGCGATGCCCGCGTAGGTGCCGCGCAACTCCTCGGGAATGTCGGGGTGCGTCATCGTCATGCCCTTGACATGCGCCTCGTAGAGCACCGTCTCGTGATAGGGCCGATTCGGCCTGCGATCGGAGCCCCAGTCGAAGAACGGGTTGATCACCACGCCGGTCATGGTGTGCCCCAGCGAATCCAGGCCGTGGGTGTAGAGCGACGGATCGTTGTCGAAGTCGCCGTCGAAAGCTTTCCCGTAGGGATCGAGCAGCAATTTGCTGGGATCGCAGCGTAATCCGCGATCGGGGTCGTAACGCCCGTGCACTCGGAAGCCGTAGCGCTGTCCCGGCCCGATCGTCGGTAGGTACGCGTGCCAGACGTAGGTGTCGACCTCTTCCAACGGGATCCTGGTCTCGGTGCCGTCCCTGGCGATCAGGCTCAGTTCTACGGCATCGGCGACCTCGGAGAACACCGAAAAATTGGTGCCTGCACCATCGTAGGTAGCGCCCAGAGGGTAGGCGGTGCCGGGCCAAACACCGAGTGGTGTCACGTCACCGGGCGCTGCGTCGGGCTGAGCCATGTCAACGACACTAGCGGCCCCCAGGCAACCGTCCATGTGGGTGGTTGCGGCCGCGCGTGTCAGTGCTGGTCGGGATTGGTTTTCACCCAGCAACGCTCGTCACGCACCCGCCTGGCGATGTGGGCGAGTCCGCCGAGGAAGGCGCGTCGGCACTCGCGGGAGGCGACCGAATCACCTGTTCGCCTGGTCAGTCCTCGAGCGAGTCGGCTTCGACCAGTACGGCGTCGGGAGGTGGTGTCGCCGATTGCATCTTCTGATGCACGACGCCGGCACTCACGGCGGCACTCGTGACAATCATCGTGAGCGCGAGCGGGGTCCAAGACGTGGGTGAGAATGCCATCGCACCGACGATGGTCAGCAATATCGCCGTCACTGAATACGATACGTAGGGAAAGCCCCACAGTTTGACCGGCAGCGCGGCATTCTGTGCCGGAGACTTCCTGCGGCGTCCGACGATCTGGGTTGCGCAGATGCAAAGGTAGACAACGATGGCCACAGCGCCCGAAGAGCTGAGCAGAAACGTGAACACGGCTCCAGTGGGCAGGAAGTAGTTCGCGACGACGGCGAGGAAGCCGGCACTGGAGGCGCCCAGGACCGCGTTGGCCGGTACTCGCCTTCCGGTGACACGCCCGAAGGCACGCGGTGCTTCGCCTCGCTGCGACAGCGAGAAAAGCATCCGGGACGAGGAGTAGATCCCAGAGTTCAGGCACGACAACACCGCAGTGAGCACGACCAGATTCATGACGGTCGTAGCGCCCGGGATATGCAACAGGTTCAATACCGCGGCGTACGGACTCTTTGTGATCTCGACGGCATTCGAGGGCATCAACGTGATGACAACCAGGATCGAGCCCACGTAGAACACGAGGATTCGCCATCCGACGCTGCGCATGCTTCGGCGCACCGCGATGACCGGATCCCTGGCCTCACCCGCGGCAATCGTCACGAGCTCGGTTCCGAAGTAGGAGAAGAAGACTGTCAGCGCGGCGGGCAGCAGCGGGCCGAACCCATGGGGGAAGAGTCCGCCGTGGTCGACCCAATTGGCGGCACCGGGGGAGTCCACGTGTGGAAGTAAGCCGCCGATGGCCGCGACGCCGATGGACATGAATCCGACGATCGCGGCGACCTTGATCATGGCGAACCAGAACTCGAATCGGGCGAACGAGGTGACCGCCGCCAGATTCACCCACGTCAGGACGGCCATGAACCCCAGCGCCCATAGCCAGGTCGGAACTGCGGGAATGAGATGACTTGCGATCGCGGCCCCGGCTATCGCCTCGAATGCGACGGTGACACACCAGTGATAGGCGTACAACCACCCCACCGCGAGCCCTGCCCATGAACCGAGTTCCCGCGTTGCGTATGTCGAGAACGATCCGGATTCTGGACTGGCCGTCGCCAGTTCGGCGAGCATCCGCATTACCAGGATGACGACCAGACCGGTGCCCAGATACACGAACACGATGCCCGGCCCCGCCGACGAGATCGCCTTGCCGCTACCCACGAACAATCCGGCGCCGATGACACCGCCGATTCCGATCATGGTGAGCTGCCGGGTATTGATTGTGTGCTCGAGCTGCTCAGATGCACGTGCCATAGCTGTCACAGGGGCCTTCTTTCGACATGTGTCGTCATCTGGTGAGCACACTTTCGCTTCGGTGGAGCATCGGAGTGTTGCGGTGGTCGCGCAGTCCGATGGCCCAGATGACCGGAGTGGACACCCCCAGAACTGCCCCGGCGACAAGGAAGGCAGGGCGGGGATCGTTGTCGGCGAGCCGCGTGAGCAGCCCCGCGACGGCGGCCCCCATCGGAGTCGTCGCCAGCACAACCCATCGCACCGCGCCGGTGACCCGGCCGAGGAGCTCCCGTGGCACTATGCGCTGCCGCAGCGTCCGGACCACAATGCTGGCGAGCACATCGGCCCAGACCAACACGGCGTTGCTCACAGTGAGCCACCAGATATTGGCCGCCACACTTGCCGAGGCCAACGCGATACCGGTCAGCAAGGTCGCCGTCGCGCACAACGGAACCGGACGGAACCTGGCGATGACGGCGGGTGCGGTGGCCGCGCCGAGGACCCCACCGAGACCACCGCCCGCGGCTGCCGAACCGACCAGCCACGTCGACGCGCCGAGGTAGTCACGCGCGAAGAACACCAGGAGCGTGGCGGCCCCCAAACAGAGGTTCGAGATGACGGCCAACGCCGCAAGCCAGACCAGGACCGAGGAGGTGGCGAGGTAGCGCAGACCCTCGCGGAACTCGGCCCCGAGCTGACGCCAAGGAGCGGCGTCGTCGGTTTCGCGCTCGGGGGTCGCGCGCCGGGAGGTCGTCCACAGCGTCGCCAGCGACACCACGAACGTGGCGGCGTTCACCAGCAGCGCGGATCCCAATCCGACGCTGACAGCGAGCAGCCCGACCATCATCGGTCCGAGCAGGATCGACGATTGACTCGCGGTTTCGAGAAAAGAGTTGGCGCGTAAGAGTTCTCGATCTCGATAGCGGTCGCGTACCGCGACCGATAGTGCGGTCTCGAAGAACACTCCGGCAACGCCCGATGCCAATGCGAGGGCGAGGATGACGCCGACCGAGGCGGTCGCGCTGACCGACAGTCCGAACAGCGTGGCGAAGATCGCCACCCGCACCACGTCGGCGGCTATCAGAACATGCCAGGGGTTGGTGCGGTCGATCAACGGGCCTGCGGGCAGTCCCGCTACCAGGTAGCCGACCGCGCGCGGCACCGAGGCAAGTGCCGCCGCCGCTGGATTGTGCGTCAGGTCCAGCACCAGCAGCGGGATCGCCAGAATGGCCAGACCATCGCCGAGTAGTGAGACTGCCTGTCCCGCAAGGAATAGTCGGCTGTCGCCGACCCGGATCACAGCGACCATGTGTGGCCGACCAACTGCTCCAGCCTGCAACCGAACGAGGTCTTCTCCTGCCACTGCAGCGTGCCGTAGTTGATGCTGGTCAGCCCGCGCCGTAGCGCGGCCTCGACCTCGCCGTAGAACACCAGCAGGAAGTAGGCGCCGCGCGCCTCGGGCAATTGCCCGGACCAGAGCCCACGCAACATGTCACCGTGCCGCAGCCCCAGGGTGAAACCGATGATCTGGTCGCCACGACGAAGAGTGGTCAGTGCGCGATCCTCGGGCGGGTAGTTGCGGACGATTCGGTCGATAGTCGCTAGCTGGGCGTCCTGGTCGTCAGCCGAATGGTGGTATCTGCGCAGCAAGCTCATGCGTAGCTCCAGGACTTCCTCGCGAACCTCGCTCAGGTCCTGCTCACCGAGCGTCATTCCGGTCTCGTCCACCCACCGCAGCAACCGACGCAATCCGGCGCGCCGACTTCTGCCCAGCCGCATCAGGTATTCGTCCATACTGTCGAAAGTCACTGGCATGACGCAGGTCGGAAACAACTGAACTGGCCGCGCACCGAACTCTTCCAGGGCGCGTCGCAGGATTTTCTCCCGCTCGGGAACGTAGAGAAACGACACCGATCGAGCACCCTGCTGCCTTGCCCAGGCGTCTGTGGCTCGCAAGGTCGCCGCCAGTAGGGCTGGGTCGGTCGCTCCGGGCCCGGCAGGGATACAGGTGTATCCGGGTAGCACCGCCAACACGGCTGGATACAGCGACTCGACGCCGGGGGTCTTGGACAGGAGAATCGGGCGCTGGTCCAGCGAGGGGATATCGCCGCGCAGTATCGCCGCGATGTCATAACGCGGCTCCGCTGGAGGGGTTCTCGCGAACCGGAGGTGCAGCCCGATCTGTGCCCGGCCACCCGCATGGGCGATCAGCCACCGCGGCTCGCCGGGCAGCAATGGAGCCATGGTCTCCAGCCATCGCGACGACACCTCGAAATCCGCGGTCGAAGCCGCGAGCGAGTCCCATTCCGGAGGCCGGGTGTCGGAGGTTGTCAGCGTCACCTGCATTGCTCACCACGAATTCTGATGGGTTGGCAGGATCGGACACTGTGTCGCCATGCCGTCATCTAACGTGCCGCTATTTGGTGACACTTTATCAAGCGGGCCGTCGTGTCGCGGCGGAATTGGTGATTTGCCTTCGGGATTCGCTGCGCATTGCTGATCGGCGAGCCGGCGATGATGCCGCCGATCGGCGGGGCTGCCGGGGCTGCTCCGGCTCTATGTCGCAAACCCGGAATCGGGTATCGCGTCGGGGCAGTCATATGTCGCACCGTCAGCGCCGCGGCTGAGCAATTGCTCACAGGTCGATGCCGGAGTCGGTTTCCTCTGTGGTTGAGCCAGTGCGTTCCCTCGCCGGCGCGCTGACGGGTGGGGCAAGCGCTGTCGGGCGATATCGGCCTCGGCCGCAAAGGCGAGGTCGTGCTTACGCAGCTCCAGTGGTAACTTGAACGCCGTTCAAGCCAGCTCCGGGGAGGCCGGGGCAGTCGCACGACCGCGAGGATTCCTGTGGCAATGACCCCCGACGAGATCGCCGCCATCGATGCCGAGCATGTTTGGCATCCCTATGGTGGTTTCCCTGCGACGACCGAGTTGCTCGTGGTTGCGGGTGCGTCCGGGACCCGGCTGACCCTGTCCGACGGGCGTGAACTCGTCGACGGCATGAGCTCCTGGTGGGCCGCGATCCACGGCTACCGGCACCCGGTGCTGGATGCGGCACTGGTTGCCCAGTCGCAACGGATGAGTCATGTGATGTTCGGTGGACTCACTCACGAGCCCGCGGCTCGGCTGTCCGAACTGCTCGTCGAGCACACCCCCGACGGCCTGGACAAGGTGTTCCTGTGCGACTCGGGATCGGTGTCCATCGAGGTCGCGGTGAAGATGTGCCTGCAGTACTGGCGCGCGCTCGGGCTGCCCGCCAAGCGGCGGCTGCTCACCTGGCGCGGCGGCTATCACGGTGACACGTTCACGCCGATGGGTGTGTGCGACCCGGACGGCGGCATGCACTCGCTGTGGACCGACGTGCTGGTCGAGCACGTCTTCGTGCCGGCGCCACCCCGCGACTACGAACCCGGCTATGTGGCCGAACTCGACCGTGCGCTGGCCGCGCACGCCGACGAGCTCGCGGCGGTCATCGTCGAGCCGGTGGTCCAGGGTGCGGGGGGCATGCGCTGGCACGACCCGCGCTATCTCGCCGACCTGCGCCGCCTGTGCGACGAACACGGCGTGCTGCTGATCTTCGACGAGATCGCTACCGGATTCGGCCGCACCGGAGCGCTTTTCGCCGCCGACCACGCGGGCGTGAGTCCCGATGTGCTCTGCGTCGGCAAGGCGCTGACGGGTGGCTACCTCACCTTGGCCGCGGCGTTGTGTACCGCGCGGATCGCGGAAACCCTCAGCGCGGCACACGGCGGTCTGATGCACGGGCCGACCTTCATGGGCAACCCGCTGGCGTGCGCCATCGCCGTGGCGTCGATGGAGCTGCTGCTGCAGCGCGACTGGCGCGGTGAGGTCGCTCGGATCGAATCGGAGCTGAGCGCCGGTCTCGCCCCGGTTCGTGACCTGCGCGGGGTTGTCGAAGTCAGGGTGCTCGGCGCGATCGGCGTCATCGAGCTCGACGGCCCGGTCGACATGCGCACGGCAACCGCGGCCGCGGTGGCCGCGGGCGTCTGGCTGCGTCCCTTCCGCAACCTCATCTACACGATGCCGCCGTTCATCAGTACCTCGGAGGATGTCGCCGCGATCACGGCGGGCATGCGGGCTGCGGTCGAAGCGCAGTCGGCATAGCCAGAATTGCTCACCGACCGACCGGCTGGTCGCGGGTGGCGGGCGATGGGTCCACTGGGCAACCTGAACGGTGTTCAAGTATGCTTCGGAGCTGTGACTACCGATCCGTTGAGCTGGTTGGACGAACACGCGGCAGAGCGGGTGACCGCGGGATTGCGGCGCGAGCTGCGGGCGCGGGCGCCGCAGTCGCCGTCGATCGATCTCGCCTCCAACGACTATCTCGGCCTGGTGCGGCATCCCGAGGTGGTCGCGGGTGCGATCGATGCCGTGCGGCAATGGGGGACCGGATCGACCGGGTCCCGGCTGGTCACCGGCACTACGGCCGCACATGAACAGCTCGAGGCCGAGCTCGCCGAATTCGTCGGCGCCGAAGCTGGTTTGGTGTTCGCTTCCGGGTACGCCGCCAATCTGGGCGCGGTGACCGCGCTGGCCGGACGCGGCGCGCTCGTCGTCTCCGACGCGGGCAGTCACGCCTCACTGGTGGACGCCTGCCGACTGTCGCGGGCGCGGGTGGAGATCGCCGCCCATCGCGATGTCGACGCCGTCGACCGATTGTTGGCCGGCCGCACCGAGGAACGCGCGCTCGTGCTGACCGATTCGGTGTTCAGCGCGGACGGTGACCTGGCTCCGCTGGCCGAACTGCATCGGGTGACCCGCGCCAACGGCGCGGTGCTGATCGTGGACGAGGCGCATGGTCTCGGCGTGCGCGGCACCGGTGGGCGCGGGCTGGTGCACGAGGTCGGCCTGGCCGGGGAACCGGACCTGATCGTCACCGCGACCCTCTCGAAAGCTTTTGCCGCCCAAGGTGGTGCCGTGCTGGCCAGTGCGCGAATCCGCGCACACCTGATCGACGCCGCACGCACCTTCATCTTCGACACCGGCCTCGCACCTGCCGCTGTCGGTGCGGCCCGTGCGGCTCTGCGCTTGCTGCGCCGCGAACCCGAGATGGCCGCCCGCGTGCTCCAGCGGGCCGCCGACATCGCCCGTATCGCTGATGTGCCGACACCGGATTCGGCGGTGGTCTCGGTTGTGCTCGGCGCGGCGCAGGTCGCCTACGATGCCGCACGAGCCTGCCGGTCCCGTGGCCTCGACGTCGGTTGCTTCCGGCCGCCGTCGGTCCCGGAGGGCACTTCCCGGCTACGCCTGACCGCCCGCGCCGATCTCACCCCCGCAGAGCTCGACACCATCGCCGGCGTCCTCACCGAGGTGTTGGCCGAAGCTCGTGGATTGAGCGTGGTGCCCGCATGAGCGGACAGTCCATCGTCGCAGCTTCGGTCGGCATATGTTCCGGCACAGTCGCGCCCGAGTCTTCGCGGGCCCGCGTAGTCAGCGTGGTGTGGCCATGAGTCCGCTGTTGATCACCGGAACCTCCACCGAGGTCGGCAAGACCGTGGTGACAGCGGCCGTCGCGGCGGCGGCCCGCGCGGCCGGCCGATCGGTCGCGGTGTGCAAGCCCGCCCAAAGCGGTGTCGCTCCGGGTGAGCCCGGCGATCTCGCCGAGGTCGAGCGACTGACGGGTGTCACCCGAACTCTCGAACTCGCCCGCTACCCGGATCCGTTGGCGCCCGACACCGCGGCCCGCCGCTGCGGCCGACCGCTGCTGACCCTGGCCGAAACCGTCTCTGCGGTAGACGGTCTCGCCGACGCGGACCTCACCTTGGTCGAAGGCGCGGGCGGACTGCTCGTCCGCATGGGCGAATTCACGCTGCTCGATCTCGCGCAGAAACTCGACGCACCGGTTCTCGTGGTCGTCGCCGCTGGGCTCGGCACTCTCAATCACAGCGAATTGACCACCCGCGCACTGCAATCGGCGGGCGTGCGCTGTGCGGGACTGGTGATCGGCTCCTGGCCCGCCGCCCCCGACCTGGCCGCCGAATGCAACCGTACCGATCTGTCGGAGGTCACCGGCGTCGACGTGGTCGGCGCCATCCCCGCGGGGGCGGGGGCATGGGGACGCGACCGCTTTATTGCCGCCGCCCCGGGGTGGTTCACGCGCACCTGGTGAAGGCCGAACCGGTTCGGCCGATCGACTGTGACCGTCGGTCACCCTGCGCTGGGCAGCGCTACCGAGCCGCCCCTGCGCGTACTGGGCTCGTGCGGCCGAGGTAGGCGAGCAGTTGTTCGCCTGGTCTGGTGGTGTAGATGGGGACCGGTGGCCCGAACAGCGGATCTCGACCGGTGATCGGGACGAGCTGCGGCGCGATGGTGAGTAGATCGGCTGCGAGCTCGTCCGGTATGTGTGCCGACGGCGTGTGCACCACGGCGATATCCCAAGCGTGCACGGTCAATTCGAGGGCGCCTGCCGCGCCGAGGATTTCGGCGGGCAACGGGGTACCGGAAACCAGCACGAGGTCAGCGCGGTAGTGGGTCAGGTCGCTGAGCAGGCCGGTGGCGGCGGCCTGAACATGGGCGACAGCGGTGGCATCGGGATGCCGAACGGCGGGAGTGGTGCAAACCTGGCCACCCGCAACTCCTTCGCGCAGGGCGGTGATCGATTCGTCGACGTGCGCGAGCAGCATGCGCAGGTCCCAGCCGCGGCAGGGGGTCGGTCCGGTGAGGTCGGAGCCGAGGCCCCGCAGGGCGCACAGGAGATACAGCACCGATCGGTCGAACAGGTCACAGCTCATGACAGTGACTTCGGCAGGTCGAAGCCTTCGAAGAGTCCGCTGTCGTGGAAGGAAACGATGCGCTCGATCCCCGTCGGGGTTGCGGTGAGCACATGGATCGAGTGGGCCTCCCCGCGCAGGTAGAACCCGAAGGCGGGCTGCCCATTGGCGGCGGTGCGGACCATCCGCACATCGCCCGCGCGGGCCGGGCACCGGGTGGCGATCAGTCGCACGATGCGGAGGTTGCCGCGGAACCATTCGCGGATCGGCGGCATCTCCATCACCGCATCGGTTTTCAACAGCTCGGTGAGCGCCACCATGTCGGCGTTCTCGAACGCGACCGCGTACCGGTCGAGCACCGCACGCACGGCCGGATCGTCGGGCTCGGTGCAATCGGCCGATGCCGGGGGCGTCTGCCGGAGGGTGGTATGCGCGCGCTGCAGCGTGCTGTTGACCGCGGTGACACTCACCTCCAGCAGTTCCGCCACCTCGGATGCTTTCCAGCGCAGTACATCCCGCAGGATCAGTACCGCGCGCTGGCGTGGCGGCAGATACTGCCACACGGCGATCAACGCCAGCCGCATTCCTTCGCGCGCAGCGACGATCGCGGCCGGATCCGACGACTCGGGCTCGATACGGACATCCGGCATCGGCTGGAGCCACGGGATCTCGCTCGACAGCAACGGCACGGTCTCCGGGTCATCCGACGGCCCCGACAGCCCGGAGGGCAGCACGCGCCTACTGCTGTGCTGCAGCGCGTTGAGGCAGGCGTTGGTCGCGATCCGATACAGCCATGTCCGCATCGACGCCCGCCCCTCGAATTCGCGGTAGCCGCGCCAAGCCCGCAGCATCGTCTCCTGCACCAGATCCTCGGCGTCGTCCACCGAGCCGACCATGCGATAGCAGTGCGCGAGCAATTCCCTCCGGTATTGCGCCGTCTGTGCGGCGAACTCGTCGATGTCGACCATCGGTGCCCCTTTTGTCGGCCCATTCGTGTCGGACCCCGGCCGCGGCATGGAAGTCCTCTAACATGCAGACCGTTCCCGGGCTCCGAACTCATCGGTGCCGGAAACTCCGGCACCACGACCGATGAGGTCCGCCGTCACGCCGGTCGGGGTCCGCTCGATGACAACGAACTCGGCCGGCGTATCTCCCTCGGCGAACTCGCCGTGTTGGCAGAAGCTGATACAGGTCCTGACCGGCGCACACCCGACCAGTTCGGTGCGTGCGGCCTGCGCCGGGCACACCCCTCGCCGTGTGCGGCGCGGCGGCGCGAAACCGTCTCCGACTACCGCACCGTGTCGTCGGCGCGCGGCTCGATGGTGGAGGCAGGGGTCAGGTTCCAGCGTTCCAGCTGTTTACGGATTTGTTCGGCGGCGTCGATGTTGAGGGGGCCGCTGGTCCACATGGCGTAGGGGAGGTTCAGGAAGCGGCCTTCGGTGACGGCGCGGAGTTGGTTGATGCCGGGCTTGGCGCGCAGCAGCTCGACCTTTTCGGCCAAGGATTGCTTCGGGTAGTCGACGAACATGATGGCGTCGGGGTCGGCCGCGGCGAGGCGCTCCCAGGACACGCTCGTCCAGGTGTCGGTGACATCGTCGAGGATGTTGCGGGCGCCCGCTGCCTCCAGGATCGCCTGGGGCGCACCGAATTTGCCGCTGGAGAAGATGGTGTCGCCAGCGCTGTCGAATAGGAAGATATTCGGCTTGCGTTCCGGTTGCGCGGCGGTCGACAGTGCGGCGAGCCTGCGGTCGAGGTCGGCGGTGACTTCCGTGGCGCGTTCGGGGTGGCCGGTGATGGCGCCGAGGTTGGTCAGGTCGGTGCGCAGCGCGTTCCACGGCTCGGTGATGCCACGCGCGCGTTCGCCGTCGTGCCTGCGGCAGCTTTCGGTGAGTACATAGGCGGCGACCCCGTCCTTGCGCAGCGAGTCCGGGGTGAGGTTCTTGGTTTCGTCGTAGCCGTAACTCCAGCCGGCGATCATGACGTCAGGACGCTGCGCAAGCACCGTTTCCCGCGCGGGGTACTCGGGGGCAACCGATTTCAGACTGTCGACCGCGGGACCGTAGTGCTTGCGCAAGGTATCTGCGTCGCGCTGCAGGCTCGATACCGCCGCGACCCGGTCGTGGGCGCCGAGCGCGAGCACCATGGAGATCAGGTTTCCGTCATTGACGAAGAGGCGCTGCGCAGGCGCGGGAAATCGTACGTCCGCATCGCAATTGCGCAGCGACAGCGCACCGGTGGCCTCGGTCTGGTTGCTACAGGCTGCCATCGCCACGGCCAGCGCGGTCGCGGCCAGCGCTCGGGACAGACTCTTCATGAATGTGCCTCTCGCGGGGTGATCAACAGATGGGATTCGCCGGTGTCGGGATGTGGGATCCGGATCGCGTGGAGGCCGAATACGTCGTCGACGACCTCCGGCCGCAAAGCGGTCTCCGGTGGTTCGAGTGGATGCGCGCGGCCTTTGTGCAGCACCAGAATTCGGTCGCAGTACCGGTCGGCAAGTGACAGATCGTGCAGCGCCATGACGATGGTGCGGTCGAGCGTGCGAGCCAGTGCGAGCAGGTCGAGCTGATGGGTGATGTCGAGGTGGTTGGTCGGTTCGTCCAGCAGCAGCAACGGCGTGTCCTGCACCAGCGCCCTGGCCAGCAGCACCCGCTGCCGCTCCCCGCCCGAAAGCCGGTGTACGGGCCGTTGCGCGAACCCCGCCAGGTCAACGGTTGCCAACGCTGCTTCGACAGCGTGCTGCTCCTGCGCCGACCCCGCGCCCCACGGCGGTAGGTAGGGCGTGCGCCCTAGTAAAACCACCTCGCCCGCCCGCAGATCCGCGGGCGGGCGCTCATCTTGTGCGACCAGAGCGACTGCCCTGGCCCGCTGCCGTGGCGAAAGACCGTGCAGCAGCCGACCGTCCACAACGACCTGCCCACGCTTCGGTCGGTCGAGGCCGGCAAGGACATGCAGCAAGGTCGTCTTGCCGCCGCCGTTCGGGCCGACGATGCCGATCGTCTCACCGGCTCGAATGCTGAAGGTGGCGTCGGCGACGATCACTCGTCGCCCGGCGGCGCAGGTCACGCCGCGGGCCTCGAGCGCCACACCGACTTCGGGTGCCGTCGCCACCGACCCACCACCAGACCGGTCGGGTCCCACATCGATGTGGTCGTGGTGTCGGCTCGCGCCGCCGGATCTGCCGCGGTTTTCCTCGGCGTCGCCGTGTGCCGCCGAGGAGCTCGGTGTTCCTGGCGCGGCCCACGCGACATCCTCCAGTGCCTCTGACTCGTTGCGGCGTTTCATGCTTCACCGAACCGATAGCGGCGGCGGCCCAACAGGATGAGGAAAGCGGGCGCGCCGAGGAGGCCGGTCAGCACGCCGACCGGGATTTCCGTCGGTCGCACCAGGACTCGGGTGGCGGCGTCGGCGATCACGAGAAACAATGCGCCGCATAGCGCGCAGGTGGGCAGCAGGGTGCGGTGGCGGGGGCCGGCCAAGAGCCGCGCGGCATGCGGGATGACCAGGCCTACGAAACCTATTCCGCCGGACACCGCGACGAGCACCCCGACCAGGATGGCCAGCAGGACGAACAAGGCGACGCGCACCGCTTTGACGGGAACGCCGACCGATGCGGCGGTGTCGCTTCCCAGGGTGAGTGCGTCGAGCCAGCCGCTGCCGGCCAGCAGGGCCAGGCCGCAGCAGGCCACCGCACCCGAGGGCAATGCGATCTTTGTCCAGTCGGCTCCCGCCAGGCTGCCGAGCAGCCAGAACAGGACCGATTGCGCCGCAGCGGGATCCGAGCTTCGGAAGACCAGGTAGCTGCCGAGCGCTGCGAAGGCCGAGCCGAGGACGGTGCCGGTCAGCACCAGCCGCAGCGGTGTCAGTCCGCCCTGGGCGACCGCGATCAAGAACACCAGCGCCGCGGCGACGAAGGCACCGGCCAGCGCCCCGCCCGACAACGCCCACACTCCCGCGCTCGCGAACAACCCGGAGGTGATGACGGCTGCCGCGCCGACCCCCGCACCGGAGGACACACCGAGCAGATAGGGGTCGGCCAGCGGATTGCGTACCAGCGTCTGCATCGCCGCACCCGCCACGGCCAGGCCCGCGCCGACCACGGCGGCCAGCAATGTGCGCGGCACACGCAACTGCCAGATGATCGTGTCGAGGCCGAGGTCGGCAGGTGTGCGCCCGGCAACACGGTCGCGCAGGACCTCCAGCACCGACGACAGCGGTAGAGTCTCGGCGCCGAACCCGGTCGCGACCAGCATCGCGAGGATCAGCAGTGCCCCGAGTACGGGAAGGGCGATCGATGTTCGCGCACGGATCATCGACGGTGCTCCACAGGCAAATCGCGGCCTCTCCAGCGTGTGTCCAGGAGGGGGAGGTCTGACTTTCGCCGTGACGGCGATCACAGTGGCGCGACCGTTCCGGTATTGCACCGGATTCCCGCACCCGCCTGGGATAACGGCTCGGACTCTACCGGTCGGTCAGGTTTTCGGGCGCGGCAGGTGTTCCGCGTTCGCTGGCAGGCCCGCCGCAGCCGTGCCTACAGTGAAGAGATGTCGCCGTTGGAGGAACGGCACCCGTCCACCGTCACGGACTGGGACGACGAGCGACGCAAAGCCCGCCTGCGGGATACCGGCCTCGGGCACGGGTGGAAGTCGTTGCGCCGCACCCGGCTGGCGCTGTTGCGGGTCGCCGCAGTGCTGCTCGCGGGACTCGTGCTGTTGGCTCAGTACTGGGTGCACGACGTCGCGCCGGAGCAGGCCAGGCTGGCGCGCACCGAGCCTGCGATCCTGCCGGTCGCGCCCCCGGCCGACGCCGAGAACTGGGACACCGTTGTGGTCGACATGGTGGGCCTCGGCGGCCTCAATGCCGGCAATACCGCCGCGGCGCTGCCCGCGCTGAGCCGAATGGGCGTGGTGTGGGCCATCAAATACGACAACAGCGGCATCGACACCCGGGTGATCGCCGAGTTGATCATCCGCGCTGCGCAGATGTCGGGACTGAAGAACATCGTGCTGGTCGGGCACAGCATGGGCGGGGTGATCGCGCTGGAGGTCGCCAGGCACATCCACACCGACAGCGACCGCCGTCTGGTGTCGGTGATCCTCGATTGCACGCCGATGGACCTGAATGCGGTGCGCCCGGAAAGCCGTGGCCGGGGCGAGGACATGCTGCGCTGGATGGCGTGGCTGCCCGGCGCGCGGGAGAGTCGCGGGCTGCGCCTGACCGTGGAGACCTATGCGCGTCGCGACCGCTTCGTCGACCGTGGTGGCGCGGGGATGCCGGGCATCAGGGTCGCCAAACTGGGCGGGGTGGTGTCGGATGTGCTGCGCGAGAAGATCTTTTCCCGCGATGCCGCGAGCAACGGCCTCATCGAATCGCAATTCCTGGCGATCGTGGCAGGTGGCGCGCTCAACGATCTGCGCGCACTGTCGCGCCCCGCGGACGGTAAACCGCGCCCGGCCATCGTCTTCATCCGTCCGCGCAATCCCGACAACGACCGGGTGGTCGACGTCGAATACTCCCACCAGGTGCTGATCGAGCGCTCCGGCGGCGTCGAGGGCACCCTGCTGGTGGTGATGGCGCGAAACACCGGCCACGCCAACCCGATGCAGCGCCCCCGTGAGTACAACACGGTGATCGAGCAGCAGATTCTGCCGTTCGTGCAGCGTTTTCAGCAGCAGGTCCGTGCGGCGGCCAGTGCGGCCGGACCGCGCTGACGGTGCCGGGGCAGGGCTCGAATCAGCCTGAAAGTAACCGTATCCGCGCTGGATTCGTCTTGCTTCAATGCCAGCATGCACCAACCACGCACGTTCTTCACCGGCCTCCGTGGCCGCACAATCGCCGCGGTGCTCCTCGCGGCGACCGCTGCGACGCTCGGTCTGGCCGGCTGTGCGAACAGTGACAAGCCGTCGGTCACCACCGTCGCCGACCTCCCGCTGCCGACTGAGATTCCCGCGGGCACCACACTCGTTGTCGCCGACCAGCAGGAGCGGCTGCAGTCGGTGCTGCGGTTGTCCGGCGAACTGGACAAGCTGCCGTTCAAGGTCGAATTCGCCAACTTCATCGGCGGGCCGGCGATTCTCGAGGCCTTCCGTGGCGGCGCCGCCGACGTCGCAGGAGTGGGCGATGTCCCGCCGATCCATGCACTGGCGGCCGGGCAGGACGTGCCGATCGTCGCGTCGTACCAGACCAGCGCGAGCGCACTGAAGCTCGCGGTGGCGCCCGGCAAGACCGCAACCACGTTGGCCGATCTGAAGGGCAAGAAGATCGCCTACGCCGAAGGCACCGCCCAGCAGGCTGCGGTGTTGCGCGCATTGGCGAAGGCCGGTCTCGAAACCGATGATGTGCAACTGATTCGGCTGCAACTGGCCGAGTTCCTCGACGCGGTGCGTACCGGGCAGGTCGACATCGCACCGCTGATCGAGCCGAATGTCACTCGGCTGCTGCGCACACCGGGTACCTCACTGATCCCGGACTCCGAGACCGCCGGTATCTACGGCGGATTGGCCTATTTGTACGCGCGCCGTGCCGTCGTGCAGGACCCGGCGAAGGCCGCTGCCACCCGCGCTTTGGTCGGCGCCTATGTGCGGGCGCACCAGTGGGCCAATACCCATCAGGACGAGTGGGCGCGTCGGTATTACGTCGACATCCAGAAGGTCAGCGCCGACGACGCCCGACGCATCGTCGAATCGCTCGGTACTTACACCTTCCCGCACCTGGACCAAGCACTCGTCGACCGGCAGCAAGCCACCATCGATGTCATCGACGGTGCGGGTGAGCTACCGAAGAAGGTACGCGCCGCGAGCGGTTTCGACCTGCGCTTCGATGCTCCCGTCACCCAGGCCGTCACCGAGAGCGGCGCCGCGTTCGAACCGAAGGCACGGTAATGGCCACCGTGGATGCGGGTGTGCTCGGGCGGTTCGGCCGTGCCCGCCCGGTCCCGGCCCAGGTGCTCGCCCGGCGCACACCGAGTCGGCCCAGGCTCGGACCCGGTCGACCGATCCCGTTCGGCATCGCCGTCGGACCGCTGCTGCTGGTCGCCGCCTGGGTGATCGGAGCCGCCTCCGGCGCGCTGGATCCGGAGACATTGCCCGCGCCGTGGACGGTCGCCGAGACCGCGGGTGACCTGATTTCCGATGGCAGGCTGCAGTCGAACCTGCTCACCTCCGTCGAGCGTGCCGGCGTCGGTCTCGGTCTCGGTGTCGTCATCGGGGTGGTGCTCGCGTTGGTCGCGGGGCTGAGCCGGATCGGTGAAGCTTTGGTGGACGGGCCGATTCAGATCAAGCGGGCGATCCCGACGTTGGCGCTGATCCCGCTGTTCATCGTGTGGTTCGGCATCGGCGAGGAGATGAAACAGCTCGTCATCACCACCAGTGTGGCGATTCCGATCTACCTCAACACTCATGCGCAACTGCGCAGCGTCGACTCCAGGTACGTGGAACTCGCGGCGACGGTAGGGCTTTCGCGTTGGGGATTCGTCCGACGGATCGCGCTGCCCGGGTCGCTGCCCGGGTTCTTCACCGGCCTGCGGCTCGCGGTCACCATCTCCTGGCTCGCGCTCGTGGTGGTGGAGCAGGTCAATGCCACCAGTGGCATCGGCTATCTGATGACGCAGGCCCGCACCTACGGCCAGATCGACGTGATCGTTGTCGGACTGGTGATATACGGCCTGCTCGGTTTGTTCGGCGATATCACCGTGCGCGCGGTGGAACGGAGGGCACTGTCATGGCGGCAGACACTGGCCGACTGAATGTGGTGCGCACCCGCGACCTGTATCGCGGGTTCGGTGACCGGGCTGTCTTGCGCGGCATCGACCTCGATATCGCGCGCGGCGAATTCGTCGCCTTGCTCGGCCGCAGCGGTTCGGGCAAGAGCACCCTGCTGCGGGCGCTGGCCGAATTGGACTACGACGTGCCAGGATCCGGCGAGCTGACGGTGCCGACTGAACGCGCCGTGGTATTCCAGGACTCACGGCTGCTGCCATGGATCCGGTTGCTGGACAATGTGACTCTCGGTCTCTCCGGTGCCGGAGTCACCGATCGCGGGCGCACCGCGCTGGCCGAGGTCGGCCTCGCCGGTCGGGAAAGGGCGTGGCCCAAGGAGCTTTCCGGCGGTGAGCAGCAGCGGGTCGCGCTGGCGCGCTCGCTGGTCAGGCAGCCGGAACTGCTGCTGGCCGACGAACCGTTCGGTGCGCTCGACGCGCTCACCCGCATCAAAATGCACGCACTGCTGCAGGACCTGTGCGCCGAGCACAAGCCTGCGGTGTTGCTGGTTACCCACGATGTCGACGAAGCCGTGCTGCTCGCCGACCGCGTGCTGGTCCTGGACGAGGGCCGGATCGCGCTGGATCAGCACGTCGACCTGGCCCGGCCACGCCGCCACAGCGACCCCGGCTTCACTCGGCTGCGGGAATTGCTGTTGGCCGGCCTCGGCGTCGACACCACGCCACCTCACATCGACGAAGAGAAGAAAGCGTCATGAGCTCACCGCGTCAACTCAGCCTCAATGCGTTCATCTACCCCGCCGGGCATCACGAGGCGGCGTGGCGGCACCCCGACAGTCAGCCGGGTCGGATCTATGACGTCGCCTACTACCAGCAGATCGGCCGAACCGCCGAAGCCGCGAAGCTCGACGCGGTGTTCTTCGCCGATGGCCCGGCGCTGCGGACGAATGTCGAACACAACGCGGGCTCTGGGCTGGAGCCGATTACGCTGCTCACCGCCATCGCCACCGCGACAACCCATCTCGGCCTGATCGCGACCGCCTCGACCACCTACTACGAGCCCTACAACCTGGCCAGGCTGTTCTCCACCCTGGACCACATCTCCGGCGGCCGGGCCGGGTGGAACATCGTCACCACCGGAACCGATCTCGCCGCAGCGAATTTCGGCCTCGCCGAGCATCCGTCGCATGCCGAGCGCTACGCACGAGCCAGAGAGTTCGTGGATGCGGTCGTCGCACTGTGGGACAGTTGGGAAGACGACGCGATCGTGCTCGATCAGGCGGCAGGGATCTACGCCGACCCGGACAAGATCCATCCGATCGACTTTGTCGGCGAATACCTGAAGGTGCGTGGGCCGTTCAATGCGCCGCGCACGCCACAGGGGTATCCGGTGCTGGTGCAGGCGGGGGCGTCCAATGACGGTCGCGCGTTCGCGGGCAAGTACGCCGAAGCGATCTTCACCGCACATCAGCGTCTCGAGGACGCGCAGGCGTTCTATGCCGATATCAAGGCGAAGGCCGGGGAATTCGGTCGCGATGCCGACCACATCAAGATCCTGCCCGGCATCAGCCCTTTCATCGCCGACACCGAATCAGCCGCCAAGAAGCTGGAACGGGAGTTCAACGAGCTCACCGTCCCCGAGTACGGCCTGAAGCAGTTGGAGGGCATCGCGGGCAAGAGCCTGCGCCACCTCGCGCTCGATGAGCCGGTTCCCGTCGAATTGTTCAGCGACGCAGGCGATGTCACCGACAACGCCCGTAGCCGTCTGCAAGTGGTCGCCGGCATCGTGCAGCGTGAACGCCCGACCGTTCGCGGCCTGCTGCACCGCCTCGCGGGCGCCCGCGGGCATCGCGTGTTCGCCGGCACGCCGGAGCAGGTGGCCGACACCATCGAGGAATGGTTCCGCAACGGCGCCGCCGACGGCTTCAATGTCATGCCGCCCTATTACCCCGGCGGTCTGGAGGTCTTCGCGGAAACAGTGGTCCCGATCCTGCAGCAGCGTGGTCTCTTCCGTACCGAATACACCGGCACCACGCTCCGCGACCACTTCGGCCTGCCCCGTCCCGACAGCCAATTCGCCCGCCGCCCGGCCTTGGCCCCGTGAGCGGTCGCGGAGAACTCGACGGTTCCCGCCCGGCGCACCCCGGATCAGGCGCGCGGCTGGGGTGATTCTCCGCCTCGTCGGCAGTGGAACTCGCCTGCGTGGCAGTCTTGTCGCCCTCGACTCCGGCGCACGGCCTGATCATGGCCGTCGGTGCCGATGTCGCCCGAGGGTAATGCGCCGATTCCGGGTTTCGGCCGCGGCACCAGGTGCGGTTCGCGGTCAGCGGACGCGGGTGCCGAGGAGGTGCCGGACGCCGCCGACGAACAGTTGCAGGCCGAAGTCGAAACGGGCGGTGGCGTCGGGGGTTTCGTCGAGGGGGGAGGCGTTGTCGGGGAGGGCGCCGACCGAGTCCATTTGCATTCTGGACTGTTCGTCGACTGTTTGGCCGAGGACGTAGTACAGCAGGGTGTAGGCCGCCAGTTCGGCTTCGTGGCGCGGCATCCCGGCTCGGATTGCCGCACTCACCAGGCGCTCCCGGCCTTTGTTCGTGGTGAGGCGGGAGGCGTAGGTGGCCGAGACCAGTTCGGCGCCGTCGCGGTAGGCCAGCAGGCAGTTGCGCAGCCGATGCGCCAATTCGGTGATCTGGCCGGACCATTCGATCGCGTCGATCGGCTCGTCCATCGGCGCGAGGATCTTGTCGGCGACCGCGCCGAGCAATGCCTGCTTATTGGGGAAATGCCAGTACAGGGCCCCGGGCTGCACCTGTAGTGAGCCCGCGAGTCTGCGCATGGTCAGATCGGCGAGACCGTATTGGTCGAGAATGGCGACAGCGCCGTCGACCACGTCCGCCCTGTGCAGTTGCACCCGGATTCCTTCCCCGTCGTATTTTGACTCACTCTTACCATTACCCTAGCCTGAACACCGTTCAAGTTGCACGGCCACCTGGGGTGAGCCCAGCGGATCGGCCGTGTACTGCACCGGACGAAGGGATTCGTGCAGTGACCCAGGCACCCGTTCAGACCGACATCTTGGCCATTGCCCGCGAGCAGGTGCTCGAGCGTGGCGTCGGCCTGACCCAGGAGCAGACCCTAGAGGTGCTGCGGCTCGACGACGATCGGCTCGAAGACCTCTTGGCCCTCGCGCACGAGGTGCGCATGAAGTGGTGCGGCCCCGAGGTCGAGGTCGAGGGCATCATCAGCCTCAAGACCGGCGGCTGCCCGGAAGACTGCCACTTCTGTTCCCAGTCCGGTCTGTTCCAGTCACCGGTGCGCGCCGCCTGGCTCGATATCCCCAGCCTCGTCGAGGCGGCCAAGCAGACCGCCAAATCCGGCGCCACCGAGTTCTGCATCGTCGCCGCGGTCCGTGGCCCGGACGAGCGGCTGATGGCGCAGGTCGCCGCGGGCGTCGAGGCCATTCGCAACGAGGTCGATATCCAGGTCGCCTGCTCGCTGGGCATGCTCACCCAGGAGCAGGTCGATCAGCTGGCCGCCATGGGCGTGCACCGCTACAACCACAACCTGGAGACCTCCCGTTCGCACTTCCCGAACGTGGTCACCACACACAGCTGGGAAGAGCGCTGGGACACCCTGCGCATGGTGCGCGAAGCGGGCATGGAGGTGTGCTGCGGCGGCATCCTCGGTATGGGCGAAAGCCTGGAGCAGCGTGCCGAATTCGCCGCCGATCTCGCGAAGCTCGATCCCGACGAGGTCCCGTTGAACTTCCTCAACCCGCGCCCCGGTACCCCCTTCGGTGACCTGGAAGTGCTGTCCGCCGCCGACGCGCTGCGCGCTGTCGCCGCGTTCCGACTCGCGTTGCCACGCACCATGCTTCGCTTCGCGGGCGGCCGCGAGATCACCCTCGGCGACCTCGGTGCCAAGCAGGGCATCCTCGGCGGCATCAACGCTGTCATCGTCGGCAACTACCTGACCACCCTCGGACGGCCCGCCGAAGCGGACCTGGATCTGCTCGGCGAGTTGAAGATGCCCATCAAAGCGCTCAACGAAACGCTCTGACAGTACTGTCATGGATATGGACGAGCGCTACAACCCGTTCACCGGCAAGCGGATCGTGCCGGGTCTGGATGACCCGGTGCCGACCGCTGCCGCGCTGGGGCTGGAACCGCCGCGCTTCTGTACAGAGTGCGGTCGCCGGATGGTCGTGCAGGTAAGCCCGGACGGTTGGTGGGCGAAGTGCTCACGACACGGCGTGCTCGACTCGGCGAGTCTGGAACGCCGCTAGTGGTGGCGGGTGCGGCGGGGATCCGGCGTGAGGTGCGCGCGGCGGTCATCATCGGTTTCGCGGTGTTGCTGCTCAGCGTGCTCGGCGGTGCCGTGTGGGGCTGGCTGGCGCCGACCGAGCAACTGCTGGTGGTGCAGCCGGGCCGTGGCTCCGCACTGACCGGGGAAAGCGTGCATCAGTTCGATGCACTGGCAATGTTCGTGTGCATCGGCGCGGTGACCGGCGTGCTGTCCGCGGTGGGTGCGTGGCGGTGGCGCGCGGTGCGCGGGCCGATCGTGCAACTCGGGCTGCTGGCCGGGTCGCTCGCCGGTGCGTTCGCGATGTCCTGGGTCGGCGAGCAGCTCACCGGATGGGAGCATCCGCGTCCGCACGATCCGCCCGTCGGGCAGATCGTGGTGCTGCCTACCGAGGTGAGCAGCTGGCTGGCATTGATCGTGCAGCCGCTGCTGGCGTCACTGGTGGTGCTGTTCGTTGCCGCGCTCTACCCGTCGGACGATCTCGGCACCGGATTCAGCGGCCCATTCGGGGAGACCAGGCCGGTCGATGACCAACCCTTCTCCGGGACAAGCGCTTACCGGTCGTATGTCGCCCAGCAGACGGGCAACGGTTCCGTCCCCGACGGTGGGTACGGGCAGGCCCGCGAGCCCGGAAGCGGTTCGATGCCGGAGTCTCGTCCCACCTACTGACACGGTGGCCGAACTGTTGCCCGCGGGTCGGTCCAGAAGCGCCACGACAACCTAGAATTGGTGGGACACGCTCTGCGTTCAGAGAGGAACGGGTCGTGGTGTTCGTCGGTAACGGGCCAGTCGTCGAGGAGCTCGACGCGAAGTTCTGGCGGGTGGCCGCGCCGCTGGTTTATCACGGTGCGGACGAGGAATTCGTTATCCCCGAAGGCTTCCGCACCGATTTCGCGTCGGTGCCGCGGGCGTTCGTCTGGTTGATCCCCCGCTACGGCGTCTACACCAGAGCCGCGATTCTGCACGACTATCTGCGTAGCTCCGGCGTGGTGGGCGTGGCCGACGCGGACGGCATCTTCCGGCGCGCGCTGCGCGAGGCGGGCGTATCGGTGCCGCGTCGCTGGATGATGTGGGCCGCAGTACGTCTGGGCAGCCGCCTGCGTGGCGCAGGTCCGCTCGACATTGCCCGCTTCGTGCTGATCGCCGCGCTGGCGGTCCCGTTCCTCGCCATTCCGGCGACCGTCGTGCAACTGTTTCTCATGGTGTTCTGGCTCGTGGAGCTGCTGTTCTGGGGTGTGGCCACCATCGGACGCCGCGCGCCTGCGCCGCCACCACCGACGCCGCAGATGAAGACGGCCTGATCTGCCGGTCGGCGAGAATTGGCCGAGTCTTCCGGTGCGGAAACGATCTCCATCTCTGCCGGCTGTGTGTTCACCCCATCCGATAATGGAGTCTTTCATCGGCGGGCAGCTTCCTATGCCCGATGCAGGTCGGGGCACTCGCTCCGACGCCTCGCCCCCGCTGGTCCGGCAGTCTGTGTGTCCGACATCGATATCGAGCAGAGCCGAAGCTCGGTCCGCTCCGAATACACCTAGGGTGCCACGGTTTCCGAACGCGGCCCTGGCACGGCGGATGGACCGCTTCCGGGAACGCAGGGGGTTCTTCGGGATCGGCGATATCCGCTGCCGCGGCGCCGGCCGATAGGGGCATCGGCCGGCGCCGCCATTGCTCGACGGCCGATCGAGTGAGCACCTGCACCGGGACGGCGGGTGCGGAAGACGGCTGCGACCCGCGCACGATCGCGGCTGAGTCGCACCCGAGTACCGGTGGGTGCCCGCACGGCCCGCGGTGCGAATAAGTCGATGCTCGAAGGTGTTGCACCGGCGGATAAATGAGTGGAGTGCCGACTGCTGCCGCCGCTACCGTGGATCGGCAGTCGTTTCGACGGTGGGAAGGAGGTGTTGGCAATGAACGAACGCAACCAGGCGCTGGTGTTGGCGGGGATGTACCCCGAGCCCGGTGGGGAGCGGCCGGATTTGGTGGCGTGGCGACGGCGCGCTGCGCTGCGCCGGTCCAGTGCTGCGCAACCTGTTCCCAGCAAGCGGCGGTATCGCCGGACGCGCAAACATAAGAATCAGTCACAGGATTCGTGACGTGCGGCGTGTTCGGTCGGACGGTCCGCCAGCGCGTCGCCGTCAGCCGGCTGATGGCTCACCGGTGTCGGCTGAGGGTCGTCGGGTGACCGTCGACGGCCGCCGCTGACGCTGACGGGAGAGGTCGCGCCATCGGGTGCGGCGCTTTCGGGGAACGCGGCCCCGCTCACTGTTCGACGCCACTGGACAGTCCGCCCTGTCGGGCCCAAACTCGAATGATAAGTAGTGTCGCCGGTGGGGTGCAGAATGCGTGATGACTGGTGCCCGAGTGTGGCCGAACGGGTCGATCAGCTGTTCGCGACGTTTCACGCGCGGACGGAACCGGAACGGTCCGGCGACGAAGTGGCTCGAGAGCTGACGCGGCGGGTGGGCTTCCCGGTATCGGCCGGTGTGTTGAAGGCGTTGCGGCGCGGGGTTTCCGATGGTGATCCGGCGGTCTTGGTCGCGTTGGCCGACTATTTCGGTGTCCCCGGACACTATCTCACGGATTCCGGTCCAGAGGTCGTGGTGCTGCATCGGAATTTGGAGCTACTACGCAGCATCCGTGCGGCCGGCGTCACTCGGTTGGCATTGCGTGGTGGCGGTGCCCTGCGCGCGGACGCCGACCTGGCCGCGCTGGTGCGGGCGCTGGATGCTTTGTGAGTCCCGAACCGCGGAGGGATCCGATCATCGAGCAGCTGTGGCGGATGGCGGAATTGCTTGCCGTGCCACGGCCGTGGACCCTGGCGGTATTCATAGAGCGGGCCGAAGCTATGACAGGCAAGCGAATTCGGCTATTGCCGGTGGCGGGTCTGCGTACCGAGGCAGCACCGTGCGGGCTGGTATTGGAACGTGCGGCCGAGATCGTCATCGCCTGCGACGCAGCGGCTTCGGATGCGGATGTCGGCCATATCGTTCGGCACGAGGTGGGACATCTGCTGTTGAACCAGATCGGTGGCGCACCGGATCGATCGATGGACGAAGCCGTCGAGACCCTCTTTCCCGGATTCGATCGGGATGAGGTGCTGCACGTTCTCGGACCACAGGGTCGCGGCGAAACCGTCCGACGATGCACCGCACCGCCACGCTGATTGCCGCACGGTAGCCGGGCGATCATTCGTCCTCGGTGCTAGGTGCCCGACATGGTGCGCCGAGACTGCTGCGCACGGGGTTGCCCGCCGGCCTTCGCGGCGGAGTCGGTGCGCCGTTTTCTCCGGAGATCATGATCGGTGTCGAGGGGCAACCACCAGGACCCCGCTGTGCCGCTTCTTGTCCGGTCCGGACAACTGCGCCGTGGCGGTGCTCTCTTCGTCGGCCCGTCTGCCTCTGCGGTAGTGGCCGCGAATCGCGGTCCGACATCCGGTCTGCCGGGTATCGGACGCCTAGGAAGCAGCGGCGTGGTGGGTGGCGGTGCCGGCCACCTGGCCGACCACACTCAGCCGTCAGGTCGGCGGGCGCAACGCCGCGAATTCGTCGGTGACGCGGAGGCCGGAGTCGGTGAAGCGGTACACCGCGGCGGGCCGGCCGCCTGCGCGGCCGGGGGCTGCGGTGGCACCGGTGGGGGTGATGACCTTGCGCCGGGTGAGGACTCGTTGCAGGTTGGTGGTGTCGACGTCGTATCCGAGTGCGGCGCAATAGATTTCGCGCAGGGTGGACATGGTGAAACGGTCGGGAGCCAGGGCGAAGGCGATGTTGGTGTAGGAGAGCTTCGCGGCCAGTCGGGTGCGAGCGTGGTCGACGACCGTGCCGTGGTCGAAGGACATATCGGGCAGGGCGGAGACCGGATGCCACGCGGTGTCGGAAGGCAGCCGCGGATCCGCGGTCAGTGGGACGAGTCCGAGGTAGGCCGAGGCGATGCGGCGCGGGTGGGGTACCCGGTCGGGCTTGCTGAAGACCGATAACTGCTCCAAGTGGGTCAGCTCGCGCACGTCGACCTTTTCGGCGAGCTGTCGCCTGGCCGAGTCGTCGAGGTCTTCGTCGTCGCCCAGTCGGCCGCCCGGTAGCGACCAAGTGCCCTTCTGTGGGTCGAGTGCGCGCTGCCACAGCAGCACGGCGAGTTCGGTTCGCTGGTCGGGTGGGCAGCGTCGGATGACCTCGCCAGAGCGCTCTGCGGGGCCTGGACCTGCGGTGATATCGGAGGGGAAGCGCCGGACCTGGAACACCGCGGTGAGCGATTCGTGGATGGTGTTACTATGGGGCACGTTTTCGATTATAAGTCGAAAACCTGGTTTGGTGCGAATTCGGCGGTATTGCCGAGCGCATGGAGGAAGGAGCCACCATGGCGACGATGGGAGCAGAGCTCGCAACCGCGCCTGGCACCACGCTGATGGAGCAGGTCACCGACGGGCCCTCGGGATTCACCGGCGTCGAAGGGACGCCCGAGTGGGCGCGGGAGATCAAGCGATTGGCGCGCGAGCGCAACGCCACGATTCTCGCGCACAACTACCAGCTGCCCGAGATCCAGGACGTGGCCGATCATGTCGGCGACTCGCTGGCGCTGTCCCGGATCGCGGCCGAGGCGCCCGAGGACACCATCGTGTTCTGCGGCGTGCATTTCATGGCGGAGACGGCCAAGATCCTCAGCCCCGAGAAGACCGTGCTGATTCCGGACCAGCGGGCAGGCTGCTCGCTCGCCGATTCCATCACCGCGGACGAATTGCGCGCATGGAAGGCCGAATTCCCGAACGCCGTCGTCGTGTCGTATGTGAACACCACGGCCGCGGTGAAGGCACTCACCGACATCTGCTGCACCTCCTCGAACGCGGTGGACGTGGTCGCCTCGATCGACCCGGACCGCGAGGTGCTGTTCCTGCCGGACCAGTTCCTCGGCGCACACGTCAAGCGCGTCACCGGTCGCGAGAACATGCAGATCTGGGCGGGCGAGTGCCATGTGCACGCGGGCATCAACGGTGACGAGCTGCAGGAGCAGGCCCGCACCCACCCGGACGCCGAACTGTTCGTGCACCCCGAATGCGGTTGCGCCACTTCGGCGTTGTATCTCGCGGGTGCGGGTTCGTTCCCTGCCGATCGGGTGCACATCCTGTCCACCGGCGGCATGATCGATGCGGCCAGGGTCGCCAAGTCGAGCCAGGTGCTCGTCGCCACCGAGGTAGGCATGCTGCACCAGCTGCGCAAGGCCGCCCCCGGCATCGACTTCCAGGCCGTCAACGACCGGGCCTCGTGCAAGTACATGAAGATGATCACCCCGGCCGCGCTGCTTCGGGCCTTGGTGGAAAACCGCGACGAGGTGCACGTCGATCTGGAAACCGCTGCGCTGGCCCGTAATTCGGTGCAGCGCATGATCGAGATCGGCAACCCGGGCGGTGGGGAATGAATGCCGTTCGCGCGATGCTGGAAATGGTTGCGCGGGAATATGATCCGGTGCGCCCGCGGATCGAGATCGGTAACCGGGCACACGTGCTCGTCCGGGGCGGCAGGAGCAAATGACGATCGCGCCGCCCCGGATCGACTGGGAGGCCGACGCTGACCTGATCGTGATCGGCGGCGGTGTCGCCGGTCTGACCGCGGCGCGCACTGCGTCGCTGCGCGGCCTCCGGGTGCTCATTCTCAGCAAGGGCGGAGCGACCGACACCTCCACCCAGTACGCCCAGGGCGGCATCGCTGTCGTCGCGCCGCACGGGGATTCGGTGGAGTCGCATGTGGACGACACGGTCGAGGCCGGTGCCGGACTCTGCGATGTCGATGCGGTGCGGTCGATCGTGGCAGGCGGGCAAGACGCGATCGCCGCGCTGACGGACCTGGGGGCGGTATTCGATCTCGGTCGCGACGGCCAGATTTCGCGCACCCGCGAGGGCGGGCACAGCACTCGACGGATCATCCACGCCGGCGGCGACGCCACCGGCGCCGAGGTGCAGCGTGCATTGAACGCGGCAGGTCTGCCGGTTCTCTTCGGCACCGCGGCACTGGAGATTGTCACCGGTCCCAGCGGTGTGCAGGGCGTGATCGCGGTGTCCGAGCGCGGATTAGGGGTTGTGCACGCACCGGCGGTGCTGCTGGCCACCGGTGGGCTCGGCCAGCTGTACGCCCTCAGCACCAACCCGCCCGGGGCGACCGCGGACGGTATCGCGCTGGCGCTGTGGGCCGGAGCGACCGTGGCCGATCTCGAATTCGTCCAGTTCCACCCGACGGTGCTGTACACGCCGGGCGGGATCGGTCGCAGGCCGCTGATCAGCGAAGCCGTCCGCGGCGAGGGTGCGACACTGGTGGATTCCGAAGGCAATTCGGTGACCGCTGGGGTGCACCCCCGTGGTGATCTGGCTCCCCGTGACGTGGTGTCGCGGGCCATCGCGGAGCGGATGCGAGCACTCGGCGCCGACCACGTGTATCTCGATGCCAGGTCCATCGACGGTTTCCCGCAACGATTTCCGACGATCACCGCCTCCTGCCTGGCCGCGGGCATCGATCCGCGCACCGATCTCATCCCGGTTGCTCCTGCCGCGCACTACCAATGCGGCGGGGTGGTCACCGACACGCACGGTCGCACCGCCGTCCCTGGTTTGTACGCGGCGGGCGAGGTAGCGCGAACCGGCCTGCACGGCGCGAATCGGCTGGCCTCCAACAGTCTGCTCGAGGGGCTCGTCGTGGGCGAACGCGCCGGGGCGGCCGCGACGGAACGTCTCGGTGCGGAAGCGCCCATCACGGAAATCCCGCTCCGTGCGGTTCCTCGCGTCGACCGAATGCTGGTGCAGCAGTTGATGACTGCCCACGGCTCCGTCGTCCGCGACGGCGCCGGTCTGTCCGATGCGACACGCAGGCTGGAGCATGCGGTGCTGCATCGCGTGACGCGGACGGGCCACAGTTCGGCGGTGCGTGACAGCCGTGCCACGGGCGGTGCGGCGGCGATCGATCCGTCGGTGGACGATGCCGCGGCGATTTCCGGCGATCGGGCGGTGCGAGACGGTCATGGGGTGTGTAATGGCGCGGCAGCGCAGACAGACGCGTCGTCACCGAACGGCGTTGTGCCGCTGACCGGCCCCGCGCACGACTCGGCGGGCAGCATTGCGGCGCAACGGATCGCCGAGTTCGAGGACGCCGCGCTCACCTTGACTGCTCGTGTGCTGCTGCTGGCCGCCGCGGCCCGCACCGAGAGCCGCGGTTGCCACACCCGCTCCGACTACCAGGAGCCGACCGAACGACGGCAACACAGCGTCGCATTCCGTCTGGGCTCCGAGGGCCAACCGGTCCCGGCCCCCGACGGATTCGCCGTCGCCGACCCCTGGCCCCGTGACTCCCTCCCGAGCGCATCGTGACCGCCGGGGCGATGAGTGGCGCATGGTTGCGGCACATCGCGGGCAGCGCCCGCGATGGTGCGCGTCTCACCTCGGCTCGGGGCCGTGAGTACTGCCCGCTGCGGGCGTGGAGAGTAGGAGTGCAGTGATGAGTTCGGAGAGTGGACTCGAACGGAGCGAGGTGCTCGCGCTCATTCGAAAGGCATTGGACGAGGATCTGCGGTACGGACCCGACATCACTACTGCGGCAACCGTTCCCGCGGATGCGGCAGTGAAGGCGTCGGTGGTATCGCGGCAGCCGGGAACGGTCGCCGGGCTCGATGTCGGGTTGCTCGTCCTCGACGAGGTGATCGGGGCAGGGAACTACGAGGTCACCGACCGGGTTGCCGATGGTACTCGGGTGACATCGGGACAATCGGTGCTCGGATTGGTCGCACCGACGCGCGGCCTGCTCACCGCCGAGCGCACCATGCTGAATCTGGTCTGCCACCTGTCGGGCATCGCGACGGCCACCGCCGCGTGGGTGGACGAAGTCGCAGGCACGCAATGCCGGATCCGTGACAGCCGAAAGACATTGCCAGGCTTGCGCGCTCTGCAAAAGTACGCGGTGCGGGTAGGTGGGGGAGTGAACCACCGGATGGGTCTCGGCGACGCCGCGCTGATCAAGGACAACCACGTGGTCGCCGCCGGTTCGGTGGTCGATGCGCTGCGTGCGGTCCGCGCCATGGCCCCGGACATCGCCTGCGAAGTCGAGGTCGACAGCCTCGAACAACTGGACGCGGTGCTGGCCGAAAACGTGGAACTCGTCCTACTGGACAACTTCCCGCTTTGGCAGACCCAGGCCGCCGTCCAGCGGCGCGACGCCAAGGCCCCGCAAACCCGACTCGAGTCCTCCGGCGGCCTGACCCTCGACGACGCCGCCGACTACGCCCGCACCGGCGTCGACTACCTCGCGGTGGGAGCACTCACTCACTCGGTGCGAGTGCTCGACCTCGGCTTGGATATGTAGGCGGACCGTCGGTGGCCGAGCCGCTCGATCGCGGCTCGCATCGCATCGCCGATGCGAGCCGGCTCAAGCCGTGAGTTCACGCTCGAGTGGGGTGCGGAAACGGGGGATGGCGCGGACCTCGCCGAACCAGTCGGTGGTGCGGGCGACTTCGGCGTCGATCATGGCCGCGACGTCGGAGCCGACGTCTTCCAGGAGGCGGTAGGCGATCTCGCCGTCCTTGCGCTGTGCCCAGCCGCCGACGATGCGGCCGTCGCACCAGATGGTGGGGCCGATATTGCCATTGCGGTCGAACAGGGCCGGCGCGTGCGGGCCCAGATACCAGTCGCGCGACTGCCAGCCCATCGGGGTGGGGTCGAGAGCGGGCAGCAGCGAGACCCAGGGGTCGGGCGTGGGGACGGGCTCGAGGTCGTCGGCGAGCAGGATGCCGGTGGCACCATCCAGGTCGACCTCGACGGTATCGAGGAGGGCGAGGGCCTTGCGGACGTCGCCGAGGGACCACCCGGTCCACCATTTGATGTCGGCGACGGGGGCGGGACCGAAGGCCGACAACCATTTTCGGACCAGTTCGGCGCGCGCGAGGTCCGCGGGCATCCTCGCGACACCGTCGGGCAGCCATGATTCCGCCGGGGTCCAGCTGTATTGGCTGCTTGTCCAGCTGCCGTTCGGGCGACCGCGCACGATGCGGCCTTCGACACCGAGGATCACGAGCACCCAGGTGGTGATGCTGGTCGGCTTCGAATAGGCCTTCCCCGGTGCCGGATCCACCTGCGTGCGCAACCGAGGCACATCCTTGCTCAGTTGGGCGCCGGTGGCCGCTCCGCGGGCGAGCAGCGCCTTGTGGGTCTCGTCTTCGACATCCGCGAGCCATTCGCGAACATTGCCGTCGACCACACCGGCTACCTCGAGAAACTTGCCATAGGTGCGGCGCTGCTTGTCGGCGAGCGCGTCCGCGCACGAAGCCTGTAGGACCGGCAACAGCTCCACCGGCGCGACGAACATGGTCCGCCGCATCGCGAGCAATCGCAGCAGGGTGCGGTCGTCGTACAGCGCCCGCTCGACGTGCGCCGGAGTGAGGGTATGGCTGCGTGCGCCGACCGATAGGAACACCGTCGCGGGATCGGTCGCGTGCAGAACGACGAGCGACCGTGCGATATCGGTGACCGCATCGGTGCGGGCAGCAGTGGCAAGTCGGTGTCGTACCGCGAGCCGTGCCCGCCGCTGTGCCGCATCAATCGAACGCATAGGCGAATCTTAACCGCCGTGGCCGATCTTCGACGACGTCGGACGCGTGCGTCAGAGCCCGAAGCTCGGCGGTTTCAGTCCGCCGGTCGCCAGGCGCGCACGAGAGCGAGCAGGCCGGGGAAGCGCGCGTCGAGATCCTCGATGCGCACGCGGCTGCGCCGTTCGAGCCCGTATTGCTGCTGGCGCGTGACGCCTGCCTCGCGCAGTACTCGAAAGTGGTGGGTGAGTGTGGATTTCGGTCGATCGATGCCGAACCAGCCGCAGGAGCGATCGGTGTCGGGCGACTCGAGTAGCAGCTTCTGCACGATGTGTAGTCGCAGCGGGTCGCTCAGTACGCCGAGCACGTCTTCGAGGCGGAGATCGGCGCGGGCGGGCTCGGGCAGGGGCGCGACGGTGGTGTCGGGTGCGCGGGTGGCCGACGGCATCGGGTCTCCTCGGTTCGTGGACGCCTTGTACGAGTTCTATCGTACTAGATGCTAAGTTCGAATATTGTCGTACCAGTACTAGAGGAATCGAACTAGGAGATCGCATGACGGCAGTCGTGACTCGGCCGCAAGGGGCGGCCGGCAAAAACCGGGCACACAGCGCGATGATCTGGTTGGCGGCCTGGCCGGTGTTCGCGGTATTCGTTCTGTCGAACGCGCCGACCCCGCTGTATGTCGTCTGGCAGCGCTCACTCGGCTTCTCCTCGGGCACTTTGACCGCGATCTTCGCCTGCTACATCGCCGGTCTGCTCGGCGCACTGCTGGTGGCCGGTGTGATGTCCGATCGCCTCGGACGCAAGCCGGTGCTGCTGCCTGCGCTCGCGCTCGCGATGCTCGCGTGCGTGCTCTTCGCCACGGCGACTTCGGTACTCGTGCTCGCACTCGCTCGGCTGCTGACCGGGATCGGGGTGGGTGCCGCCGTCTCCGCCGGGATGGCGGCGGTCACCGATGTCGGCGGCCCAGAGCGCAAACGGCTTGCCGCACTGGCGGCGTCCGCGGCGATGGTGCTCGGCGCCGGGTTCGGGCCGTTGCTGGCCGGGGTGTTTTCGGAGACCTTGCCAGGCCCGACCGTCACCATTTTCGCCGTCGAGTTCGCGCTGCTGGTCTCGGCATCGCTGGTGGTCGCACGCTTGCGCTTGTCGAAGGGCGCGGGCGGGCGCGGGTCGTGGATCCGGATCCCTGCGGTGGCGCCGGGCGGACAGGCGGCGGTATTGCTCGGGATCGCTGTCTTCGCGCCCGGGATCACCGCCACCTCCTTCGTGCTGTCGCTGGGCCCGTCGTTACTGTCGGACCTGCTCGGTACCACCAACCGGGTTGTCGCGGGCGGGCTGGCCTTCGTCATGTTCCTCGGCGCGACCGGCATCCAGTTCGCGGTGCGGCGGTTGCCGATTCGCGCCATCATGGTCGGCAGTGCCGTCGCGACCGCGGCGAGCATGATCGCGCTGGCGGTGTCGGTGTCCACCGCGTCCATCGTGTTGTTCGGCGGGGCCGCCGTGCTGGCCGGTCTCGGGCAGGGAATGGGGCAATTCGCCGGACTGACGGCGATCAGTGCCGCCGTGCCCGCCGCGCGGCTGGCCGAGGCGAACGCCGCCCAGAATGTCGGCGGCTATGTGCCCGCGGCGGTACTGCCGCTCGCGGCAGGGTTCCTCAGCGACGCAATCGGTTTGACCGGTGCCACCGCCACTTTTGCCATGGTCGTGTTCACCGCCGCCGTCGCGGGTGGACTTCTTGTCGGTGTTCGCGCCGCCGGACGCGGATCGCGGCATGGCATCATGCGAGGATGACGCGCGGATACGGACTGCTCGCGGTGTGGTGTGCGGTGCTGAGCGTGCTCGCGGCGACCATTTCTGTCGCACCGTCGGTTTCGGCGGAGCCGGAATGCCCGGTGCGAGTCGCGGTGCGGCCGATCACGCTGACCGTGGACAGTGAGGATGCGACCGGGCTGGTCTACGAGCCGTACCGGTGCGCGCCGGGCGATCTCGCGCCGCGGGACCTGGTGAACGCCGTGCACGGACACGGTGGTGCGGCAACCGACTACGCGGGCTATCTGACCTCGATCGCGCAGCGCACTGCGACCCCGATCGTGTCGATGGATCTGCGCAGCGCGACCAGCGTATGGAAGCCCGGCGAATGGAACCTGTGGGCAGGCTGGCACGACATCGTCGCGGCAACCCAGTGGTACCGCGACGAGCATCCCTCGATTGCCCGCACCGTGCTGTGGGGTTGGAGTCAGGGCGGGATCATGAGCGGCCTCGCCGCGGCCAACGGGCCGCCTGGGCTGTTCGACTACTGGGTCGACAATTACGGCCCGGCAGACGATTTCACGATGTGGCTCGCCTCGGCGGGAGTCGACCCGAAGTTGCCCGCGCAGATCGAACGCGATGCGGGCGGCTGCCCGCCGACCACCTGTCCGCAGGCCTATCTCGAACGCTCGCCCGTGCTGCTGGCAGGCCGGATGGATATCGAGCGCGCGTTCCTGGTGCACGGCATCGCCGACGACGTGGTTCCCTACGCGACCAGCCTGGAGATGCGGGCAGGCCTGCGCGCCGCGGGCAAGCCGACCTCGATGTACACCATTGTCACTGGGCGAGACCTCGACGGCGTCGTGGTGCCCGGTGACCACAGTGTCGGCCCGGCGTTCTTCGAAGGCGGCTGTGTGGTCGAACGCCTGCTCACCGGCACCGAGCCGACCGACGGCCCGGACCGCGACTACGTCGTTGATGTCGCGCACGGGCTTGTCACTGTCCCCGCGGCACCGCCGAATGCGAAGTGCGCCGCCTGAGTCACGCGATTGCGGCACCGCGGCGGAACAGTTCCGGCAGCTGTGTGGTTGCCTCGATGAGTCGGACAAGAGGAAGAGGTGTGATGAGCAAGCCCGACGATCCCGCCTATCGCTGGAGCGGCGAGGAGCTGGACCTGGACGCGTATCTGGCACGCCTCGGATTCGATGGTGACCGCAGTCCGACTCTCGCGACCTTGCGGGCGCTGGTGCACGCGCACACCACCACGATCCCCTTCGAGAATCTGGAGATCATCCTCGGCCGTGACATTCCGCTGGATCTGGAGTCGTTGCAGAACAAGATGATCCGGCAACGCCGCGGCGGCTACTGCTACGAGAACGTCGGGCTGTTCGCGGCCGTGCTGGAGCGGCTCGGGTTCGGCGTCACCGGTCTCAGCGGCCGCGTGACCATGGGCGTCGACATCGGCCTACGGCCTGCCACCCATGCGCTGCTGCGCGTGACGACCAGCGACGACGACCGGGCGTGGCTCTGCGATGTCGGATTCGGTTCCGGCCCGCTTCAGCCCTACGAGCTGACCGAAAGTCGTGGTGAGTTCGCCATCGGCGAGTGGCGATTCCGGTTGGAGCGCACCAGCGGCGAGCTCGACAGCGACCTGTGGGTGCTGCACCAGTTCGGCCGTGACGGCTGGGTCACCCGCTACACCTTCACCCTGAATCCGCAGTACCGGATAGATTTCGCGGTGGGCAATCACTTCGTGTCGACCTCGGCGCGTTCGCCTTTCACCATGCGGCCGTTCGTGCAACGGTTCCTCCCGGAGGTCCATCACATCCTGGACGGCACCACCTGGACGGTAGAACGCCCGGACGGCTCGGGCGAGGTGCGGGAGCTGACACCCGGCGAACTGCCCAAGATCCTGTCGGAAGTCTTCGACATCGACCTCGCCGACGCCGACGCAGCGGCGTTGGCCGACGGGCCGTGGCTCGCGGGCTGACCAGCGGTCGGCGGCGCCTCGATGCCACGTGGCTACCCCGATGCGCCGCCGTCGCCCGATACAGTCGGCCGGGTGCGCACCCACCGGAAGGTCCTCATCCTGTTCGCCGCGCCCGCCTTGGTGTTGACCGGTTGCAGTTCCGGTCCGGACCAGCCTGACACCGTCGCAGGGCAATTCGCCGACGCGCTGAACCGTGACGATATCGCCGCCGCCGCGGCCTTGACCGACGATCCGACCGAGGCCGCGCACAGGCTGAACGGGCTCTACGACGGTCTCGGCAAAGACGTGACCTTCGAGGTCCGCTCGGTGGACAAGAACTCCTTCACCCTTGCCGCCACCTGGAAGTTCGGACCGGACGGCAAGAACGTGTGGACCTACACCACCACAACCGGCGCCGCGCACGACACCGGCGATGGCTGGAAGGTCGAGTGGGATCCGACCGCCGTCGCGCCCGGGCTCGACATCGGTTCGCCGACCTACGACCCGGTGTACCCCCGGCCCGCCCGCATCCTCGACGCGTCCGGCGGCGAACTGCTGACCCAGCAGGTGGTGACGCTGGTGAACGTGAGTCCCGGCGCGGACACCGCCGCGATCGCCGCCATCGTCGGTCCGTTGGCCCCGGGCCTCACCGAGCAATCACTGCAGGCGGATCTCGCCGCGGCCCAAGGCAAGCCGATCACCGCGATCACCCTGCGCGCTGTCGACATCGCGCCGATCCAGGCCGCGCTCGAGACGGCTCGCGGCGTCACCCTCGCCCCGCAGACCCGGCTGCTGACCAACGACAAGTCGCTGGCGTCGCCGACGTTGGCGGGCCTGGCCGAGCTTTGGCAGGAGCAAGTCGACGCGGCAACGGGTTGGGCGGTGGGTGTCCGGATTCCCGACGGCAGCAAGCGCCTCGCCGGGCGGGATCCGCAGCCGACCGCCGACATCACGACCACGCTGAATCTCGACCTGCAGCATGCCGCCGAGGAGGCGCTCACGCCGATCGCGCAGCCCGCCGCGATCGTGGCGCTGCAACCGTCCACCGGCAATGTGCTCGCGGTCGCCCAGAATGCCGCCGCCGACGCACAGGGCCCGATCGCGCTCACCGGTCTGTACCCGCCGGGGTCGACCTTCAAGACCGTCACGGTTTCGGCCGCGTTGCTGGCGGGATCGGTCACGCCGGACACTGTGCTGCCGTGTCCTGGCGTCGCGAATATCGAGGGCCGCCGGATCCCGAACGACGACAACTTCGACCTCGGTCAGGTGCCGCTGCACACCGCCTTCGCGCGCTCCTGCAACACCACCATGGGTGAGTTAGCGGTGAAGTTGCCGACCGACGCGTTGACGAAAGCGGCCGCACAGCTCGGTCTGGGTGTCGACTACGTCACACCGGGATTGACCACCGTCACCGGTAAGGTGCCGGCCGCCGAAACCCCCGCGCAACGCGTCGAATCCGGTATCGGACAGGGCCAGGTGACAGCCTCGCCGTTCGGGATGGCGTTGGTCGCGGCCGCGCTCGCCCGCGGTTCGGCGCCCGCACCCGTCCTGGTGGCCGGGCGGCCCGGCGTCGCGGACAAGACCGCGGAACTGCTGCCGCCGACCGTCGATGACCAGGTGAAATCCATGATGCGCGAGACCATCACCGGTGGTACCGCCACCGCGCTGCGTGACATCCCCGGCCTGCTCGGCAAGACCGGCACCGCGGAGTACCTCGACGACAAGCACGCCCACGGTTGGTTCGTCGGTATCGACGCAGACCTGGCGTTCGCCGTATTCGTCAGTGACGCGGGGAGTTCGGGCCCCGCGGTGGCGGCTGCCGGACGTATGCTGCGGGCTCGGCGATAGTCATTGCCGCGGTCTGGGCGGCGGATATGTCACTGCTGTCGCGTGCCCTGGATTGCGGCCCGCTACACTCGTCCCCGAAACGCGTGGGTGGTCAATACGCGGTATGTCACGATTTCGAGAAGGTTCGGAGTAGGCGCCATCGATACCGGTCAATTGATCGCGGAACACTACCGCCTGGTCGAGCGGATTGGTAGCGGCGGCACAGGTGTCGTCTGGCGTGCCATGGACGAACGGCTGCAGCGCTCGGTAGCGGTCAAACAGATCCACATCCAGCCCAGCCTGCCTCCGGCAGATCGCGACGTCATGCGACAGCGAGCGATCCGTGAGGCGCGCAATGCGGCCCGATTCCAGCATCCGAACGCCATCGTGGTGTTCGACATCACCGAACACGAGGGCGACCCCTGTCTGGTGATGGAGTACATGAATTCGCGCAGCCTGGCCGCGGTGATCTCCGCGCAGGGCATGCTGGCGCTGCCGCAGGTCTCGCGGATGGGCGAGCAGGTGGCCTCGGCGTTGATCGCGGCGCATCAGGCGGGGATCGTGCACCGCGACGTCAAGCCGGGCAACATCCTGCTCGACGACCACGGCACGGTGAAGATCACAGATTTCGGCATCTCGCGTGCCACCGGTGACGTCACGCTCACCGAGACCGGCCTGATCTGCGGCACCGCCGCCTATCTCGCCCCGGAGTGCGCCCGCGGTGCCGATCCCACCCCGGCCTCGGACGTATTCGCCTTGGGCGCAACTCTTTTCCACGCGCTGGAGGGTGAGCCGCCCTACGGCTCGAGCGCCAACCCGCTCGCGGTGCTGTACGCGGCCGCCAACGGCCAGGTGAGCGAGCCGCGCCACGCTGGCCCGGCCACCGATTTCCTGCTGCAGCTCCTGAGTCCGGAACCCGAAGACCGGCCGACCATGCGGGCCGCGCACGACCATCTCGCCGCGCTCGCGGACTCCGGTTCCACGCCGGTACCCGCCGGATTCATCCCTGCCAGTGAGGCTTTCGGCAGACGCAAGGTCGGTGAGCCCGAATCGGCCACCCGCGCTCTGCGCCCGTCGGTCAACGCCTCGACGCAGTATCCACCCACCGAACGGCAACCGCGTCCGACGCCGCCGCCGCGAAACACCAGACAGCCCAACACGGCCGCGCATCCGCGCACCGCCGCGCATCCGCGCACGACAACGCAGCCGCGTCCGGTGCCGCGCAAGTCGAGCGGTGTGCGCAAGGCAGTGCTGATCGGCGCGTCGGTGGGTGGGTTGGTGACGGTGGTCGCGCTGCTGTTCGGTGCACTGAGCCAGGGCGGTGGCGGCACACCGTCCGGGCAGGCGAGCCCGCCGTCGTCCTCGGTGTCCTCGGGCGCCAGTTCCACGACCGCTGCCGGCACGCCGGGGCAGACGAAGAGCGTCGGCCCGGCAGACTCGCGGCAATCCATCGATCAAGTGGTGGACTTCTACAACAACCTCACCTATCTGAGGTTCGCGGCTGCATGGAAACAGTTGACTCCCGCTGCCCAGCGGGTCTACGGCAGTCAGTCGGCCTTCCAGGATTACTGGACGCAGAATCGGGTCACGGGCTTCAACACTGTTGATGCGGCCGATGGTGGTACCGGCACCAACCCCGACGGTTCGGTGGAAATCAATGTGGCCAGCGTGACCTATGCGGGTCAGAACAGGTCGGTGACGCTGCGGTTGATCAACGCCGGCAGCGGGGCCCCACTCATTGACAGCGACACCAAGGCAGCAGGCTGACCGGATCACCGCAGGCGGGAATGTGCGGTGTTCTCTCGCCATGTCGCCAGCAGCTGCAACGCTGTCGCGCTGGCCGATTCCGGCTCGGTGGTGTGCATGACCAGGGCCTGGTCCGGGTCGTCGGGCAGACGTAGCGTTTCGAAACCGAGATCCAGCCTCCCGACCACCGGGTGCAGATAGGCGTAGCGGCCGTGGGTTTTATCCTCGAGCTCGTACTTGTCCCACTGTTCGCGGAACTCCGGGATGCCGCTGAGCTCCGCGACGAGGGTGGTGATGCCCTCGTCGCCAGGATTGCGGGCCGCGTCCAGCCGCAGGTAGGCAACGACGTCGGCAGCCTTGGCGGGCCAATCCTCGTAGAGTTCGCGCATACCCTCGTCGAGGAAGACCAGTCGGGCCAGGTTGCGTTCGCGGGGCGGTAGCGCGCCGAAATCGGTGATGAGTGCCGCGGCAATCGGATTCCAGGCCAGCACGTTGGTGCCGCGGCCGACCACATACGCGGGCACCTCGCCCGCGGCGTCGAGCAGTCTGCGCAGACCCGGACGCACCTGCTGCTCGCCGGGTGGTTCGTCGCCCGACCACGGCCGCGCCAGCCGGTACAGATGGTCGCGTTCGACCGGGTTCAGCCGCAACGCCTGGGCCACCGCGTCCAGTACCGATTCCGAAAAGTGCAGTGTGCGGCCCTGTTCCAGGCGCACATAGTGATCGACACTCACGCCGGCCAGCATTGCCAGTTCTTCGCGGCGCAGGCCGGGCACCCGACGGCGGCTGCCGTAGCCGGGCAGCCCGACCTCCTCGGGACGCAGGCGCGCCCGCCGCGAACGCAGGAATTCGCCGAGTTCGGCGCGTCGATCCAGACTCACGATTCCAGTATTACGGTGCGATCGCCCGCGAGGGTGGTCGCGGTGTGCCCAGGCTCGAGCGGCGCTGTTTACTGCCGCGTCGCTCGCCGAAAGTTGTTGTCACCGCCGGAACGGTTCCGGCACGGACTGGAGACAGACACCATGAACACCACGCGCCCCTTCGGCGATACGGGCATGAACCTCACTCCGCTCGGCTTCGGCACCTGGGTGATCGCAGGCGCAGGCTGGCAGTACTCGTGGGGCACTACCGATGATGCCGACTCGATCGCCGCGATCCGGCATGCGATCGGCGCGGGTCTCAATTGGATCGACACCGCACCCGCCTACGGACTCGGCCATGCCGAGGACCTGGTCGGCACCGCGCTCGCGGGTATCCCCGAGGCCGAACGGCCGTACCTGTTCACCAAAACCGGCCTGATCTGGTCGGAAGGCGACGATCGCACCGGCCCGCCACGCCGGATCATGCGGCCCGACACGGTGCGTCAGGAGCTGGAGGCTTCGCTGCGCAGGCTGCGCGTCGACCACATCGACCTCTATCAGGTGCACTGGCCCGACACCGGCGCGGTATTCGTCTACGGCGCCGAGGGCGCGGCCGGGGGCGCGGCGACACCGTTGGCGGAGTACTGGCAGGTGATGGCCGACCTGAAGAAGGAAGGCAAGGTGCGCGCGATCGGGCTGTCCAACCACGACGCGGCACAGCTCGAGGTCGCCGAAAGCATTGCCCATGTCGATGCGATCCAGCCGCCGTTCTCGGCGATCAATCGTTCGGCGGCACCGGACATCGCCTGGGCACAGCAGCACGGCACCGGCGTGATCGTGTACTCGCCGCTGCAATCGGGGCTGCTCACCGGCGCGTTCGACGCGGAGCGGGCCCGTACCCTCGGCGCTGACGATTGGCGTTCGTCGCATCCGGACTTCACCACCGGTCTCACCGCGAACCTCGCCCTCGTCGCGGCGCTGCGCCCGATAGCCGCACGGCACGGCGTAGGCGTGGCCGAGGTGGCTCTCGCCTGGGCGACCGCATGGCCGGGCGTGACCGGCGCGATCGTCGGGGCGCGCAACGTCGCGCAGATCGACGGCTGGATCGGCGCGCGTGAGCTGACGCTGACCCCCACCGACCTCCAGGACATCGCCACCGCGATCACCACCACCGGTGCGGGAACCGGCCCCGCACTGGCCTGACGAACACCGCCCACCGCTCTACACCGAAAGAGAATCCCGATGAACCTGCACGTTGTCGCCGAATTCCGCGCCGCAGCCGGACAAGAGGACCGTCTGCGCACCGCCCTCGAAGCAATGATCGAGCCGTCACTCGCCGAACCCGGCTGCCTCGGTTACCAGCCCTACACCGACCCCAACGATGCCGCCCGGATGGTTCTCGTCGAGGAATGGACCGGCCCCGATGCCCTCGACGAGCACTTCACCACCCCGCATTTCTTTCACGTGCGCGACGTGCTCGCCGAAATCCTCGCCGAGCCGATGGTGATCAAGCGCCTCGTCACCGCCTGATCGACCCCCGCGGCCCCGCACCGGTTCTCCCGATCCGGTGCGGGGCTGTCGTGTCTTCCCGGTCGCGAGTGCAAACGATCCCATCGCCTGCCCGAGGCAGGTCCGGGTCCGGCCCGGCGTTCTATCGAGGGCCGTTGATCGGCGGCGGCGACCTCGGTGATCGCCGGATAACGTGATCGGGGCGGGCGCTGTGGCGTGATCTGTCTCTATGCGCCGGTTAACCGGTGGCGACCGCCCGATAGGCTGGTAGCCGAACTCCAAGCATGACCAGCACAGACAGGACTGCACACCGAGATGACAAGCCGCATCGAGCTCGCCCGCGTTGATCTGCGCGGTCGCACTCCCTCCGCTGCCGAGCTGCGCACTGCGCTGCCGCGCGGAGGGGTCGACGTCGACTCGGTATTGCCTCAGGTGCGACCGGTGGTCGAGGCCATCCGTGACCGCGGTGTCTCGGCGGCGCTGGAATTCAGCGAGAAGTTCGACGGCGTGATCCCGCCCGGCGTCCGGGTGCCCGCCGCCGAGCTCGACGCCGCGCTCGACAACCTCGATCCGGCCGTGCGGGCCGCGCTCGAGGTCGCCATCGAACGGACCCGCACGGTGCACGCGGACCAGCGCCGCACCGACACCACCACCGAGGTCGTGCCGGGCGGCACCGTGACCGAGCGTTGGGTGCCGGTCGAGCGGGTCGGCCTGTACGTGCCGGGCGGCAATGCTGTTTACCCGTCCAGCGTCGTGATGAACGTGGTGCCCGCGCAGGCGGCGGGGGTCGATTCCCTTGTCGTCGCCTCGCCGCCGCAGGCACAGTTCGGTGGACTGCCGCACCCGACGATCCTGGCGGCCGCGAAGCTGCTCGGTGTCGAGGAAGTCTGGGCTGTCGGCGGCGCACAGGCCGTCGCACTGCTGTCCTACGGCGGCACCGACACCGATGGCGCCGAGTTGGAGCCGGTCGACCTGATCACCGGCCCCGGCAATATCTACGTCACCGCGGCCAAGCGGTTGTGCCGCGGCCTGGTCGGGATCGATGCCGAGGCGGGCCCGACCGAGATCGCGATCCTGGCCGACGCCGCCGCCGATCCGGTGCATGTGGCCGCCGACCTCATCAGCCAGGCCGAGCACGATGTGCTGGCGGCCAGCGTCCTGGTCACCGACAGCGTCCAGCTGGCCGATGCCGTCGATGCCGCGCTCAGCACGCAGATGACGGTGGTCAAGCACGCGCACCGCGTCGCGGAAGCGTTGCGGGGCAAGCAGTCCGGCACCGTGCTCGTCGACGATATCGAGCAGGGCCTGCGTGTGGTGAATGCTTATGCGGCCGAACACCTCGAGATCCAGACCGTCGATGCTGCCGCCGTGGCGGCACGCGTGCGCAGTGCCGGCGCGATTTTCGTCGGCGCGTACGCGCCGGTCAGTCTCGGCGATTACTGCGCGGGCTCCAACCATGTGCTGCCGACGGCCGGATGTGCCAGGCACTCTTCGGGTTTGAGCGTGCAGACCTTCCTGCGCGGCATCCACGTCGTCGAATACACCGAGGCCGCGTTGAAAGATGTGGCCGGTCATGTGGTCGCGCTGGCCAATGCCGAGGATCTGCCCGCACACGGTCAGGCCGTGCAGGCGCGATTCGAGGCGCTGGCATGACACCGGACATCACCCTGCCCGGCTCCCGAGTAAGCCTGGAGGACCTGCCGCTGCGTGAGAACCTGCGCGGCAAGAAGCCTTACGGCGCACCGCAGTTGACGGTGCCCGTGCAGCTGAACACCAATGAGAACCCGCACCCGCCGAGCCGGGCGCTCATCGATGACGTCGCCGAATCCATTCGCGCCGCGGCCGCCGATCTGCACCGCTACCCGGACCGGGACGCGGTGGCATTGCGGTCGGATCTGGCCGCGTACCTCCGCGGCCAGACCGGTGTCGCGGTGGACACGGCCAACGTCTGGGCGGCCAACGGCTCCAATGAGATCCTGCAGCAGCTGCTGCAGGCTTTCGGCGGGCCGGGCCGCAGCGCACTGGGTTTCGTGCCGTCGTACTCGATGCACCCGATCATCTCCGAGGGCATCGACACCGAATGGATCGAGGCCGAGCGCAGCGCGGATTTCGCTCTCGACATCGATTACGCGCTGACCACCATCGTCGAACGCTCACCGAACGTGGTGTTCGTGACCAGCCCGAACAACCCGACCGGCCACAGCATTGCGCAGGACGATCTGGCACGGATCCTCGACGCGGCGCCCGGCATCGTGGTGGTCGACGAGGCGTACGGCGAGTTCTCTGCCGCGCCCAGCGCGATCGGCCTGATCGACCGGTATCCCACCAAGCTCGTGGTGACCAGGACGATGAGCAAGGCGTTCGCTTTCGCGGGCGGCAGGCTCGGTTACCTGATTGCCGCGCCCGCGGTGATCGACGCGATGCTGCTCGTCCGGCTGCCCTACCACCTGTCGGTGGTGACCCAGGCCGCCGCGCGCGCCGCACTGCGGCATGCCGACGAAACTCTGGCCAGCGTCGCCGAATTGGCTGCCCAGCGCGACCGAGTCGCGGCAGCTCTGCGCGACCTCGGTTTCGACGTGATCCCCAGTGACGCCAACTTCTTGCTGTTCGGCCGGTTCACCGACGCCGCGAAGACCTGGCAGCGCTACTTGGACGAGGGCGTGCTGATCCGCGATGTCGGCATCCCCGGCTATCTGCGCACCACGATTGGTCTGGCCGCGGAGAACGACGAACTGTTGCGTGTCAGCGCCACAGTGGTCGGCACCGACCTGACGCCCCGATGAACAGCCCCGAAGCGAATGGAAGTGAGCATGAGTAGGACAGCGCGGGTGGAGCGGATCACCAAGGAATCCAGCATCGTCGTCGAGCTGGATCTGGACGGAACCGGCAAAACCGAGATCTCCACCGGGGTCCCGTTTTACGACCACATGCTGACCGCGCTCGGTGCACACGCCAGCTTCGACCTGACCGTGCGTGCCGAAGGTGACATCGAGATCGAGGCGCACCACACGGTCGAGGACACCGCGATCGTGTTAGGCCAGGCACTCGGTAAAGCGCTGGGCGACAAATCCGGCATCCGGCGCTTCGGTGACGCGTTCATCCCGATGGACGAGACGCTCGCACACGCGGCGGTCGATGTGTCGGGTCGGCCGTACTGTGTGCACACCGGGGAACCGGATCACCTTCTGCACGCCGTGATTCCCGGCTCGCCGGTGTCGAGTCGCGGCACCGCGGGTGCGCCGTATTCCACTGTGCTCAACCGGCACGTGTTCGAGTCGATTGCCCTCAACGCCCGTATCGCGCTGCATGTGCGGGTGCTCTACGGCCGCGACCAGCATCACATCACCGAGGCCGAATTCAAGGCGGTGGCACGGGCTTTGCGCGCCGCCGTCGAACTGGACCCGCGGGTGAGCGGCGTGCCGTCGACGAAGGGGACGCTGTGACCAAGAGATCCGTTGTCCTGCTCGACTACGGCTCGGGCAACCTGCACTCCGCCGAACGCGCCCTGGTGCGTGCGGGCGCGCAGGTCGAGGTCACCGCGGACCCGGAGGCCGCGCTCGCCGCGGACGGTCTGGTCGTTCCCGGTGTCGGCGCCTACGCCGCCTGTATGGCGGGGCTGCGCAAGGTGCGCGGTGAGCGCATCATCGGCCAGCGCCTCGCCGGCGGTCGCCCGGTGCTCGGCATCTGCGTCGGCATGCAGATCCTGTTCGAGCGTGGCGTCGAATTCGGTGTCGAAACCGAGGGCTGCGCCGAATGGCCCGGCGTCGTCGAACGCCTCTCAGCCCCGGTGCTGCCGCACATGGGCTGGAACACCGTCGCCGCGCCACACGACAGCACCCTCTTCGCGGGCATGGACGCCGACACCCGCTTCTACTTCGTCCACTCCTATGCCGCCCAAACCTGGGACCTCCCACCGAGCGAACATTTCGCCTCGCCCAAGCTCACCTGGGCCGAGCACGGTGTGCCGTTCCTGGCGGCCGTCGAAAACGGACCACTCGCGGCGACCCAGTTCCACCCCGAGAAGTCCGGCGACGCGGGCGCACAGCTACTGCGCAACTGGGTGGGCTCGCTGTAGACAGGGCCGGAGGCGAGTTGGGTGGCTGTTATTGCCGAACGGTAGGTTCGGAACCTGGGATGCAGCGGCGAACACCGACAGCGAATTCGCCGAGCACTCCGAACGCCGAGTCACGGCTCACGATCCGCCGCTCGGGGGGCCGTGCCATCTGCCCTTGTGGAATGAACTCCACGCGCCGTTCGCCAATTTGTCGTAATACCCTCGCATGTCGCCTCCGAGAACCGCGTTGGGTTGAGCGCCGTAGATGTCGCCCAGCTCCTGAACTGCATCGTTCCAGGTTGTCGATCCCTCGGTGACATTGTTGAATACGCGCTGCGCGGACTGAACCACCTTGTTGTCGGCGTACCCGCTGTCGATATCAGGTCCGCCGTTGTCCATTATTTCGCGCCGTGTTCTGGCTCCCTCCAGGTGGGCTGTTCCATCGCGGTTCAACAACTTTCGTACCTGTCTTGGTTTCCACGTCTCGAGGGTTTCTCCCGGCTCCGGTGGCGCAAGAGTCATTGGGAGACTGCTTCTGCGCGTATATCCCACCTGGCGCGCCAAGTGATGAATCGAATCGATGGGGGTGAGGGGGATCGTGGTAAAGGCAGCCGCCGACGCCGCACCCGGTAACGGTGCCACGATCGTCTCAGTATTGGGCGCTTCCGTCATCGCGAGGTCGGGGTTGTCACCAGGAACCCGTGGCAGCCGGCTCTGCCCGGGGTGGCTATGGGCGGATGCCGATAGACCACAGGGGCGTGGTCTCCACCCGTGACAGCCGCCAGCCTTCGCCGGTGCGGAGCGCGTCGAAACTATAGATCTCGCCGAGGATGTACTGCGGCTGCGGTGGGGTCTTCGCATCGGTGGGTGCGGGGGCGAAGGTGGCGATGAGATTGGCTCGGACGTTGGCGGTGGAGCCCTTGATATCGATCATCACATTGCTGATGAAGTGCTGAATCCGCCTGTCATCGGAGTGGTTTCGGCTGGCTTGTGCGATCAGCGCGTCCCGGCCTTCGGCCTTGCCGCCGGGAGTCTTCGCGGTGGCCTCGGCGGTGTAGATGGTGTGGAAGTCGTCGAAGCGCCCCTCGTCCAGGGCACGGCCCAGCTGGTCGACCAGGACGGTGATCTGGTTGCGGTCCACCAGGTCTCGCAGTTCATGCCGCGTCGGCTTATCGTCGTACATGCGGCAGCGAGCGCGGCAAGCGAAAGGGCGGCCACGGCCAATGCGATACGGATCTTGTTCATGGGGGAACCTCTCGACCTAAATGTTGGTTGATCCAATGTTGGTTGTGCCAACATATCAATCGTGGGTGCAACCAACAAACATTGCTGGATTGGCCTGATGGACATCGCGCACGAAGGTGCACCGTGCAGGCCGCGCGCCCGCCCGACGAAGCTGGTCGATCAGGTGGCCATCGTGGCCGACCGGGCGGCCGAGCGGGCCTGGGAAACCACAGGGTCGCATCGCCACCACTACGCCCTGCTCGTCGTGCTGCGGGAATTGGGCCCGGCCAGTCAGGCTGATCTGGGCAGCCGCACCCGCATCGATCGCAGCGACATCGTCGCCGCCCTCAACGACCTCGCCGAGCGTGGATTCGTCGAGCGCAGCCCCGATTCCGCCGACCGCCGCCGGAATATCGTCACTCTCACCAATGCGGGCACTCGTCACATCGAGCAGCTGGATCAGGGACTCGACGGCGCCTTCCCTGCCGATCTCGGCGTCGGCGTTTCCAGTGTGCTGCGATGCGAGTTCCCCAGGGGCGGGTGCGAGCTCACGAGACGATGTTGTGTGCGGCGCCTTCGGTCGCGCAGGTTTGTCGGGGCAGCATGGAGACGAGGCCGGACGGTGGCGCTACTGAAACGCTCCGGGTAGAGGGAAGTTCGCCGACGACCCAGACCTGCCCGCTCAGCGCTTCACCGAGTGACCGTGGAACCGGGCCCGGTCGGCAGCCTCGAGCCCCGCTTCCCAGCCCTCGGCACTGCGGATCGTGATGCCGCGGCTGCGCACCGCGGGGAAGAGAGCGTCGAAAGCCTCGTCCACGGTGCGCTGACGGCGCGCGAGCACCGGCAACAGCCGTGCGGCATCGGCGGATTCGGCGATCGCGCTCTCGTTCGTCGCCGCGAGGCGTTCACCGATCCGGGTGGCGTACGCGGTGAGGAACGCCTTGCGGAAGGCACGCGACCGCGACTCGTCGCTGCGGGTGGTCTGGTTACCGGTGGCGATCATCGCCCTGGTCGCTTGCACGAGCAGTGACGTCGTCAGCAGTTCGACGGCGTCCAGATCGCTGTCGTCGCCTACCACGGTCATGAACTCCCACGCCGCGACGAAGATCGCGCGGCAGCGGTTGGCCCGGGTGACCACCTCGACGAGTAGAGCCTTGGCCTCCACATAGGGAGTGTCCAGCCAGATCCTGCGGGCACCGGGCAGATCGGGCACAGAGGTGTCCGCCTCGACGAGCACGCGGTCGAGGGCATGCTTGGTCATCAGCTGCTGAGCCTTGGCCGACAAGGTCTCGGCCTCCTCGGGGAACGAGGTCGACTCCGCCTTCGCGAGCAGCCCGCGGACGCGGCCGAGCACCTTCGCGTCGACGCCGTGGTGCGCGGCCGGATGCACATTCGCCGCGCCGGGCAACGGTCGAATCAGCTCCACCTTCGGCAGCTGGACCAGCAGCGCAAGTGCCGCCACGACAGTCGTCAGCGCTTCGGTGTCGGTCAGCAGTTGACGGGTCGCCCACTGGCGGAGGTGCGGTTGCGTCTGCGCCCACCACGTGTCGGCCGCCAGCTCGTCGAGCTGGGTGCGCCAGGTCGCATCCACCAGTTCGGGCGCGAATGGCGCGAGATGGGCGGCCATCACGTCGGTGAGGTAGCCGACCGCGAACTCGTCGACGCGTCGACGGGCTGCCTGATGAACGTCCCTCGGCAGCCAGCCGTACCGAAAGACCCGATCAACGATGCGCTGACCAGCCAGTCGTACGCCGTCCGCCAGCTCGTTCGTCAGCGGACCGGAACCGACAAGCTGTTCGATGAAGCGCTGCACCGCAACGGTATTACCTTGCGTCGATGCCACGGCCGCCGCCGTGATCGCCTCGGCGATCCGCTCTGGATCCGAGGAAACTACGCCGGCGTCCAGCGCCGGATTGTCGGTACGGGCCGCCCGCCCGGTTCGGCGTCGCCGATTCTGTTTGCCCATGATCGCCGCTCCCTTCTCGACGACCGGCTGTCTCGGGGTCGCGCGCCGCCGCTGCCGGCGCGGGTGACCAGCGCTGCCATAATGCACGCGCCGGCCGATCGAAGACCATCCGACACCTGGGCAGCCAGCTCGGGGAGGTTGTTCCAATCGGTGATCAGGGCGCATATCCGCAGGCCGGAGGTGGGGGGCGCGGAGCATGCAACTAAGCTGCTGGCGTGAGTCTTGTGCTGCTACCTGCTGTCGATGTCGCCAATGGTGAGGCCGTGCGCCTCGTGCAGGGGGAGGCGGGCAGCGAAACCAACTACGGCTCGCCCCGCGATGCGGCACTGGCGTGGCAGGAAGCCGGTGCGGAGTGGGTGCATCTGGTCGATCTCGATGCGGCCTTCGGTCGCGGCTCCAACCGGGAACTGCTCGCCAAGGTGGTCGGCGAGCTCGATGTGCAGGTGGAGCTGTCCGGCGGCATTCGTGACGACGAATCGCTCGAGGCCGCACTCGGCACCGGCTGCGCTCGCGTGAACCTCGGGACCGCCGCGCTGGAGGACCCGCAGTGGTGCGCCCGGGCACTCGCCAAGTACGGCGAGCGCATCGCCGTCGGACTCGACGTGCGCATCATCGACGGCGAGCACCGGCTGCGCGGCCGCGGCTGGGTCAGCGACGGCGGCGACCTGTGGGAGGTGCTCGAGCGCCTGGAACGCGACGGCTGCACCCGCTATGTCGTCACCGATGTGACCAAAGACGGCACGCTCACCGGCCCCAACCTGGACCTGCTGCGCGAGGTCTGCGCCGCGACCGACGCACCGGTCATTGCCTCGGGCGGCGTGTCAACCATCGAAGACCTGATCGCGATCTCCGAGCTGGTGCCCGAGGGCGTGGAGGGGTCGATCGTCGGCAAGGCGCTGTACGCGGGCCGCTTCACGCTGCCCGAAGCGCTGGCCGCGGTGCGCTGAGCCTGCGACCCGATGGCTGCCGCCCGCTCGAATTCCGAACTTTCGTCCCTGCTGGCTCTCGCGAGCGAGATTCTCGATGCCGCCAGTGCGCGCTTCGTCGAGGGTGTCGGCGCGCCGAGCGCGGTTGCCAAGGGCCGCAACGACTTCGCCACCGAACTCGATCTGGAGTTGGAGCGCACCATCTCGGCGCGACTCGAGCAGCAGACCGGAATCGAGGTGCACGGTGAAGAATTCGGCGGCCCGCAGCTGACCTCGGGCACCGCCTGGGTGCTCGATCCGATCGACGGTACCTTCAATTACTCCTCCGGGCATCCGCTGTCGGGCATGCTGCTCGCGCTGGTGCACGACGGTGAACCGCTGCTCGGGCTGACCTGGCTGCCGGTTCTCGACCGGCGGTACGCCGCCATGTCCGGTGGTCCGGTCTTGCTCGACGGAAAGCCGTTGCCGCCCTTGCCGCAAGCCAAACTGGCGGAGGCGATGATCGGATTCGGCGCGTTCAACGTGGATTCCAACGGTCGCATCCCCGGTCGCTTCCGATTCGATCTGCTCGGCCCGCTGAGCAGGTTGTCCTCGCGGGTACGGATGCACGGCTCGACCGGTATCGATTTGGCCTTCACCGCGTCCGGTGTGCTGGGTGGGGCGATCGTGTTCGGGCACCACCCCTGGGACAACGCCGCGGGCGTGGCGCTGGTGCGCGCCGCGGGGGGCGTGGTGACCGATCTGGCAGGCGAGCCGTGGACCATTACCTCGGGTTCGGTGCTCGCCGCCGCGCCGGGGGTCCATGAAGAACTCCTGGACATGATCTGCTCGGTCGCCGACGAAGCATGAGCCGCAGCAGTACTCGCAGTTTCCGAGGAAGGATAAGCCGATGACGTTGGCCGTACGCGTGATTCCGTGTCTCGATGTCGATGCGGGCCGGGTGGTCAAGGGCGTCAAGTTCGAAAACCTGCGTGATGCGGGCGATCCGGTCGAACTGGCCGCCGCCTACGACCTCCAGGGCGCCGACGAGCTGACCTTCCTCGATGTCTCCGCCTCCACGAGCGACCGCGGCACCATGATCGATGTGGTGACCCGCACCGCCGAGCAGATCTTCATCCCACTCACCGTCGGCGGTGGGGTGCGTACCGTCGAGGATGTCGACCGGCTGTTGCGCGCGGGCGCGGACAAGGTCTCGGTCAACACCGCCGCCATCGCCAGGCCGGAGGTGCTGCGCGAAATGTCGGAGCGGTTCGGTTCCCAGTGCATCGTGCTGTCGGTGGACGCCCGCACCGTTGCGCAGGGCCAACCCGACACCCCGTCGGGCTGGGAGGTCACCACACACGGCGGCAAGCGCGGCACGGGCATCGACGCTGTCGAATGGGCCGTGCGCGGCGCCGAACTCGGCGTCGGGGAGATCCTGCTCAACTCGATGGACGCCGACGGTACCAAAGCGGGCTTCGACCTGCCCATGATCCGGGCGGTGCGCGCCGCGGTGTCGGTGCCGGTGATCGCCAGCGGGGGAGCGGGCGCGATCGAGCACTTCGCCCCGGCCGTGCACGCCGGCGCCGATGCGGTGTTGGCCGCCAGCGTGTTCCACTTCGGTGATCTCACCATCCCACAGGTCAAACACGCTATGCGGACCGAGGGCATCGTCGTCAGGTAGGTTGTGCCGACCTGGCTATGGGCAATGCCTCGAGCTAGGGTCTTGCTGCTCGCTCGAAGGTCTGCGATCGGAGGAACGGCGTGCTGGGTGAAGGTGAGCTGTTCGCTGGATACCGCATCGAACGCCTGCTGGGCCAGGGCGGCATGGGGTCGGTGTATCTGGCCAGGCATCCGCGGTTGCCGCGCTCGATGGCCTTGAAGCTGCTCAACCTGGAGTTGTTCAGCGACAATGAGATCAAGGCCCGGTTCGAACGCGAGGCGGATCTGGTTGCCCAGCTGGACCATCCGAATATCGTCACGGTGTTCGATCGCGGTGTCGAGGACGAGCAGCTGTGGATCTCCATGCAGTACGTCGACGGCATCGACGCCTCGACGGTCGATCGGCGCAAACTGCCGCCGACGCGGGCGGCTCAGATCGTTGCCGAAACCGCAAAGGCATTGGATTTCGCGCACGGCAGCGGAGTCCTGCACCGTGATGTGAAGCCGGCCAATATTCTGCTCGCCCGCGCGACCGGCGGTCAGGAGCGGGTATTTCTCACCGACTTCGGCATCGCCCGGTTGCGCGACGACGCCGGCCATCTGACCTTGACCGGCACCTTCACCGCCACGTTGGCTTACGCCGCGCCCGAGCAGCTGACCGGTGCTGCGATGGACGGCCGCGCGGACCAGTACGCGCTGGCCTGCACGCTGCACTGGCTGCTGACCGGCGCGGCGCCGTTCGAAGCGCCGAGCCCGCCCGCGGTGATCCAGGGCCATCTCCAAGTCCCGCCGCCTCGCGTCACCGCACGGCGCGCCGACCTCCCAGCGGCATTGGACGAGGTGCTGATCCGGGCCCTCGGCAAGCGCCCCGCCGACCGCTACGGCTCCTGCACCGAGTTCGCCGAGGCGGTGTACCGAGCACTGCACATGTCGGCCCCCCACGCGATGCCCGTGACAGGCCAGGCCGGCCCGGTCGCGACCGCTGCGCCGATGCACTCACCCGCGCAGCAGCATGCGCCCCTGAATCCGCAGCCCTACCCGAGCCCGCAGTCTTCTCCAGGCTCGCAGCCCTACCGGAATGCGCAGCCTTACCCGAGCCAGCAGGGCTCCCAGGGCTCACAACCGCACCTGAATTCGCAGCCCTACCAGGGCTCGCAGCCGTACCCGAGCGTGCAGCCACACGTGAGCCCGCAGTCTTCTCCGGGCTCGCAGCCCTATCGGGGTTCACCGCCCCACCCGAGCCCACAGCTTCCCCTGAATCCGCACCACCCAGGTCCGCAGTCTCAGGCCGCGCCCGGATATCCCACTGCCACAGGGCAACCCGCTGGCTTCTCGGCGAGCCCGCCGCCGTATGGTCTCCAGACACCGCCCAGCTCCGGTTCCGGGGGAACGGCATTGGTCGTCCTCGGTATCGTGGTGCTGATCGTCGTCATAGTTGTCATTGCCCTCCTTGTCTGAGACTTGCCCCGGCCCGAATCGGCCGGCCGGGTCTACGCGAAACATTCTGAGTGCGAACGGATCGGCGTTTCAGGCCCCCGGTGCTCGCAGCAGCGGCGGCGGCCGCAACCAGGCCTCGATGACACGCCTGGTCGGCAGGCTCGACGCCGCGCTCGTGTACCGCGACGTGTCCGATGATCGGCGCGGCGTCTGCACGGAAATCACCGACGCGGGCCGTGCGCGCTATCGGGCGCGCGGTGAACCTAGCGGACAACCCTGACCGCCGCACTGAACGACGCACGGACTGGTGTCGCTGCGTCGCAATCTGCCCGTCTCAGCCGGACAGAGGCGGCAAAGCCCGGCGCAGCGCAGGCGTGTGCCGAACAATGGGCCCGGCCCCTGTATAACGGTGGCATGACTCTCGACCCCGCCATCGCCGCCCGGCTCAAGCGCAACGACGCGGGCCTCGTGTCCGTGGTCGCGCAGGAGCGCGGCAGCGGCGACGTGCTGATGGTCGCCTGGATGGACGACGAAGCCCTGGCCAGGACACTGGAAACGCGCAAGGCGACCTACTATTCGCGCTCACGTCAGCAGTACTGGGTCAAAGGTGAGACCTCCGGCCACACCCAGTACGTGCACGAGGTCCGCCTCGACTGCGACGGTGACACCATTTTGCTGGTCGTCGCCCAGGAGGGCGCGGCCTGTCACACCGGCACGCACACCTGTTTCGACTCCGACGTGTTGCTCGCCGACAAGGCCTGAGTCACCACACGTCGGGAAGGCAGTACGAACTGTCCGCGCTCGGCAGGTCGGCAGGCGCCGGTACTAGGGCGTCGGCGGCTGCTCGGTCCCGTTCTCGGTGGGCGGCGCAGCGTCACCGTGACTCAATGCATCGGCCAGCTGGGTCGACAGCACTTCGCTGAGGTCGGCCAGCTGCGCTGTCTGATGCGGATCGAGGCCATCGAACACCATCCGGCGCACGGCATCCTGATAGCCGGGAGCTGCCTCGACCACCTTCGAATAGCCGGCGTCCGTCAGAACGGCATGCACACCGCGTCGCCCGGCGGTCGCTGAGCGCTCGGCCCAGCCCATCCGCTCCATCTTCGACACAACATGCGACAGTCGCGATAGCGATGCATTTGCCTTGTGGGCCAGATCACTCATCTGCAACCGGTGGCCGGGTTCTTCGGACAGCAGGGTGAGTACCCAATATTCGAAGTGCGTGATCCCGGACTCGCGCTGCAGCTGGGTGTCCAAAGCGCCTGGTAGCCGAGTCATCAGCGCCACGATCGCACGCCAAGCTCGCTGTTCGACGGGATCGAGCCACTTCGTCACTGGTTGCCTTCTTTCGAGCCAAGTGACGTGTTTTGTTAGTGAGCCTAGCGATTTATTGAAAGTCATATTCACAGTCACCCGCGACACTGAGTTTGCCACGACTTCGCTCGACCGTCATGAAGTTTGCTGCGTGACGTGAGGTCACTCACATGCCATCGGGGCGTGTCGGTGCGCTGCCCTGAGTGAACTTCGGTGGCCCCGGCGTGGCGGACCGGGGCGGCCGAGCCGACGTCACCGGCTCAGCGGAATGCTTGCGCCGCCATCCGCGCCGGACGACGACGAGCACCACGAGCAGGAAGACAGCCAGTGCGACGATGGCGCCGACCAGTGACGCGCCTCGGAAGGCGGGCGCATCGACATCGAGAATCCGCTGCCCGGCGTGGGCGGCGCTGTTGTCGCCGAGCACGATGCTCAGCGTCATGAGATTCGGGATCGCGGCGATCACCGCGAGCCCGCCCGCCGCACCCGCGATCACCTTGCCTGCGCGACGACGCCACACGAGTGCCGCAAGCAACATCAGGAAAAGCGGTATGGCGGTCAACAATCCGCCGTAGACGAGCCCCCAGCCGATGCCCTTGCCGAAGCTGCCGCTCACCAATTCCGCGATGCGCTGTGCCCACCACCGTGGGATGAAGGCGGCAAGGATGAAGTAGGCGACGACCAGTACGGCGATGACCGCCAGGCCGCCGAGAATCCTCGTGCGCCACGTGGCCAGCGTGGATTTCTGCCCGTCCGGCCGAACCTCGCTCGAAGTCATGAATTCAGCGTAGGCCGGGCCATCTGCGGTGAGGTGATCATCGACTCGGCGTTTTCGAGACGCCGTCTCGAGTATATCGGTGTCGGCGCTTACCGGACGCGCTCGCGCAGGAACTTCAGCGCCTCGTCGGCATGCACAGTGGCTCGGAACTCGCCGGTGATGATCTTGCGGACGGTGCGATCAGGGTCGATGACGAAGGTGTGCCGCTTCACCGGCGCGAGCTTGCCGAGCAGGCCCCGCTTGACGCCGAACTGCGCGGCCACCATGCCCTCGACATCCGAGAGCAGGGGGTAGCCGAGATTCTGCTTGGTCGCGAACCCTGCCTGGGTATCGACGCCGTCGGCACTGATGCCGACCGGCGAGGCGCCCACTGTGGCGAATTCGCCGGCAAGATCGCGAAAGTGGCAGGCCTCGGCCGTGCAGACCGGGGTGTTGGCGGCGGGATAGAAGAACAGCACCACGGGACCGTCCGCGAGCAAGGCGTCGAGCGAACGTCGGGTGCCGGACTGATCTGGAAGCTCGAACTGCGGTGCGAGCTGGCCTATCTGCATATCGGCGACAGTACCGGGCGATGCGTCGGTGCGGATGCCATGATGCCTGCCCGGATCCCGCCACCCCGTGCTTTCGTCTCATGTCGCCCTGCGCGCGGTGGGGTGTACGAGTTGTATTCCGGCTTTCGCTGGATCGGCGGGAGAAACCTGGGATGACGGTGCCGATAGATTCGGTCGCTATCTGCCGATGAGTGCGGCGACCTCGGGGTTCTCGGTCGGCATGTCATCGACAATGCCGTGCGCGCGCAGGAGCGCCTGGAAGTGGATAACGCGTGCGACATGGAACGTCGCAAGGGTAGGGACGCCGCCCGCAGCCCGGGATTCGCGTGCGAACCGGACGGCTTGTTTACGACCGGTCGGGCCTGCGCAGGGCGGCTGAGTCGCTGCCACAGCGGCCTGGGATGATGGAGCAATGCCTGGCGCGTCCACTCCCACCACCACGACCCGCGAACAGTTCCATCAGCTTGCCGCGGAACATCGGGTGGTTCCGGTGATCCGGAAAGTGCTGGCGGACTCCGAAACTCCGCTGTCGGCCTATCGCAAGCTGGCCGGCGATCGGGCAGGCACCTTCCTGTTCGAATCCGCGGAGAACGGACGCTCCTGGTCGCGCTGGTCGTTCATCGGCGCGGGCAGTCCCTCGGCGCTGACCGTCGTCGACGGCGTGGCCGCCTGGCTCGGCAACATCCCCGTCGACGCGCCATCGGGTGGCGATCCGCTGATGGCGCTGCGCGAGACACTGCAACTGCTCGAGACCGAGCGGCTGCCCGGCCTGCCGCCACTGACCGGGGGCATGGTGGGTTACCTCGGCTACGACGCGGTGCGCAGGATCGAACGGCTGCCCAGCCTCGCCCTCGACGATCTGGAATTGCCGGAGATGGTGCTGCTGCTCGCCACCGATCTGGCGGCGTTCGACCACCACGAGGGCGCGATCACCCTCATCGCCAACGCGGTCAACTGGAACGGCACCGCCGAGCGAGTCGATGAGGCCTATGACGACGCGGTCGCGCGGCTGGATCGGATGACCCACGCGCTCGCCGCGCCGTCGGAGTCCACCGTGTCGGTCTTCGACCAGCCCGAGCCGCACTATCGGCGCAAGCGCACCTCCGAGGAGTTCGGCGCCGGAGTGCGCCGTCTGGTCAAGGAGATCGAGGCGGGCGAGGCTTTCCAGGTGGTGCTGTCGCAGCGCTTCGAAATGGACTACGACGGCGCCCCGATCGACCTGTACCGCATGCTGCGCGCCTCGAACCCGAGTCCGTACATGTACCTGATGCACATCCCCGACGGCGCGGGCGGCACCGCGTTCTCCATCGTCGGTTCCAGCCCGGAAGCTCTGGTGACCGTGAAAGACGGTGTGGCGACCACACATCCGATCGCGGGTACCCGCTGGCGCGGTGCCACCGAGGAGGACGACCTGCTGCTGGAGAAGGGGCTGCTCGCCGACGAGAAGGAGAACGCCGAGCACCTCATGCTCGTCGATCTCGGCCGCAATGATCTCGGCCGGGTTTGTCAGCCCGGCACCGTGCGGGTCACCGAGTACCGGCACATCGAGCGCTACAGCCACGTCATGCACCTGGTGTCGACGGTGCACGGCAGACTCGCGCCCGGCAAGATCGCGCTGGACGCGGTGCGGGCCTGTTTCCCGGCGGGGACGCTGTCGGGCGCGCCGAAGGTGCGCGCGATGGAACTCATCGAAGAACTCGAGCCGACCCGGCGCGGAGTGTACGGCGGTGTCGTCGGCTATCTGGATTTCGCGGGCGACGCGGATACCGCCATAGCCATTCGCACCGCGCTGCTCAAGGACGGCACCGCTTACGTCCAGGCGGGTGCGGGCGTGGTCGCGGACTCCGATCCCGACTATGAGGACGTCGAATCCCGGAACAAGGCGATGGCGGTGCTCAAGGCGATCGCGGCCGCCAAGACAGTTCGGGCATACGGCACCGAGCCGGGAAGCGAGAACGGCAGCGCGGGATGAGTGCAGCGGAGCGGAACGACCAGGGGACCGATGCCGAGGCGAGCGTGGTCGATACGGCCGCGCCTCGGCGCAAGCACCCTATCGGCGCGATCATGTTGCTGGCGATCGCGGCGGCCGCGCTCTGGGGTTCGTCGCGGCTGACCTGGGTGACGGTGTCGTCCACGGACGGGCTCACCGAGCCGCGCACCGACCATCTCAACGGCGGTGTCTGGTTCGGCGCGCTGACCCCGCTGGCGCTGGTGCTGCTCGCCGCGATCGCGGCCGTGCTCGCTACTCGTGGCTGGCTGCGTCGGATATTCGGCGTACTGATCGGCCTGGTCGCCGCGGTGACCGCCGTACCGGCCTTCGCCCTGCTGACCAAGTCCGGCGCGACGGCGGCCCGCGCCGCCACCCTGGCCGAACTACCCGGCCGGGCAACAGTCACCGAGGTGGTCACGGCGCCCTTACCCGCGGTGCTCGCGCTGCTCGGTGCGCTGGCGGCTTTTACGGCCGGCGTACTGCTCGCCAGGATGCCGCAGGAGGCCGCGCAACTGTCCGGCAAATATGACAACCCGGTGTTCCGGCGGGCCGCGGCTACCGAGCAGGTGACGCAGCGACGGGCGGAAGACGCTGCCGCCGGGGCGAATTCGGCCTCGGGACAGCTTTCCGAGCGCGTGCTATGGGACGCGCTCGACGCGGGCACCGACCCGACGGAGGAAGCCGGGCCGCCACGAGATGATCAGGGCAAACATGCCGAGTGAAGTGTCTGGGCAGGTCCCGACAAACCCCGGCGCGAGAGCGCAGCAAGCAGCCATTTATTCTTTGTCAGCATCGGTGAGACAGCGCCTGGGGGGATTCTCAGGCAGCAAGTTGCGTCTCCCCAGAAAGGATTCGAGCCAGATGACGGTACTCGACTCGATTCTCGACGGGGTCCGCGCGGATGTCGCCGCTCGGGAAGCCCTCCTGGACTTCCAGGCAATCAAGGCCGCGGCAGCGGCGGCGCCGTCGCCGCTGGACGCCCGCGCCGCACTCCTCGAGGACGGCATCGGCGTCATCGCCGAGGTCAAGCGGGCCAGCCCGTCCAAAGGGGAACTCGCGGACATTCCGGACCCGGCCAGCCTGGCCAAGGCGTATGAAGACGGCGGTGCGCGCATCATCAGCGTGCTGACCGAAGGTCGCCGCTTCCACGGCTCGCTCGACGATCTCGACGCCGTCCGCGCCACGGTGACCATCCCGATCCTGCGCAAAGATTTCGTCGTCGGGCCGTACCAGATCCATGAGGCCCGCGCGCACGGTGCCGACGTCATCCTGCTGATCGTGGCGGCCCTCGAGCAGGACGTGCTGTCCTCGCTCATAGATCGCACCGAATCGCTCGGCATGACTGCGCTCGTCGAGGTGCACACCGAAGAAGAGGCCGACCGCGCACTCGAGGCGGGCGCCTCGGTAATCGGCGTGAACGCCCGCAACCTCAAGACGCTCGAGGTCGATCGGGACGTGTTCGCACGTATCGCGCCCGGCCTGCCCACCGAGGTCATCCGGATCGCCGAGTCCGGCATCCGTGGCACCGGCGACCTGCTGGCCTACGCGGGTGCGGGTGCGGATGCCGTGCTGGTCGGCGAGGGCCTGGTGACCAGTGGCGATCCCCGCGCCGCCGTCTCCGAGTTGGTGACCGCGGGCACCCACCCGTCCTGCCCGAAGCCCGCGCGGCGGGGCCGGTGACAGCGGTGACAGCATTGCCGCAGGCCAGCGCAGGCGTCGCGCACAAGAGCACACATGAGCCCGACGCCGGTGGACACTTCGGCGTGTACGGCGGCAGGCATGTCCCCGAGGCGCTGATGGCAGTGATCGAGGAGGTCACCGCCGAGTACGAGAAGTGCAGGCTCGACCCCTCGTTCCTGGACGAGCTCGACCGGCTACAGCGCGACTACACCGGCCGGCCTTCGCCGGTCTTCGAGTGCACCCGGCTTGCCGAGCATGCCGGTGGTGCCCGCATTCTGCTCAAGCGTGAAGACCTGAACCACACCGGCTCGCACAAGATCAACAATGTGCTCGGTCAAGCACTGCTCGCCAAGCGAATGGGCAAGACACGGGTCATCGCGGAAACCGGCGCGGGCCAGCACGGCGTCGCCACGGCCACGGCATGCGCGCTGCTCGGTCTCGAATGCATCATCTACATGGGCGCGGTCGACACTGCACGGCAGGCGCTGAACGTCGCCCGCATGCGGCTGCTCGGCTCCGAGGTGGTGTCGGTGACCACCGGATCGCAAACCCTCAAGGACGCCATCAACGAGGCGCTGCGCGACTGGGTGTCCAACGCGGACGACACGTACTACTGCTTCGGCACCGCAGCGGGCCCGCATCCGTTCCCTCTGATGGTGCGTGACTTCCAGCGCGTTGTCGGCCTGGAAGCCCGCGCCCAGGTGCTGTCCTCGACCGGACGGCTCCCGGACGCGGTCGTGGCTTGCGTCGGCGGCGGCTCCAACGCGATAGGCATCTTCCACCCCTTCCTCGACGATGCGGGCGTCCGGCTGGTCGGCTTCGAGGCGGCCGGTGACGGCGTCGAAACCGGGAGGCACGCGGCCACTTTCACCGGCGGCACACCCGGCGCCTTCCAGGGCGCCTACTCGTACCTGCTGCAGGACGATGATGGCCAGACCATCGAATCGCACTCCATCTCGGCGGGTTTGGACTATCCGGGCGTCGGCCCCGAACACGCCTACCTCAAGGACATCGGGCGCGCCGAGTACCGGCCGGTCACCGATACCGAGGCGATGGACGCGCTGCTGCTGCTCAGCCGCTCCGAGGGCATCATCCCGGCGATCGAGTCCGCGCACGCGGTGGCCGGCGCGCTGCAACTCGGCAAGGAACTGGGCAAGGGCGCGATCATCCTGGTGAACCTGTCGGGCCGTGGCGACAAGGACATGGACACGGCGGCGACCTGGTTCGGGCTCTTCGACGAACCCGACGTCGACAAGGAGAGCGTCGAATGAGTCAGCAGTCCCGCCTCGCCAACACTTTCGCCGCCTGCCGCGCCGAGAACCGCGCCGCGCTGGTCGGCTACCTGCCCGCCGGTTATCCGGACCTCGCAGGCTCCATCGACGTGGTGCGTGCGATGGTCGAATCCGGTTGCGACATAGTCGAAGTCGGCGTCGCGTACTCCGACCCGGTGATGGACGGGCCGACCATCCAGGCAGCCGCGGAGCAGGCGCTGCGCGGCGGGGTCCGGGTGCACGAGGTGTTCTCGGTGGTCGAGGCGATCACCGCGGCGGGCGGCAAGGCCGTCGTGATGAGCTACTGGAACCCGGTGCTGAAGTACGGGGTCGACAGGTTCGCGCGCGATCTGGCCGCGGCGGGCGGGGCAGGCATCATCACCCCGAACCTGATCCCGGACGAGGCCGACGACTGGTTCGTCGCCTCGGCCGCGCACGACCTGGATCGGATCTTCCTGGTCGCGCCGTCCTCCACCGAGGAACGCCTGGTGAAAACGCTGGAAGCGAGCCGAGGGTTCATCTACGCGGCATCGACCATGGGCGTCACCGGCGCTCGCGATGTGGTGTCTTCCGCGGCGCCCGCGCTGTGTGCGCGGATTCGGGCCCATTCCGATATCCCGATCGGCGTCGGTCTCGGTGTGCGCTCGGGCGCGCAAGCGGCCGAAATCGCTTCGTATGCAGACGGTGTCATAGTCGGCTCGGCGCTGGTGAGCGCCGCCGCCGAGGGGCTGGACGCGGTGCGCGCGCTGACCGAGGAACTGGCCGAGGGCGTCCGGTCCGCAACCGTCGCGTCCTGACACAGTGCGGCGAACCGTTCGACCGGCCGCTGCCACTCAGCTATGAGTGAGCCCTGCTGCAGGCAAGCTTCGGTGCCGCACCGACAGTTCGATGCCGCAGAGCAGTGTCTGGTGTCCGATCGGACACCAGCGCTGAACCGCCGGACCCGCGCCACCGTATGAACAAGCATGACCGCACCGAAGCGGTCGCCGCTGCCGCGACCGGTGGTGGTGAGCCTGCTCGTATTCTTTGTTTTCGCACCGTGTGTCGCGGGGCTGACCCGGGCCGAGCCGATCGTTGTCGAAGCTCTGGCTGCCGTCGGGGCCGGGTTGCTGAGCCTCGGTGTCGGCGCCGCGGTGTGGTGGTGGCAACGTCGCACATAACGCTCCGCTACGGTTGGCCCCGTGACCTTACGAGTCCTCGCAGACAGCGTCCTGAGCAATGGTGGCGTCACGGCTGATGTGCTCGCCTACATTCCCAGTCCGGCACAGGGTGTGTGGCAGATCGGGCCGTTTCCGCTCCGGGCCTACGCCCTATGCATCATCCTCGGCATCGTCGTTGCCATCTGGTGGGGCGAGCGGCGCTGGCGCGAACGTGGCGGGCAGCCCGGCGCGATCCTGGATGTCGCGATGTTCGCGGTGCCCTTCGGTCTCGTCGGCGGCAGGCTCTATCACGTGGCCACCGACTGGCAGAAGTATTTCGGTGCCGACGGCCATCCGATCGACGCGCTGAAGATCTATCAGGGTGGCCTCGGCATCTGGGGTGCGGTGTTCCTCGGCGGCGTCGGTGCGTGGATCGGCTGCCGGGTGTACCGAATCCCCTTGCCCGCCTTGGGCGATGCGGTCGCGCCCCCGATCCTGCTCGCGCAGGCCATCGGCCGCGTCGGCAACTACTTCAACCAGGAACTGTACGGGCGCGAGACCGACCTGCCCTGGGGCCTGGAGATCTACCTGCGCTTCGACGACGACGGCAGGCTCGACCCGATGAACGGTGTCTCCACCGGTGTCGTCGACAAGATCGTGCACCCCACGTTCCTTTACGAATTGCTGTGGAACCTGCTGATCGTGGTGCTGCTGGTACAGATCGACAAACGCTACCGAATCGGCCACGGCAGGCTGTTCGCGTTGTACGTCGCCGGCTACTGCGTCGGCCGCTTCTTCGTCGAGCTGATGCGCGACGACGAGGCCACCAAGCTCGCGGGGATCCGAATCAATTCGTTCACCTCCGCCCTGGTATTCCTGGCCGCCGTCGCCTATTTCGTCTTCGCGACGAAGGGCCGCGAGACCGCCGATCAGCTGCAACCCAGCACCGGATCGCGTCCGTGGCCATGGCAGATCGCCGCTCTGCGCGCCGCCGCCGCGCAGCAGGCGACCGCCGAGACCTCCGACGCCGCGTCGACAGACGAGGACGTGGCGCAGCAGCGGGACGCGGTGACCGGCAAGGACACGGGATCGGCGGAAGCCACCGACGGTGACACGGATGCCGAGGCGATCACCGCCGACGATTCGGACAATGCCGTCGAGCTGGACAAGTCCGAGCCAACTGACGAGCCCGAGAAGGCAACCGCCGCAGCGAAGGACACCCCGTCCGCGGCGTCCACCAGCTCCGAGAAGTCCACCGAGTCCGCCGAGGCGGAATCCCTCGCAAAGCCGACGACCGGCACTGTTCCGGAGCAGAAGGACACTGCCGCCGAGCGGAAGTAGCCGCCAATTCTGCGTGCACGGCAACATCGCGGGCACCGTGCGCGATATGTACCGAGACGAGCGACGTCGGTCGCCGGACTGCCGAGCCGAAGCGACAGGGCGACAAATCATGTCGGTTCCGGCAAGAATGTCTCGCGATCGTCGCGGCAGTCGCTCGGCAGATCGCACGGCCGGGCCAGCATAGGGTGCCCGCACAAATGAGGAGGACATTTAGTGACCGACCCTTACAGCTCAGGACCACAGTACGGCCCGCCCGGTACCGGGCCGGACTTGAACAAGCCGGCGGACCCGAGCCAGCCGCAATATCCGAGCCAGCCGCAGTACCCGAGCCAGCCGCAGTACCCGAGCCAGCCGCAGTATCCGCAGGTCGATTCGTACGGCCAGCCGCAGTACGGTCAGCCCGCCGACCCGTACGCACAGCAGCCGGGCGGCTACGGGCAGCCGGGGGGCTACCCATCCGCGCCGTACCCGCAGCCGCAGGGGTACAACCCACACGATCCGGAAGCGCCCTACGGGCGTGACCAGTTCGGTGTGCCCCTCTCCGACAAGCAGAAGCTGGTCGCCGGCCTGCTGCAGATCTTTCTCGGCAGCTTCGGAGTCGGCCGCTTCTACCTCGGCCACAACGGGCTCGGCATCGCACAGGCAGTGGTCGGTGTTGCCTCCTGCTTCACCGTTGGCTGGATCTGGGGTGTGATCGACGGGATCCTGATTCTGACAGGCAAAGTGCCGGACGCCAACGGACGCCCGTTGCGGGAATGAACCGGTCGGCGAGCCGGAACAACTGACTACGGGCACTATTGTGTGCGCGCCGTCCGATTTCCGGTGCCGCTGTGTCCATCCGTTCCGAGAATTGTTCTGCCACTTGGTATCGACGCATCGATACCAAGATCGGTCCCATCTATTTTCGGATTTCTTCAGCGGATGTGGTTTCACCGTGTCGTGCCACGCGGTCGATGCGGTTTGCTACTGACCTCGATGCGGTGCGTCACACCTGCACTGCCGTGAGTGATCGCGTTGTCGAGGATGTTGCTGTTGCTCATCGAGGGGTAACCCGCGGCCGGATCGGCCGGTGCCGAACCGGCAGGTGACATCGGTCGCGGGTGTCTCGGGCTGCTTGGTCGAGATCCGGCTGTGTCCGCCCTCGGGTCGACAGCGCCGAGTGCCATATTCGACGCATCATGATCGAATGCTGTTCATTCGACTCGGTCGCGGCGTACCCTGGCGCGGATCTGTGTGTCGTGTGTGGGCACTCCACGCACCGAAGAGAGGGATCTCGTGCGTCGCAAGTTGTTCGCCGCCGCCATGCTCGCCATCGTCGCCGCCACCGGGCTCTCCGCATGCGGCAGCGACGACCCGAACGTGATCAAGGTCGGCACCGAGGGCACCTACTCCCCGTTCAGCTACCAGGGCTCCGACGGCAAGCTCACCGGGTACGACATCGAAGTGGTCCAGGCTGTCGCGGACAAGCTCGGCAAGAAGGTCGAGTTCGTGCAGACGCCGTGGGACGCGATCTTCGCCGGCCTCGAGTCCAAGCGCTTCGATCTGGTCGCCAATCAGGTGACGGTCAACGACGAGCGCAAGGCCAAGTACTCGCTGTCGCAGCCGTACACCACCTCCGAGGGCGTCATCGTCACGCGCTCCGACAACAACGGCATCACCACTCTCGCCGACCTGAACGGCAAGACCTGCGCCCAGTCGGCCACCAGCAACTGGAGCAAGGTCGCCACCGGCGCGGGCGCGAAAGTCGAAGCAGTGGAAGGTTTCGTCCAGGCCATTCAGCTGCTGAAGAACGGTCGCGTCGACGCCACCGTCAACGACACTCTCGCCGTTGCCGAATACACCAAGAAGACCAGCGACACCAGTGTGAAGGTATCGGGCAAGACCGGTGAGACCAGCCACCAGGCTTTCGCGGCGCGCAAGGATGACGCGCTGGTCGCCGAGGTGAACAAGGCGCTCGATCAACTCCGCGCCGAGGGCACACTTGCCCAGATCTCCGAGAAGTACTTCGGCACCGACGTCAGCAAGTAGCGGCGGCCCTGCCATGGATGCCGCGACGCGGGAACTCATCTGGCACAACCTGTGGCCGATGTTGCAAGCCACGATCACCAAAACCATTCCGCTGACGGCCATCAGTTTCGTCATCGGTCTGGCCATCGCGCTGCTCGTGGCGCTGGCACGGATGTCACCGGTGTGGCCGGTCCAGGCGGCCGCCCGGTTCTACATTTCGATCATCCGGGGTACGCCGCTGCTGGTGCAGCTGTTCATCGTCTTCTACGCGCTGCCGCAGTTCCACATCGTGCTAGACCCATTTCCGGCGGCGGTGATCGCCTTCAGTCTCAATGTCGGCGGCTACGCGGCGGAGGTGGTGCGCGCGGCGATTCTGAGCGTGGCCGATGGGCAGTGGGAGGCTTCACAGGCGCTGGGCATGTCGTATCCGATGATGATGCGACTGATCATCCTGCCGCAGGCATCACGGATCGCGGTGCCACCGCTGTCCAATACGTTGATCTCGCTGGTGAAGGACACCTCGCTCGCCTCGACCATCCTGGTCACCGAGTTGCTGCGGACCGCGCAGATCGCGGCTGCTCCGACCTTCGATTTTTTCGCCCTCTACGGTGTCGCGGCCCTCTACTACTGGGTGATCTGCCTGGTCCTCGGTTTCGGGCAGACCCGTTTGGAAACGCGATTGAGCCGTCATGTCGCGCGGTGACCGCTCGTTCGTAGGTTCCCCCAACTTCTGTGCAAATTTTTCACCAAGGTTTCACCGAGGCCACGACAAGACCACCACACCCGGCGGGACTAGGCTCTACTCGTGATGCGACGGACGAAGATTGTGTGCACTCTCGGCCCGGCCACTGCCACCGAGGACCGTATTCGAGAACTCGTCGAGAGCGGCATGGACGTGGCGCGGTTGAATTTCAGCCACGGCGAACACGCCGACCACGCCGAGAACTATAAGAAGGTGCGAGCCGCTTCCGACCACCTCGGTCGGGCAGTCGGTATTCTCGCCGACCTGCAGGGACCCAAGATCCGGCTCGGCCGGTTCATCGAGGATCGCACGGTCTGGGCGACGGGCGAAGAGGTCCGCATCACCGTCGACGACATCGTCGGCACCCACGACCGTGTCTCGACCACCTACCGGGAACTGGCCAAGGACGCTAAACCGGGAGACCGGCTGCTGGTGGACGACGGCAAGATCGGGCTGACGGTCACCGGCGTCGAGGGCAACGACGTCGTCTGCCGGGTGACCGAGGGCGGACCGGTCAGCAACAACAAGGGTGTTTCGCTGCCGGGCATGGATGTCTCGGTGCCCGCGCTGTCGGAAAAGGACATCGAGGACCTCGAGTTCGCACTGAAGCTCGGCGTGGACTTCATCGCGCTGTCGTTCGTGCGTTCGCCCTCGGATGTGGAACTCGTGCACGACGTGATGGACCGGGTCGGTCGCCGCGTCCCGGTGATCGGCAAGCTGGAGAAGCCGGAGGCCATCGACAACCTCGAGGCCATCGTGCTCGCCTTCGACGCGGTCATGGTCGCTCGCGGTGACCTCGGCGTCGAACTGCCGCTCGAGCAGGTGCCGATCGTGCAGAAGCGCGCCATCCAGATGGCACGGGAGAACGCGAAGCCCGTCATCGTGGCGACCCAGATGCTGGAGTCGATGATCGAGAACTCGCGTCCCACCCGGGCCGAGGCCTCCGATGTCGCGAACGCGGTGCTCGACGGTGCCGACGCGGTGATGCTGTCGGGCGAGACCTCGGTCGGCGCGTACCCGATCGAAACGGTGCGCACCATGGCGCGCATCGTGCACGCGGTGGAGACCGAATCGACCCGGGTGCCACCACTGACCCATGTGCCCCGCACCAAGCGCGGTGTCATCTCCTACGCGGCCCGCGATATCGGCGAGCGGCTCAACGCCAAGGCCCTGGTGGCGTTCACTCAGTCCGGTGACACGGTGCGCCGGCTCGCCAGGCTGCACACCCCGCTGCCGTTGCTGGCGTTCACCCCGCTGCCGGAGGTGCGCAGCCAGCTGTCGCTGACCTGGGGCACGGAGACCTTTATCGTGCCGACGGTGGACAGCACCGACGCCATGATCCATCAGGTCGATGTAGCACTGCTGTCGATGGAGCGATATCAAAAGGGTGATCTGGTGGTAATCGTTGCGGGCTCCCCGCCCGGTACCGTCGGGTCGACCAACCTGATCCATGTGCACCGTATCGGTGAGGAGGACCATTAGAGTGACTGCTTCCCTGAGTGGTGTCGTCGGCGTCGGTTCGGCGTCGACGGAGGGCTCGGATCTGCGGGTGTTGCTCGGACTGCTCGATCTGGAGCAGGTCGACGAGGATGTCTTCGTCGGCCAGCATCCGGAGAAGGTCTGGAGCCGCACGTTCGGCGGGCAGCTCGTATCGCAGGCGATCATGGCGGCGGGCCGGACGGTCGGCGACCGTCCGGTGCACGCGGTGAACGCGCACTTCGTGCGCGGTGGCGATGTGAAGAAGCCGATCGAATACCGCGTCGACCGCCACCGCGACGGGCGCTCGTTTGCCAACCGCACGGTGACCGCGAGCCAGGATGGCCAGGAGCTGTTCGTCATGCTTGCCGCGTTCCAGGATTGGGGCAAGGGTCTCGAGCACTCGGCCACCCAGCCGGTCGTTCCGGATCCGGAAACGCTGCCGCGGGTAGAGGAGAGCTTCGAAGGCTTGGAGGACAAGCTGGAGATGTTCATCAAGGCCCCGCACCCGATCGACATGCGCTACACCAACGACCCGGCCTGGATCATGAAGGGCACCGGCGAGCGACTCAATCACAACCGGGTGTGGATGCGCGCCGACGGCAGGCTGCCCGACGATCCGCTGGTTCATGTTGCGACGCTTGGCTATTCGTCGGATACCACGGTGCTCGACTCGATCATCACCACACACGGGCTTTCCTGGGGCCTCGACAGGATCATCGCGGCGACGGTCAACCATTCGATCTGGTTCCACCGCCCGTTCCGCTTCGACGAGTGGGCGCTGTACGCCACGGAATCCCCCGTCGCCGCGGGCTCCCGCGGTCTGGCGACGGGCAAATTCTTCTCGCGCACCGGCGAACTGCTCGCCACCGTGGTGCAGGAAGGCCTGATCCGCCACTTCCCATCGCGGACCTGAGCTAGAGCGGCTCGCGCTCGGTCTCGAAGTCGAAGCTGTCGCGACGCTGCACACGGATGGTTCGTGGGACCGCCAATTCGGTAGGGCCGCAAGAGGTTTCCAGCATAAGCCTGCGCTCCAGGGCGGCCAGGCTCGGTGCCGTGAGATCGCGCGCGGCCCCTACCAGGCTCAGCGCGATCTCATAGGTGCGGCGGCCTTCCTGCTCCACGCCGGGATGGTCGACGCGCCACTGGGTTTCGAGCAGCATGTGGTCGGGTGCGTCGGAGTCGACAGGCAGCGTGAAACGCCACGCGAACACGTCGCGATCCTGGAGGTGGTCGTCCACCACGGCGCGCACCGAGTCGACGACACGCTCCAGGGTTTCCGGTGTCACATAAACATGGAGCGAAACATCCGAAATTCGTTTCGGCATGTCTGATTCCTGTCGTGTGTCGAACCAGCAACGGCGGAATGTTGTTCGCGGGGAGTTTAAACCCTCCATGCACATGATGAACACAGCCAGGGCCGAATACGCGTGGACGCGTCCCCCGCGCCGCGGTGTCACGGGATCCGATGCGCCGCCAGGAATGCCGCGAGCGGTGCGGGCGCGGTTCCTGGTGCGACCACGAGACCGGGACGTTCTGTGTCGACTTGCTTGCGCTGCTCGTGTGGGGCCAGTGTGAGCAGCAGCGGTATCAGCGCCTCGGCGATCCGGTCGCCGACCTCACAGAACGCGGCCTCGGACAGGCCGACCGGGTCGGCGATGTTCTCGCGGCCGACCAGTGCGAGGTCGTGGCGGGCGCGATGCAGATCGGCAATGCTGCGCGCGCCGGTCACTTTGGCGATCCGGTGTGCCTCCAACAGGGTGAAGGTGCGCGGCCCCGCTCCGAAACCCATCGACGTGGCCTGGTCGCGGATCTGCTCGGTCATCGTGAGCACCAGATCGGCGCGGTCGATCATGCCCGGCTCGAGGCGGCGCGCGCGAAAGTTGTCGGGGTCGGCGCCCAAGCCCGAGATGGTCTGGGCCGCGAGCGGTTCCACGGGGAAGCCGACCAGCGCGCGGGTTCCCGCGCTCTCCGCGGTGAGGCCGGCGAGGCGGTGTTCGACAGCGAGGGCGCGGGTAAGCCGCTCGGCGATCACCGACCGGCATACATTGCCGTTGCAGACGAACAGGACGTGCATGGGGATACGGTAGGACGGCGGATAACGATTCAGAAGCGGTCAAGCCGCGAATCACACCGCCACGAGCACATATTCATCTGTGCGTTGCGCGGCGTACACGAAGTAGGCCCTCGTATTCGGAGAGCCGCACGACGGGCGTTGCCGACCGGTGGCCGGCCCGTCATCGAGGTGTGGGCGTATCCACGTTGTTGCCCGATATGAATGAATTGAATCATGGTGTCGCCGACCGATGTCGTCAGCGTTGGGAAGCCGCGTCCGTCGGCCAGGTGCGGCCGTCAGTCGGATTCGGTTCCGTAGTATGCGGATTCGTCGATCACCGGCGCCACCTTCGCTGCCTCGTCGTGCACGCGGCCGCGGGTGGAGAACTTCCGGCCGCGCGAGGCGACGACGGGCGCGAAGCGCGCGAGCCCGGTGGCGGATTCCATGTCGTCGTACATGGCATCCATCCCGCCACGCAGGAAGTAGGCCTCGTGCCAGAACCCGGTGCCGCCGGAGTCGCGCAGGAACTTCTGCCACCAATCGCGGTGGGGCGCCGAGCGTGTCCACCGCTCCAGGCTGTCGAGATCGCGCCAGTACTGCCGTGCCCCCCAGTGCGGAGGAAACAGCGCCCAGACCACGTCCTCGTGCGATAGGAGACCCTCGGGTTGATCCTTGTGTGACTTATAGAGTTTCGGCCCGAGCCCGAGCAGACGCAGGATCCCGCGCGGTCGGCGCACCCGCATCCCGAGGTAGACGACTACCAGGTCCGGATACTCGGACAGGTCGACTGTCGTTCTGTTCACTCGCATGCTGGGGACCTCCGAAACCGAGGTGTGTGATGCACACCCTACGCGCGAAATACGCGCTGAGTCGGCATCCGGTTCGACCGTGTGAGCCGGGTGCGGGCAAGGCAAACGGCCCGTGCTCGTGTGAGCACAGGCCGCCTGCCGCATCGGTGCCGATTGTGGGACTCGAACCCACACGTCCTTTCGGACAACGGTTTTTGAGACCGTCGCGTCTGCCAGTTCCGCCAAATCGGCGCACCGGTTGGAAAGCATAGCGGGTAGGTGGCGTCGAACGCGAATGGGTTCCCCTCTGTGTCGCGGACGGGGGGTTTGCGCAGGGTATATGGGTTCTATGCCGAAGTGAAAGGTACTCTCTACATCACTCGACAGCGCAACGGTGGGCCGATGGACCGGCACATGGGCCACGGCCACCCTTCGGCGTGTCGGGACAGGCATCGGAACCAGAGGGGTCTACCTATGAGCAGTACAGCAGGGGGCGCCGCCACGAAGCGGGACGCCGGGGCGAAGCGGGTCGTCGTCGCGGAGGACGAGGCGCTCATCCGGATGGATCTGGTGGAGATGCTGACCGAAGAGGGTTACCAGGTTGTCGGCGAAGCGGGCGACGGTCAGCAGGCCGTCGATCTCGCGGTGGAGCATCGGCCGGACCTGGTCATCATGGACGTGAAGATGCCGCGCCGCGACGGTATCGACGCCGCGGCCGAAATTGCGTCGAAACGTGTTGCGCCGGTGGTGATTCTGACTGCGTTCAGTCAGCGCGATCTGGTCGAACGCGCACGCGACGCGGGCGCGATGGCGTATCTGGTGAAACCGTTCACGAAATCCGATTTGGTGCCCGCCATCGAATTGGCGGCGAGTCGCTTCCACGAGATCACTGCATTGGAGAACGAGGTCGCCAATCTCTCCGATCGGCTGGAGACCCGCAAACTGGTGGAGCGGGCCAAAGGCGTCCTCATGCAGACGCAGGGGCTGTCGGAGCCGCAGGCATTCAAGTGGATTCAGCGCACCGCGATGGACCGCCGGACTACCATGAAAGCGGTAGCCGAGGTGGTGCTGGAGAACCTGGCCCCGAAGTGACCCGATGAGGGCCTTGGCCGGTCGCGGCCGGAAAATTTACTTCGATGAAACCCATTCACGAAGAAGAATTCGAAACAATGTCGTTCTCATGACGCGAATGTGATGCGGAACTAACGTGGCAACGCTATGTTCTGACCGGGCCGACGTGGTCGGCCTCCTCGGCGAGCCGAGGGAGTACAGGACGTAGAGGTGAGGGACGTGCTTAGTTCGATATGGCGCAGTCGTTCGACGCGAGGAGTATTGGTAGTCGGTGCCGCGGCTGCCCTCGTGCTGACGGGCTGCAGCGACAAATCGACCAACGAATCGGGTTCATCCGGCACAAATGGTGCGGGAAGTCTGTCCATCCAGCCGGTGGCACAGGTGGACATCGACGGTAAGCAGGTCCCGAAGACCGACCCGGCCAAAGCCGCCGATCCGGCGGGCAACGGCAAGGCGACCTGTCCTGCCGGTACCACGATTGCCTTCGCAGGCGCCTTGACCGGCCCCAACGCGGCGCTCGGCATCAACATTGTCCAGGGCGTGAAGCTGGCGCTCGATCAGCACAACAAGGCGAACGCGGGCTGCAAGATCGAACTCAAGCAGTTCGACACCGAGGGCGATCCGCAGAAGGCCACCCAGGTCATCCCTCAGATCGTCAACGACAAGTCGATCATCGGCCTGGTCGGTCCCGCGTTCTCCGGTGAGACCAAGGCGACCGGCAAGATCCTCAGCGATGCAGGCCTGGTCTCGGTTACCTCTTCGGCCACCAACGCCACGCTCACGCAGAACGGCTGGACCACCTTCTTCCGCGGCCTGGCCAACGACGATGTTCAGGGTCCGTCGGTCGCCAAGTACCTGGTCGGCACCGCTGGCTACAAGAAGGTCTGCGTCGTCCAGGACAACAGCGACTACGGCACCGGCCTGGCCAAGAGCATCACCGAGGGGCTCGGCGCGGCAGCGGATCCGAGCTGCGCGGCCAGCATCAAGACCGGTGACAAGGACTTCTCCGCCACCGTCACCAAGATCGCGGGCGCGAACGCCGACGCGGTCTTCTACTCGGGTTACTACGCCGAGGGCGCACCGCTGGCGCAGCAGCTGAAGTCCGGTGGCGTCAAGGCCGTCTTCATCGGCCCGGACGGCGTCAACGATCCGCAGTTCCTGTCGCAGGCGGGTAGCTCGGCCAACGGCGCGACGCTGACCTGCCCGTGTGGTCCGGCCCCGGAGAAGTTCGCGAAGGACTACGAGGCGCTCAACGGACAGGCGCCCGGCGTCTACTCGGTCGAGGCCTACGACCTGGCCACGATCCTGAGCAAGGGCATCGATAGCGGCAAGGTGACTCGTCCCGAACTGCTCGAGTACGTGCGGTCCTATGACGGGCCCGGTCTGGCGCGCCAGTACAAGTGGAACCCCAACGGGGAACTGTCCAACGCACTGATCTGGATCTACACGGTCAAGTAACCCGCGCCACGAAACGCGCAGCACGTATGGGGGTTCGCGCGAATCCCTGTACGTGCTGCTGTTTCGTGAGGGCGAATGAATGAGGGCGAATTACGAATGACTTCAACAGTATTGGCCGGCGCTGTACAACTAGCCGGCGGTTCGATCGACTTCAACTATCAAGGAGTGATCGACGATTTCTGGCGACTGACCGTCGACGGATTGTCCTACGGTGCGATATACGCACTCGTCGCTGTCGGCTACACCCTGGTCTACGGCGTACTGCGGCTGATCAATTTCGCCCATTCCGAAATCTTCATGCTCGGCCTGTTCGGCCAGTATGTCGGGCTTATGCTGCTCGGGTTTTCACCGAGCGGTGATGTCTACTCTCAAGGCATCGTTCTCACCATCACCTATCTCGCGCTGGCGATGATCTTCGGCATGGCCGTATCCGGTGCCGCGGCAGTCGGATTGGAGCGAGTGGCCTATCGACCGCTGCGCAAGCGCGGAGCCAAACCGCTGATCTTTTTGATCACCGCCATCGGCGCCTCCTTCGTGATCCAGGAGGTCATGCACTTCGTGGTGCCGAAGGTGTGGCCGAAGCTGGGCGGCACCAACGCACAGAAGCCGATCATGCTGGTCGAGCCGACCAAGCAGTTCAGCTTCGGCGGCGCGGATGTCACCAATGTGACGATCGTGATCATCGTCGCCGCCGTCATCCTCGCCATCGCCACCGAGGTGCTGATCAACCGGACGAAGTTCGGTCGCGGCATCCGGGCGGTGGCACAGGATCCCGACACCGCGACGCTCATGGGTGTCTCGCGGGAGCGGATCATCATGCTGACCTTCCTCATCGGCGGCGTGCTCGCCGGTGCGGCCGCACTGCTGTACGCGCTGAAGATTCCTAACGGGATCATCTATTCGGGTGGTTTCATCCTGGGCATCAAGGCGTTCAGCGCCGCGGTGCTGGGTGGTATCGGCAATCTGCGGGGCGCGCTGCTCGGCGGGTTACTGCTCGGGCTGGCGGAGAACTACGGCCAGATCCTCTTCGGTACCGAGTGGCGTGACGTGGTCGCGTTCGTTGTCCTGGTTCTGGTGCTCATGATTCGCCCGACCGGCATTCTCGGTGAGAGCCTCGGAAAGGCGCGCGCATGACCGACACGGTAAAGAGCCCGCCGCCGCAGAGTGGGGCGGAACAGACGGCTGGGCATGGCGTCGGGGATGCCTTGCGGACCTGGTGGGGTGGGTTGTCGCGGCCCGCCCAGTGGGGCGTCGGCGTGCCCGCCCTCATTCTGCTGGCGCTGCTGCCGCTGTACCCGCCGCCGTTCCTGGATACTCCCGGTACCAGCTTCGGTGGCGTGATGGCCCAGTTCGCGATGTACGCGCTGCTTGCCATCGGCCTGAATGTCGTTGTCGGACAGGCGGGTCTGCTCGATCTCGGGTACGTCGGCTTCTATGCTGTCGGTGCGTACACGGTGGGTCTGCTGACCAGTCCCAACAGTCCGTGGAACCAGACCGATGGCGGCTGGCTGAGTGAGGACTGGGCCTGGTTGGCCTGCCTGCCGTTGGCGGCGGCTGTCACCGCGGTGTCCGGTCTGATTCTCGGTTCACCGACGCTGCGGTTGCGCGGCGACTATCTGGCGATCGTGACCCTCGGCTTCGGTGAGATCGTCCGGTTGCTCGCCGACAATCTCGGCGACCTCACCAACGGCAGTCTCGGGCTGTCCGGCATCGCTTATCCACGTGTCGGTGAGTCCGCGGAGCGGCCCAACGGTGTGTTCTCCGCGGGCAACGTCGGTGACTCCGAAGCCTCGAACATCTTCGCAAGGGCCAACTCCGGCATCTGGTGGTTCTGGGTCGGCATGGTTCTGGTGATCATCGTGTTGCTGATCGTCGGCAATCTGGAGCGCAGCCGGGTCGGCAGGGCCTGGGTCGCGATCCGAGAGGACGAGGACGCGGCCGAGATCATGGGGGTGCCCACCTTCAAGTTCAAGCTGTGGGCATTCATGATCGGCGCCGCTGTCGGCGGGCTGTCCGGTGCGCTGTACGCGGGCCAGGTGCAGTTCGTGAATCCGAGCGGGTTCAACATCATCAACTCGATGCTGTTCCTCTGCGCGGTCGTCATCGGCGGTCAGGGCAATAAGCTCGGCGTGATCGTCGGCGCGTTCATCATCGTGTACCTGCCGAACCGGCTGCTGTCGGTCCAGCTGGTCGGACAGACCGTTGTCGGTTACCTGCTGCTCGGACTGGCCATCGTCGGCATCATCGCGTTGATCGTCGGGTGGAAGCGGTGGGCACGGGATCGGGAGCGGCCGGTGCGTCGCGGTTATCTCGCCGGCGCGATCGTCGTGGTGATCGGGATGTTGATCGTCCTCGGGAACGTGCTGGAATTCCATGAGCAGGGCGCGCAGTCGCTCGGCGACTTCAAGTACCTGTTCTTCGGGATCACGCTCATCGTGTTGATGATTTTCAAGCCGCAGGGGTTGTTCCCGGTGCGACAGAAGTTGCTTGCCTACGGGCGGCAGGTATATCGGGCCGTGCGCAAACCGTTCGGCAACGAAGTGATCGGGGAACAGGCATGACCGGGCCGGGCGCGGGTGACGCGCTATTCGACAACGAGGACATGTCGGCCGGCTATGCCGCCGAACCGGAAGCGACGCCGAGCGCGGGCGTCGTCGATCTGACGGCCGTGCTGCCGGAACTCGGCGATGCGGAGACGGTCGCGGAAGTGGTCGCGCCGAGCCGTGAGATCGAGACGCCGGTGGGTGAAGCGCTGCTGCGCACCGACGGATTGACCGTGAAGTTCGGCGGCCTCACCGCGTTGGACAACGTGAGTTTCGAGATTCGCCGCGGCGAAATCCTCGGGCTGATCGGGCCCAACGGCGCGGGCAAGACCACCTGCTTCAACGCGATCACCGGTGTGTATCGGCCATCATCGGGCGTGGTCTATTTCGATGGTAAGCCGCTGACGAAGACCAAGCGCAATGCCATCACCCGCCTCGGTATCGCACGCACCTTCCAGAATATTCGTCTCTTCGCCGAGATGACCGCGCTGGAGAACGTGGTGGTCGGCACCGACGCCAGGCACAAAACCTCGGTGCCGGGCGCCATCTTCCGCACGACACGGCATCGCCGTGAGGAGCACGAGGCCATCGAACGCGGCATGGCGCTGCTCGAGTTCGTCGGCATCGCACCGCGTGCGGTGGAGAAGGCGCGCAATCTGTCCTATGGCGACCAGCGCAGGCTGGAAATCGCCCGCGCGCTGGCCACCGAGCCGAAACTGCTCTGCCTCGACGAGCCCGCCGCCGGATTCAATCCCAGCGAGAAGTCCGCGCTGATGGATCTGATCCGCAAGATCCGCGACGACGGGTTCACCGTCCTGCTGATCGAGCACGACATGCGGCTGGTGATGGGCGTGACCGACCGCATCGTGGTGCTGGAATTCGGTCGCAAGATCGCCGACGGGCTGCCCGCCGACATCCGCGAGAACCCCGATGTGATCAACGCCTATCTCGGTGTACCCGACGACGGCGTCGGTGCGCCGGACAGGGGCGCCGAACCGGGGGCAGCGCAGGACACACACGGGACGGACGGGTAGGGACGACGATGGCATCACACAGGCAATCCGCCGGCCCCGGCGACGCATCGGGCCCGCTGCTCGAAGTCAAGGACATGGTCGTCAACTACGGCAGAATCGAAGCGCTGCACGGGATTTCGCTGCAGGTGGCGCACGGCGAGCTGGTGACACTGCTCGGCGCGAATGGCGCGGGCAAGACCACCACGATGCGCGCCCTCTCCGGGCTGCTGCCGCTGACCCGCGGCCGCATCGTGTTCGAGGGCCGTGACATCACCCATATGAAGGCGCACGACCGGGTCAAGCTCGGGTTGATCCAGGCACCGGAAGGCCGCGGCGTCTTCCCCGGTATGACGGTGCAGGAAAACCTCGACATGGGCTGCTACGCCAGGCCGTTCGAGCCGAAATCGGAGTACGACAGCACCCTGGAGTGGGTGTTCGGCATGTTTCCTCGGCTCGAAGAACGGCGCAAGCAGGTCGGCGGCACGCTGTCGGGCGGCGAGCAGCAGATGCTGGCGATCGGCCGCGCGTTGATGGCACGGCCGCGGCTGCTGCTGCTCGATGAACCGTCGATGGGGCTGGCGCCCATGGTGATTCAGCAGATCTTCCGGATCATCTCGGAGATCAATCAGCAGGGCACCACGGTGCTGCTGGTCGAGCAGAACGCTCAGCAGGCGCTGGCCCGCAGTGATCGCGCCTACATCCTGGAGACCGGCGAGGTGACCAAGTCCGGCTCCGGTCGCGATCTGCTCACCGACCCCGCGGTGAAGTCGGCCTATCTGGGCGTCGGATAGATGACGTCGTGCCATCCGTGGCCGCCTCGGGTATGACGGCGGCCACGGATGGTCATGATGAGCTGACGGGTATGGCCGATCAGTATCGGGACGCCGTGCTCGGTGCCGCGCCGAGGACGGCCACCCTGCCGGGTGCCGATCGTTTCGACGGCGCGAGGTCATCGAGCGGCTCGGGGACTGCTTCGATATCGAGGTCTTTCACGATGTCATGCTCGGTTCGGTGGGTCTGCCGGTGCGGGGAGCCGGCGACCCCCTCTGCGGGGTGCTCACCGGCAGGGACAGTCGCTGCCCGAGGCGGCCACCGCGGTACCGGACAGCGCGGTCCCGGTGTCGGACACCGCCGCCACGACAGCCGCGGTGTCCAAGTAGAAGGGCCGGATCTCGCTGATGAGCCCGTCGCGGAAGGCGATCAGCTGCATCACCGAGGTATCGAGCACGCGGCCGGTGGCGCGCGCTCGCAGCCTGCCGACGTTGTAGATGACCACCGCATCTCCGTCGACCACGAACCGCTGCTCGAGGAACTCCAGTGACGACCAGGTCTCGCTCATCGCGTCCATGAACCGCCGGATGCCGTCGCGGCCGTGCCATTCGCCGCCGTAGGGCAGGTTGGCGGCCTGATACATCACGACATCGGGGGCGAGGCAGGCCGCCATACCGGCGAAGTCGCCGCCCTCGGTGATGTACGCGGCTTCCGCTGCGAAGAACCGCTGCAAGGCGGACATTGTTGTGGTCACGGGAAAATAATGGGCGCGAGCCGCGGCCGGGTCCGGCGGAAAACGGACGTAACACTCGATGCCGCGCGGCGCCCGGGAGCCGCCGCTGTGAGATGTCGGTGGGCCTCCCTAGACTCTTCACCGTGACCCCAGCGACCACTGATCAGCGTTCGAGTTCCGTCTCTGCAGCCGGCTCCGATGCGGCCGGTCCGCAGCCGACTCTGCTGTTGCTGGATGGGCATTCGATCGCCTATCGCGCGTTCTTCGCGCTGCCCGCCGAGAACTTCAAGACGGTCACCGGGCAGACCACGAACGCGGTGTACGGCTTCACCGCAATGCTCATCAACTTGCTCCGCGACGAGAAGCCGACCCATATCGCCGCGGCCTTCGACGTGTCACGCAAGACGTTCCGCACCGAGGCGTACCCGGAGTACAAGGCCAATCGCAGTGCTACGCCCGACGAGTTCCGCGGGCAGGTCGAGCTGACCAAGGATGTGCTCGGCGCGATGGGCATTCCGGTGATGGCGATCGATGGTTTCGAGGCCGACGACCTGATCGCCACGCTCACCACCCAGGCGGCCGCCGAGGGCTTCCGGGTACTGATCGTCTCCGGTGACCGCGACTCGATCCAGCTGGTCGACAACAACGTCACGGTGCTCTACCCGCGTAAGGGCGTGTCCGATCTGACCAGGTTCACTCCGGACGAGGTGATGGCCAAGTATCAGCTCACCCCGGCCCAGTATCCGGATTACGCGGCCCTGCGCGGCGACCCGAGCGACAATCTGCCCGGCATTCCCGGTGTGGGAGAGAAAACCGCAGCCAAGTGGATTCGCGAATACGGTGACCTCGCCACCCTCGTCGACAAGGTGGACGAGGTGAAGGGCAAGGTCGGCGATGCGCTGCGGGCCAATCTGAGCAGCGTGGTGCTCAACCGGCAGCTCACCGAAATGGTGCGCGATGTGCCGCTGCCCTACACCCCCGATCAGCTGGCCCAGCAGCCGTGGGATCGCAACAAGATCCACCAGTTGTTCGACGATCTGGAATTTCGGGTGCTGCGCGACCGGCTGTTCGAGACGCTGGCGCCGCCGGAGCCCGAAGCCGAGGCGGGCTTCGAGATCAGTGGTGGCGCTCTGGAAGTGGGCGGGGTCGCGGCCTGGCTCGCCGAGCATACGAAAACTGGTGTTCGGCATGGTGTTTCGGTGGTCGGATCGGGCACTCCCGGCAACGGTGACGTACGTGCGCTCGCCATTGCGGGGGGTGACGGCGAGAGCGGCTATATCGACGTCACGGTGCTGACCCCCGAGGACGACGCCGCGCTCGGCGCGTGGCTGGCCGACCCGGCCGTGCCCAAAGCGCTGCACGAGGCCAAGTCCGCGATGCACGCGCTGCGCGGCCGCGGCTGGACCCTGGCCGGACTGACCAGCGATACCGCACTGGCGGCCTATCTGGTACGCCCCGGCCAGCGCAGCTTCAATCTCGACGACCTGTCGCTGCGGTACCTGCACCGCGAGCTGCGCGCCGAAATCGACGAGACGCCCCAGCTGTCGCTGCTCGACGACGAGGACACCGTCGATGCGGAGGTCGCACAGACCGAAATGCTGCGGGCCAGGGCCGTCGTCGACCTTGCCGCGGCGTTGGACACCGAACTTCAGCAGATCGAATCCGTTCCGCTGCTGGCGGAGATGGAACTGCCGCTGCTCGGGGTACTCGCCGGTCTGGAGGACGCGGGCATCGCCGTCGACGTCGACCAATTGGAGACATTGCAGCGCCAGTTCGCCGACAAGGTGAACGATGCGGCCAACGCGGCCTACGAGGTGATCGGCAAGCAGATCAACCTGGGCTCGCCGAAGCAGCTGCAAGTCGTGTTGTTCGACGAGCTCGATATGCCCAAGACCAAGCGCACCAAGACCGGTTACACCACCGACGCCGATGCGCTGGAATCGCTGTTCGAGAAGACCGAGCACCCGTTTCTGCAGCATCTGCTCGAGCACCGCGACGCCACCCGCCTGAAGGTCACGGTGGACGGTCTGCTCAAGTCCGTCGCCGACGACGGTCGCATCCACACCACGTTCAACCAGACCATCGCCGCGACCGGCAGGCTCTCCTCTACCGAGCCGAACCTGCAGAACATCCCGATCCGCACCGACACCGGTCGCCAGATCCGCGACACCTTCGTCGTCGGCGCCGGCTACGCCGAGCTGATGACCGCCGACTACAGCCAGATCGAGATGCGCATCATGGCGCACCTTTCCGCCGACGCGGGCCTGATCGAGGCCTTCAACTCCGGTGAGGATCTGCACACCTTCGTCGCGTCCAAGGCCTTCGACATCCCGCTGTCGGAGGTGAATCCCGAGATGCGCCGCCGCATCAAAGCGATGTCCTACGGCCTTGCCTACGGTCTGAGCTCCTACGGTCTCTCCGCGCAGCTGAAGATCAGCACGCAAGAGGCGAAGGAACAGATGGATGTCTACTTCGACCGCTTCGGCGGCATCCGGGACTACCTCTACGAGGTCGTCGAGCAGGCCCGCAAGGTCGGTTATACCGAAACCCTCTTCGGCCGCCGCCGCTACCTGCCCGACCTGGACTCCAGCAACCGTCAGCGCCGCGAAGCCGCCGAACGCATGGCGTTGAACGCTCCCATCCAGGGCACCGCCGCCGACATCATCAAGGTCGCGATGATCAACGTGAACAAGGCGATCACGGCTGCGGGGCTGCGGTCGAGGATGCTGCTGCAGATTCACGACGAGCTGGTGTTCGAGGTCGCCGACGGCGAGCGGGAGGCACTGGAAACGCTGGCCCGCGAACAGATGTCCGCGGCCATCACACTGTCGGTGCCGCTGGATGTCTCGGTGGGCACCGGTCGCAGCTGGGATGCCGCCGCGCACTGAGGCGCGCAGGCCGCCGTCGAATATGCGTGGCTGAGCCGGACCCCTCAGTGCGTTCGGTCGCAAAAGCTGCGCGTGGTTTCCATGACGGCGGCCAGGGGCTGGGCAGCAGACACCTTGTGCTGCCCAGCTTTTCAGCGCCCGTCGGCGAGCAGCTCGTACGGCTGGAAAGTCGACGATCTCCCTCGCATGGCGGGGCTACAGTAGGCGGCACGATCGGCGGTATCCATCATCGGCGAAACGTCTTCGCCGACGTAATGGTTTCGCGAGCACGACCGCTCTTGTCCCCAGATCGGCCGGGAACCTCCTACGTCGGGACCCGAGGCGCCGGGTGCTACTCGCGGTGGCGGACCAGTCGAGCCGAGCCTGCTGACAAATCAATCTCGTCGCGCGGCGGTGCGCCATCGGACTTGTCTTCTTTGTGCATCAGCACGCTCTGGCGTTGCTCGAACTCGTGGCGCTTGGCGCCTTGGAAAACGGCGGTGACTTCCTCGAAACCGGCGGCCGCGACCGGGCGGCCCGTGCGGTCCTCGAACCAGGGGAGGACGCGGCTGCCGGTCAAGCGGCTCCAGAGCACCTCGGCCGCGGCGAACGCCATCAGCAGTATCGCCAGTCCGGGAATTGTCATGGCAACGAGCAGGCCCATGACGTCGAAGGTACCGGCCCCCGCACCATTGCGCCGTGATACTCGAACCCGGTGAAATAGGCTGCTACCGCGCTGCGAACTCCACCCGGGCCGCATATCCCGTGACCTGCGCAGTTGATACTCGCAAGTAGGCACACCGAGGTGCTGACAAGGTTGCGATTGCGTCGAGATACCCCTATCGTGTACCGCGTGCCGAATCCCGCCGACCGCCACAGCGCCGTGCTGAATGTCGCAGACCGCGACAGCGCCGCGCTAATTCCGCTTACCGCGGTGGTGGCTGCCCGGCGACTTCTTCTCGTAGTAACCCGCCGTAGCGGGGTCTGATTCGGACCGGCCCCCTCGCTGCGGGCTGTTGATTGTTAGTGCTGGTCCCCTCTGCCGATTCTCTTCGGGAAGACCTGAATTGCAATGACGATCCTTACTCTCGACACACGCACGTTCATCGCTGCCGCACCCAAGGGCCTGCGGGCCGACTGCGGTGGCCTGACGCCTGCGGAGTTCTACGACCGCTACTGCGAACACGCCGGACCCGTCCGGCTCAGCGACTGGTCGCTCGCCGGTAACGGGAGCGCGGAGTGCGTCGCGACGCTGGAGTTCGCCGAGCAGCTGCGGACGTTCAGCACCACCGGCAGTCCGGTGGCGGCGATGACTTCCGCGCTCTACGACGCGGGCTATCCGGTCGAGATCCTGCAGTTCCACCAGCGCCGCACCGAGGCGGGCACCGCCACCTTCGTGCAGTGCGAGGTGAACGGCAGGCGCGGCTGGGGCGCGGCCATGGCCGACGACGGCGCCGAGTCGACGATTCGCGCTATGATCGCCTGCGTCAACCGAATTGCTCGTTGACCCGATAGGCCCGACGGTTCGCAAGCCCTGAAATCGCAACGGACCGTTCACCTTTCGAAGGTGAACGGTCCACGCTCGGAATCTGTCTGCCTTACTTCGCGGTCTGCTCCGACTGCTCGGCCAACTGCTTGCGAACCTCATCCATGTCCAGGGCCTTCACCTGGGTAACGAGATCCTCCAGTGCGGCGGGTGGGAGCGCACCGGGCTGTGCGAACACCAATACGCCCTCGCGGAACGCCATGATGGTCGGGATGGAGCGGATGTTGGCTGCGGCGGCCAGGCCCTGCTCCGCCTCGGTGTCGACCTTTCCGTGGACGACGTCGGGGTGCTTGGTCGAGGAGGCCTCGAAGGTCGGCGCGAAGCTCTTGCACGGGCCGCACCACTCTGCCCAGAAGTCGACGAGTACCACGTCGCTTCCGGTGACTACCTCGTCGAAGTTCTGCTGGGTCAGCGTCTGGGTGGCCATGACGTCCTCTCGTGTCGTTTTATTGCCAGCTGTAACGTCCGGCGTTCTCTTTATCTTCCACGGGCCACCGGCCACTCACGCCGTTGGTCACCGTCCCAACGCCGGATACCCACGATGGTCGCCGGGAAATCACGGTCTCTTGCGACAACGTGTACGGCCTCGCCCAATTGCTGGTGGGACACGCGGCGCGCCAGTGTCACGTGCGGCGTCCACTCGTCGGGGTGCAGGTTCGACGGAACGCCGGGACACTGCGCCACGATGCTGAAGATCCGGCGGTGCACTGCGAGCAGTTGCTCGGACGGAACAACCGCCCGGACCAGGATCGGATGGCGCGAACCGAACACCAGCAACCCGCCGAGGCGGACCGGGAATTGTCGGAAACTCTGCTGCTCGAGGACGTGGTCGATGCGCGGCCAGAGCTCTTTGGCGACCGCGATGGTGATGTGCGGGCGCGTGGTCTCGGCGGTCTTCGCCGCGACACTGGGGATGCCCGCGTCCGCGAGCAACTGCCACTGCCGCCGGATCTCCGTATCGGCTGCGTCGTCCAACAGTAATTCGACCGACTGCACCATGGTCCCAAAAAATAGCGCCCCCGGCGTGTCCATGGGGCAATTCGGCCGCAGCCGATCGGCGGCGGGAGGATGACCTGGTGAACGATGCGACGCAACGCGACAGTTCGACACTCCGTCTCGGTCTGATCGACGGCGACGGGATCGGCCCCGAGATCGTGCGGGCGACGCGGGCAGTGGTCGACGAGGCCATGGCCGCCGCCGGTGCGAATCCGGTGGAGTGGGTTCCGTTGCTGATGGGTCATCGCGCGATCGAAGAGTTCGGCGAGCCGCTGCCCGAGGCGACCTTGACCGGTTTGGCGGGACTCGACGCGTGGATCCTCGGACCGCACGACAATGCGTCCTACCCGGCCGCGCATCGTGGGGCGGTCGCGCCCGGCGGCGCCATTCGCAAGCGGTTCGGGCTGTACGCCAATATCCGGCCCGCACGGGCATTCACGGGTGTGCGCGCGGCCGCGCCGTTCATCGACCTGGTGATTGTCAGGGAAAACAGCGAGGGCTTCTACGCCGACCGCAATATGTTCGCCGGGTCGGGAGAGTTCCGGCCGACACCCGATGTCGCGATGGCTGTCGGCGTCGTCACCCGCCGCGCTTGTGAGCTGATCGCCCAAGAGGCCTTCCGGCTGGCCGCGACGCGTCGTCAGCGGGTGACCATCGTGCACAAGGCCAATGTGCTGCCGATGACGATGGGGCTGTTCCGCGATGTCTGCTACGAGGTCGCCCGCGATTATCCGAGTATCGAGGTCATCGACGAGCATGTCGACGCGACCGCGGCTCATCTGGTCCGCGCGCCCCGCGATTTCGATGTGCTCGTCACCGAGAACCTCTTCGGTGACATCCTCTCCGATCTGGCGGGAGAGCTGAGTGGATCACTCGGCATGGCGGCATCGCTGAACTGCTCGCAGTCCCGTGCGATGGCGCAGGCGGTGCACGGCGCCGCACCGACGTTGGCGGGACGTAATCGCGCGAATCCGGTGGCGCTGCAGCTGTCGGCGGCAATGTTGTTGAACTGGTTGGGGACTCGCAACGCCGACCGAATATTGCGCAACGCGGGGGAGCGCGTCGAGCGCGCGGTCGCGGCCACCTTCGAGGCTGGTATCGCGACCGCTGACCTGGGTGGTCTCGCGTCGACGAGTGAATTCGCCGAGCAAGTTTGCGCCAGGGTCCACCGCCGGTAATCAGCGTATTGCGCTCGGGTTTCAGCACGGACCGGATTGATCTTCCGTTACCGACCCGCGAATCGCGGCGAATTCGCAATATCAGCGAGTTCATGAGTGGCAAGGTCACCGTCCGCAGTCGCTTCGCGTTGCCACCTCGGTGGCCTTGGGTCGCCGTGTGGTTCGACTCGACCAGGTGTTGCTGTACTCCCGCGGTCCGTTGCGCCAGGTCATCGCCGATGGCAGTCGCGTATCAGAGAAAGAACAAGAGCCGATCCGTCAGCAGCGGTATCCGAAGTGACATCTCCAGCTGGATCGTGCCACCGAAACGCCGACGGAAACGACTCGGCAAACTCACCCCGGCCGAGTTTGAAATAATCAACCAGGCCGCACACTCGGCCTGAACCACTCGACCCACGAGTCGATCAACAGTGGGGGGAGTCTCGTGGGTGTGCGGTGGCCAGGCGGCTGAAGCTATGAGCGCCGCAGTTTTGCAGTATTTCGAGTCCAGTTCATCTGCTGATTCCGACACCGCAGTGCAGCTCGACATCCAGCCGATCAACGCCGGTTACCGCGACGTCCCGACGCCGTCGGAAGCTCCATCGCCGCCGACCGCAGCGACAACATCGAAGAGATTGGGCAGCAATGATTCACTTGATCATGCGATCCGCGATCTGTGTGATGGCAGGAACCGGCCTCTCGTTCGCGGGTGCCTCGGTGCCCGTCGCGGCGACCTCGCCCGATGTAGTCGTGACCGGCGGCGAGATCTCCGGCTTCGCCGCCGACGGAATCACCAAATACCTGGGCGTCCCCTATGCCGCACCCACCGGCGGCGAAGCGCGATTCAGCCCACCACGGCCCGCACCGCCGTGGCCCGGCATCCGGCAAGCTCACGGCCACGGGCCACAGTGTCCGCAGACCGGACTCCTGCCCGACCCGTTTCCGACTGGCCCCACCAGCGAGGACTGCCTGAGTATCGACCTATACGTGCCCGACGGCGCCGGTGACAGAAACCTGCCGGTCATGGTGTTCTTCCACGGCGGCGGCTACACCGACGGCTCCAACAGCCAGTACGACGCGCCCAGCCGGATGGTCGCCGAAGGCAACGTCATTGTGGCCATCCCCAATTACCGCCTCGGACCATTCGGATTCATGTCGCTACCCGAGTTGGCTGCCGAGCCCGGTGGCGCGACGGGAACAGCTGGCATCCAGGATCAACAAGAAGCCCTACGCTGGGTGCGCGACAACGCCCACGCCTTCGGTGGCGACCCATCCAACGTCACGATCTTCGGTGAATCGGCCGGCGCCGGAAGTATCTGCGCACACTTCGCCGCACCCGCCTCCGACGGCCTCTACAACAAAGCCATTATCCAAAGCGGATCCTGCGCCCGATCGCCCATGGTGCCCCGTAACCGCGACGACTCTTTCAGGCGCTCACAGCAGTACGCCGACAGCGTCGGATGCGGCGATCCCGCAACACAATTGGCATGCCTACGCGCACTACCCGCCGCGAAACTCCTGGAATCACCGATCGCCCAATTCGACGGACTACCGACCTGGATACCCACCGTCGACGGCGTCGTCGTCACCCGAACACTCGACACCGCACTCGAGCGAGCAGCTGACCGAAAGATACCCCTCATCGTCGGTAACAACAGCAACGAAGGCGCACTGTTCATCGTCGACTCGGACTATGCGCGCGGCCGCATCCCGGATGCCGCAAGCTACGAGCGCTACGTCCGCCGATCATTCGGCGCCTACGCCGACCGAGTACTCGCCCAATACCCACTCGACCGGTACCCCTCACCCTCGGCCGCCCAATCCGCGGTCATCACCGACAGCCTGTTCGCCTGCCCCGCACTGTTCGTCGCCCGCGTCGCCCGCGACACCGGACATCCGGTCTGGCAGTACGAATTCGACGAAGCCCCATTCGGCGACGCCAACCCCCTGTTGCCCGGCGCCTTTCACGCCGGTGAACTGCCCTATCTGTTCAGCAGTCTGATGAGCCTGCCGATCCCATGGACCGGACCGTCCGATGCCTTCGCCCGACAAATGCGGCGATGGTGGACCACCTTCGCCCACACCGGCAACCCGAACGGACCCGGCTCACCCCTGTGGTCGGCCTGGCCCGAACCGACCGGGCAAAGCTCCGACGGGCCGGTACTGACCATGCGGGCGACAGACAGCACCATGTCCTACGACTTCGCCGCCGAGCACAACTGCGGATTCTGGTCCGAACGCCCCCACTGAATCCGCCCAGCGGTGCAGACAAATCCCTCGATGCGGCGGAAATCGGCAACTGCGCCCGAGGTCGACCGGGCTCGGATCGGCACTGCCGCCATGCGATGATTTCGGACGCTCACCAGCCCGTTCCGGGCTCCGCCCGGCGCTGAGCGGTAGTCGTTGCGGGTCGGCCGTCGACGCGCGTGGCCGGCAGAGTCGAGCAGCGGGGCGGTATCGGTGACCGGAGTGTGTCAGAGGACACGGCGGTCACTGCCCCTCAAAGCCGCTGGTCAGGATCTGAGGGGGTAGGGTGTCTCGGCGGCGTGCCGGCGCCTGGGCAGTGGTGAGTTCGCAACGACTTCGTGTCGTTCTTTCGTGACTGTCCAGCATGAAGCGTTCCGGTCGCTTAGATTGCCAACGGGTGGTGACACCCGGGTTGAATCCGAAATGTGGAGGGCTGCTGTGTCTGTTCGATCGGTTTTTGGCAGGCGCGCCCTGCAGGCGATGTGCGTCGTCACCGGCGGCGTGCTGGTGCTGTCGAGCTGTAGTAATTCGGAGGACAGCAGCCCCGAGGTGGCGAAGGTGGCCGGTGTCGACAAGGTCGACTCGATCGCCGCGCAACTTCCCGACAAGGTCAAGCAGTCCGGCAAGCTCGTCGTCGGCGTGAACATTCCGTATCAGCCCAACGAGTACAAGGACCCGAGCGGTAAGATCGTCGGCTTCGATGTCGACCTGATGGACGCGATCGCCGCTACGCTCGGCGTGAAGGCCGAATACCTCGAGTCGTCCTTCGAGAAGATCATCCCCTCCATTCAGGCGGGCACCTACGACGTCGGCATGTCTTCGATCACCGACTCGAAGGAACGCGAGCAGAGCGTCGACTTCACCACCTACTTCAAGGCAGGCAGCCAGTGGGCGCAGCAGACCGGTAAGCCGGTCGACCCGGACAACGCCTGCGGTAAGAAGGTCGCGGTCCAGGCCACCACGGTCCAGGACACCGACGAGATCCCCAAGCGCAGCGAGAAGTGCGTTGCCGAGGGTAAGCCCGCCATCGAGAAGAAGTCCTTCGATGAGCAGAGTGCGGCCACAACGGCCCTGGTGCTCGGCCAGGTCGACGCCATGTCGGCGGACTCCCCGGTGACCGCCTACGGCATCAAGAAGAGCGACGGCAAGATCGAGGCCGCCGGTCCGGTCTTCGACTCCGCGCCCTACGGTTGGGCGATCCCGAAGGGTTCGGCGCTCGGCAAGGCACTACAGGCCGCGGTGCAGCACCTGATCGACAATGGCAAGTACCTCGAGATCACCAAGAACTGGGGCGTACAGGAAGGCGCGATCACCAAGTCGGTCATCAACGGCGCAGAGAGCTGATCGATGACCACACAGGACACCCCGTCGGCGGGCGGCGACAACGCCGGGCCTGGTGGGCAGGCCGGTTTGTCGCAGCCCGATCCGATCAAGGCGGTGCCACTGCGCCGTCCGGGGCGATGGATCGCCGCGGCGATCATTCTGATTCTGGTCGGCCTGTTCGTATACGGCGCCAAGACCAATCCGGCCTACCGGTGGGACACCTACGGAAAATACTTGTTCGACAGCCGGATCGTCTCCGGCGCGGTGGTCACACTGGAGTTGACCATCCTGGCGATGGCTCTTGCCGTCTCGCTGGGCACAGTGCTCGCTGTGATGCGCCTGTCGCCCAACCCGGTGCTGCGAGCGACGGCATGGGTGTATCTCTGGATCTTCCGCGGCACACCAGTTTTCGTGCAATTGGTGTTCTGGGGCCTGTTCCCGTCCCTGTACAAGCAGATTGCCCTCGGCATCCCGTTCGGGCCGCAGCTGTTGCAGCTGGATGTGCAGGATTTGCAGGCGGCGTTCACCTTCGCCGTGATCGGACTCGGCCTCAACGAGGCCGCCTACATGGCCGAAATCGTCCGTGCCGGAATCAATTCCGTCGGCGAGGGGCAGCGTGAGGCCTCCACCGCGCTCGGTATGTCCTGGTCGCAGACGATGCGCAGGACGGTGTTGCCGCAGTCGATGCGGGTGATCATCCCGCCGACCGGTAACGAGCTGATCGGCATGCTCAAGACTACGTCGCTGGTCACCGCGCTGCCGTTGACCACCGATCTCTTCGGCAGGGCGCGTGATATCTACGGTGTGAACTTTCAGCCGATTCCGCTGCTGCTGGTCACTGCCACGTGGTATCTCGCGATCACCAGCGTGTTGATGGTCGGCCAGTTCTACCTGGAGCGCTACTACTCGCGTGGTGTCTCGCGGCAGTTGACCGCGAAGCAGTTGCAGGAGTTGGCCGATGCGCAACAGATTGTGAAGGCGAAATGACCGTCGACCTCGACAAGGATTCCGCCGTCGAAAAGGCCGACCGGCCGCCGATGATCGTCGCGGACCAGGTGTGCAAGAGCTTCGGCGCGCTACAGGTGCTCAAGGGGATTTCGCTGGAGGTCGCGCGCGGCGAGGTGCTGTGCCTGATCGGCCCTTCGGGTTCGGGGAAGTCGACGTTCCTGCGCTGCATCAATCACCTCGAGCAGGTGAACGCCGGCCGGCTCTATGTGGACGGTGACCTGGTCGGCTACCGGGAGAAGGGCGACAAGCTCTACGAGCTGCATCCGCGCGATGCGGCCAAGCAGCGCCGCGATATCGGCATGGTGTTCCAGCATTTCAATCTGTTCCCGCACCGCACGGCGCTGGAGAACATCATCGAAGCGCCGACTCAGGTGAAGAAGGTGCGCAAATCCGTTGCGGTGGCTCGGGCGCACGAGCTGCTCGAGCGAGTCGGCATGGGGGACAAGGCAAATGCCTATCCCGCACAACTGTCGGGCGGTCAGCAGCAGCGTGTCGCGATCGCCAGGGCGCTTGCCATGGATCCGAAGCTCATGTTGTTCGACGAGCCGACTTCGGCCTTGGACCCGGAGCTGGTCGGCGAGGTGCTCGGCGTGATGCGCGAGCTGGCGTCATCGGGCATGACGATGGTGGTCGTCACGCACGAAATGGGTTTCGCGCGTGAGGTTGCCGATCAATTGGTGTTCATGGACGCCGGCGTGGTCGTCGAAGCGGGCAGGCCGCGTGAGGTGTTGGCCAACCCGCAGGAAGCCCGCACCCAGGCGTTCCTGTCGCGACTGCTGTAGCGCCGCCCGCGTACCGGCTACGGAGTCCTGGTGCGCGCCAGACTGATTCGGAGCTGACCGAGTAGGACTTCAGCGGCAGGACTGCCCGGCCGATCGCGCCGCCAAGCCAGTGCGAGCTTACCGTGCAGCTGCGGCTCGCTGATCGGTAGCACCCGTACCCCGAATGCCGCCGCTTCCTCGGGGTTCGGCGCGGGTACCACCGCGATGCCGAGGCCGCGGGCGGCCAGGCGGAGCAACAGCGGCGGCGCGGCGGCTTCGAATGCCACATCCGGCTCGAAACCCGCTGCGGCGCAGGCGCGGTCGAAGACGCCGCGAATACCGGTGCCGCGTGGCAGACAGATCAGTGGGTGGTCGCGGAGCTCGCCGAGCGGGATGTGTGTTCGATTCGGTCCGTCGAGTGCGACGGCCGCGACGATCGGAGTATCGAGCACGACGTCGATACCGAGACCGGCATCGAGGTCGGCTCCGGTCAATCCGACGAGGGCGATGTCCAGCTCGCCGTGCCGCACCGCGGCCAGCATCCGTTCGGAGGTGTCCTCGGTCAGGCTGATGCCGACCTGTGGGTGATCGTCGTGGAAGTCGGCCAGTGCCGAGGAGATATCGAAGTCCTCGGTGGCTGTGCCCGAGATGCAGCCGATGCGGACGTGCCCACGCAATAGTCCGGTGAATTCGTCCACGGTCCGCGTTATCCGCTCGGTCGCGGCGAGTGCGGCGCGCGCATGCGGTAGCACTGCCGCGCCCACCGCTGTCATGGTCACCGAACGGCCGCTGCGATCGAGCAGCTGCTGACCCAGCTCGCGTTCGAGCTGCCGGATCTGGGCGCTGAGCCCGGGCTGGGCCAGGTGCAGGCGGGCCGCGGCGCGGGTGAAGTTGGCTTCCTCGACGACGGTGACGAAGTAGCGGAGCTGACGCAGTTCCATAACTAGTTATTCTAGAAGCAAGCATAACTATCTGTTGTACTTCTTATCTGGGCGCGGGCATCGTGTGAGCCATGGGAAACATCGCAGCTGAGATCATTGATGCCGACGCCTTCACCGGCCCCGTCTTCTATCCCGGCGACGCCGGGTACGAGGACGAGATCGCGGGCTTCCAGACCGCCTACTCCCACCGACCCGCGCTCATCGTCGGGGCCGTGCACGCGGCGGACGTGCGCAGCGCGGTGGAATACGCGGCGCGCCAGGGACTTCCAGTGGCGGTTCAGGCCACCGGGCACGGGTTGTCGGTCGCCGCCGAGGGTGGCGTGCTGATCAGCACCCGGCGCATGACCGGCATTCGGATCGACCCTGTCGCGGCAACCGCGAGGGTCGCGGCGGGAGTCCGGGCGGGCGCGCTGGTCGAGGCGGCGGCGCGGCACGGGCTCGCGCCGCTGAACGGTTCATCGCCATCGGTCGGCGTCGTCGGCTACACCCTCGGCGGTGGACTCGGGCTACTGGCCCGGGAATTCGGCTACGCGGCCGATCATGTGCGCGTCATCGAGTTGGTCACCGCCGACGGACGGATGCGCAGGCTGGTTCCCGGCGACGAGTTGTTCGGCGCGGTGCTCGGCAGCGGCGGCAACTTCGGCGTGGTGACCGCCATGGAAGTGGAGCTGGTTCCGGTGACCACGGTGTACGGCGGTCAGCTGGTATTCGATACGCCGTTGGTCGAGCGGGCGCTCGATGTGTGGCGGCAGTGGACCGACACGGTCCCCGAGCAACTGACCTCGACCGTCACCATGCTGACCTTTCCGGATATTCCGCAGGTCCCCGCGCCGCTGCGTGGCCGCTATGTGGCGTCGTTCCGGATTGCCTTCGATGGCCCCGCCGAAGAGGGAGAGAAGCTGGTCGCACCGCTTCGCGCGATCGGCGACCGCTTGCGCGACGACTTGCGCGCGATGCCCTACGCCGAGTCGCACGCTATCCACGGCGACCCCGACCACCCACACGCCTACGCGGCGACCAACGCCCTACTCTCCGACCTCGGTCCGGAAGCCCGGTCGGCGTTGCTCGCGGTCACCGGCCCTGACGCACCGATCGAGGCCGTAGTCGACATTCGTCACCTCGGCGGAGCGCTGCGTAGGCCCGGCGCCGCGGGAATCTCCATCGACTATCGCGACGCAGGCTTCATCGTCCGTGTGATCACCATGCCGGAACCGGGCAGTGCCGCAACAGCTCCCGCCGACCATGCGGCGGTCCGCGCGGCACTGTCCCCCTGGACCCTCGGCCACAATCTCAACTTCCTCTATGGCGCGGGCGCGGCCGCCACCGAGGACCAGACCCGCACCGGTTACACCCCCGACACCTACGCCCGCCTCGCCACCCTGAAGGCAAACAGTGACCCCCACAACATGTTCCGCTTCAACCGCAACATCGCTGCGGCCCACTGAACCGATTGCGCTCCCGGCCTTCTCTGCTAGCATTGTGATATCACTTTGATACTTCGGAGGATGTTATGAAGTTTCGGGACGCATTCCGCCTGAACGGCTTTTCGGTGCTGTTGGGTTGGTTGGTGCTCACGATCTTGTTCGGTGGGGGTGCCGTACTCGGCTACGTGATCGCGGGGCGCAACCACAATGCGCCCGCGTTGGTCGGTGCGATTGTCGCGACGGTCATCGTGGTCGTGTTGCTCCTGCTCGCAACCGGTCTGACCGTGGTGAACCCGAACGAGGCGAAGGTGGTGCAGTTTTTCGGTCGCTACATCGGCTCGGTGAGTGAACCCGGGTTCTTCTCGGTGGTTCCGCTCACCGATCGCCGCAGCATCTCGTTGCGGGTGCGCAATTTCGAGACGCAGAAGCTGAAGGTCAACGACGCCGACGGCAACCCGGTCGAGATCGCCGCGGTGGTGGTCTATCGGGTGGTCGACAGCTTCAAGGCCGCTTTCGCTGTCGACGACTACGAGGAGTACGTGGAAACCCAGTCCGAGGCGGCGGTTCGGCACCTGGCGACCACACATCCCTACGACGCGCACGACGCGGATCGCACCAGCCTGCGCGACGGTGCCGAGGTTGCTGGGGAACTGACGGTCGAACTGCGGGAACGCACCGAAATGGCGGGCATCGAGGTGTTGGAGGCCCGGATCACCCACCTCGCCTACGCCCCCGAGATCGCCCAGGCCATGCTGGTCCGGCAGCAGGCCGCGCAGGTGGTCGCCGCGCGTACCCACATTGTCGAGGGCGCCGTCGGCATGGTCGGTCTTGCGCTGGAGAAGCTGGCCGAACAGGGCACGGTCGAACTCGACGAGGAACGAAAGGCCACTATGGTGTCGAATCTCTTGGTTGTCCTGTGTGGCGACCGGGCCATCCAGCCCGTGGTCAACACCGGATCCATCTACTCCTGAGTCGCGGCGATGGCTGAACGGAAGAAGCTCTTACTCCGCCTCGACCCGGCAGTGCACGACGCCATCGCCCAATGGGCGGCCGATGATCTGCGCAGCATCAATGCGCAGATCGAATACGCCCTGCGGCGTGCGTTGGAGCAGGCGGGTCGAAAGCCGAAGTGACCGAGGCGAGTTCCGGCCGCGTGCCCCGTCCCCGAGATTCCAGTGGAAATGCTGGAACGCTCCGGTGGCGGGGCCTTTCGGCGTGCTGTCGCGTTGCGGTACGCGTCGCAACGGCCACACCGAGTCTCGACAGGCGACTCGGCGTGGTGGGTAAACATCGGTGACTGCTCGCCTTTGTCGGACGTACCGACGCCGCTGCGGTCAGGATGCTCGGAACTTGCCGCTACGGTGAGCTCGTCCAGTAGTCGATGGCGTCGTCAGTGCAGTGCGTGCTGCAGATCGAGGTCGTAGGACGCACCGGACGACGCCCGCTCGGCGCGTCCGACGAAGTAGCGACCGGGCGCATCGGTCACCGGGATCGGTCGCCGGCCAGGCGAGATCGGCGCCCGAGGTGGCAGGTATGCACGCCGGGCAAGGCGACCACCGCGCGTGCGGCCGTGCGCCAGAGGAACTGCCCGATTTCCCGGCGTCCCTGGCCAGTCCGGTACCCGGCATCAGGCCTGGATCGAAAGCATTGACCTTGATCCCGCGGGGCCCGAGCCGCCCGGCCAGCTCATAGGCCGTTTGTAGGTTGGCCAGTTTCGGCGGTGATCGGCCCGATGGTCCTGCGTTTCGCCGAGCATCTTGCGCGCCGGATAGAAGTCGATGGTGGTGCGGACGTGCGACCGCTGCTCTGGGCCGAGGTCGGCATGTCTTGCTTCTGCGCCGGATACCAGATCTGGCTGAATTCCGGCGGCGATCTCGAGGCGCATATCGCCGCCGCGCGCCGCGTTGCCGGCGGAATTCGGCCGGTCGGAGCCCGCCATTGCGCCTTCGCGCTGAATTCCTACGGCGCAGCACGGCGTCAAATGCTGGGAATCTGCGGGTGGACCAGGCAGTATCAGGACGTTCGGTCATAGATTCCAACGGCGGGAGTGATGATGCAGGGCACTGTCAAATGGTTCAATGCGGACAAGGGATTCGGTTTCATTGCTCCGGACGACGGAGGGCCGGACGTCTTCGTCCATTTCAGCGCGATCGCCGACACGGGCTTCCGCAGCCTGAACGACGACCAGCGGGTCGAGTTCGACATCACCCAGGGCCAGAAGGGTCCGCAGGCGGAAAACGTGCGGCCGATCTGACGTTCTTGAAGCCTGTGCGTCGCCGATGGGTCTGGAATCCTCGACGGCGCACAGGTTTTCGGGTGATCGACCGGGCGTGATCGGCTAGGTGATCCCGAGCACCCGCGACAGCAGGGTCTGTCGAGTCGGCGCTGCGCACTTGGCCAGGATCGCTTTCACATGGTCATTGACGGTGTGCTCGGACAGCACTAGCTCGGCCGCCATCCGCCGGGAATCGAACCCGGCCGCGAGCAGCGCGAGCACCTCCGATTCCCGGGCCGACAGCGCATGCGCGCGGGCAAATAGGTCCATTCGCTCTTCGGGTGTACTCGGCTCGATGGACACCGCGATATCGCCGCCACCGATGCGATCGGCCTGCACTGTCACCCACCGGCTGCCACCCAGCTTGATCCGCGACCGCGCCGGGCCGACCGGGAGATCGTGTTCCGCGGCGATGAGGGCGGCGCCGACGTTGTACACCGAGGCCGGTATCGGCGGCATCGGCTCATCCGGTGGGTTGAGCCGCAGCAATGCCAGCGCCGCTGCCTCGGTCTGGATGCGGACCTGGAGATCCGGGTCGAGGATGACCACGGCGGGACCCACCCGTGGCACTTGGTCGGCAGGTGCTGCGAAGGTGCGCCCGAGTGCTCGGCGCAGCCCGAGTGTGATGGTTCCCGCGAGCGCGGACAACGCCGTCAGATCGGTCACCGTGAACGGTGGCGACGATATTCGAAGCAGCTCGAGGAATCCCCAGCACCCGTACCGATCGCCGAGCGCCAACGAGGCGCTGTCGACCACACCCAGTGCGCGCTGGCCGTTGTTCCACAGCAGTGACCGCGACGGGTCGCCCCCGGTGGCGCGCAGCAGGGATCGGGCGCCCGCCTCGGTGTCCAGCAGCTCCGGCCACCGGTTGACGCGGGTCAGATAGCGCAGCCGGATCAGCTCGGGCAGCCGGGGCCAGGACAGGCCCGGCACGTCGGCCAGTGGTGAGGTGGCCACCCGGGTCACCGGGTCGGTGAGGGCGAAGACGTGTCCGTCGAAGGCGATCGTGCGGCGCACCTCGTCCAGCACTACCTCACGCAGCCGCTTCGCGTCAGCTCGCGGTGACACCGGCGCTCGACCCTATCGAGTAGTTCGCGCGCGCTCGGCGCGCGCTCAGTGTAGGGCGAAGATCCCCAGGATCAGGGATGTTTCCGCTGCGCGACCTGGACTTCGATTCGGTCGCCGCCGCGGCGGCGTTCCGCGACGACCTCCGCAAGGTCACCGCGACTCCGCAATCGCGAGCGTTGCTGATCGCGCACGAGACCTACCTGGTGGAAGTGGCCGACCAGCCTGCCCGAGCCGTGACCGCGGCCGGATGAATCGAGCGCCCATCGTCGCGGCATATACCCGGCTATGGGCCCCATTCACTCGGTCGGCGTGCGGGCGCTATCGGGCTTTCGGCTTGCTCGTGACGAAAATCGCTGTGCCAGGAAATAATTCGCCACGCAATGGGCTCCACTGGCCCCACTCGCGGTCCAGCCACTCCGGCCAGTCGGGTTCGATGATGTCTTCGAGGATCAGGCCCGCGGCGACGATCTCGCGGACCCGGTCGCCGATGGTGCGATGGTGCTCGACATAGGTGGCCTCGCCCTCGCCGTCGACCTCTACGTAGGGGGTGCGGTCGAAGTAGGGGATCGAGGCGGTCAGACCGGCCTCGCCGGGATCGTCGGGGAAGATCCAGCGCATCGGGTGGTTCACCGAGAACACCCAGCGCCCGCCCGGGCGCAACACCCGGGCGACCTCGCGCATCACCTGCGCCGAGTCGGCGACGAACGGGATCGCGCCGAAAGCCGAGCAGGCGAGGTCGAAGGCGCTGTCGGCGAAAGGCAACGCTTCGGCACCCGACTGCACGAGGGGAACCTGGGGTCCGCCGCGGGCCATGGCGGCAAGACCGCGCTCGAGCATGCCCATCGATAGGTCCAGGCCGACCGGGTGCGCGCCCTGTCCGGCGAGCCAGCGTGCGCACGGCGCGGAACCGCAGCCGATCTCCAGGATCCGCTTGCCGGCAACCTCGCCGAGGAAATGCATGTCCCCCTCGTGCAAGCCCTCGGGACACCACACGAACTCGCCGTCGGGGGAATCGACGCCGAGGAAATCGGCGTGGGTCTGGTGATACTGGGTAGCATCGGCATCCCACCAGCGTCTGCTGGCCTGCTGGCTGGCTGCTGAGCCGATCCGGGTGCGCGCGGTCCCGGCCGTTCCGAGCAGTGTGTTTGCTTGCGCATGGCGATCTTCCGACACGCGGCCAGCGTAGTCCGGCGTGGCGTCGAGACCGGTTTGCCCGGCCGGACCAAGGTCGCGTACGCTGAACGCGCGAGTGCCTTCTGTACTGCCGTACCGATGTCCTCAGAAGGGGCTGAAGTAACAGGTGAGGTAGCAGAGCACCCGCGCTGAGTTTCACAAGCTTTGCCGTGCGGTACGTTCATTATGTCCGTCACGTCGCGTCATCGCGGTGAGTTCGCAGCGTACCGAAAGTTCCAATGTCCGCAACCGACCACAATCCGTCCGGAGCAAACCGACACATGCCCACCACCGTCACCTCGCCGCAGGTAGCCGTCAACGACATCGGCTCCGCCGAGGATTTCCTCGCCGCCATCGACGCCACGATCAAGTACTTCAACGACGGCGACATCGTCGAAGGAACCATCGTCAAGGTCGACCGCGACGAGGTCCTGCTCGACATCGGTTATAAAACCGAAGGCGTCATCCCTTCCCGTGAGCTCTCCATCAAGCACGATGTCGACCCTAATGAGGTCGTTTCCGTGGGCGATGAGGTCGAGGCTCTCGTTCTCACCAAGGAGGACAAGGAAGGCCGCCTGATCCTGTCGAAGAAGCGCGCTCAGTACGAGCGCGCTTGGGGCACCATCGAGGAGCTCAAGGAGAAGGACGAGGCCGTCAAGGGCACCGTCATCGAGGTCGTCAAGGGCGGCCTGATCCTCGACATCGGTCTCCGTGGCTTCCTGCCCGCTTCGCTCGTCGAGATGCGTCGGGTCCGCGACCTCCAGCCGTACGTCGGCAAGGAGATCGAGGCCAAGATCATCGAGCTGGACAAGAACCGCAACAACGTGGTCCTTTCCCGCCGCGCGTGGCTCGAGCAGACCCAGTCCGAGGTCCGCAGCGAGTTCCTGCACCAGCTGCAGAAGGGCCAGGTCCGCAAGGGTGTGGTCTCCTCGATCGTCAACTTCGGTGCCTTCGTGGACCTGGGTGGCGTCGACGGCCTGGTGCACGTCTCCGAGCTCTCCTGGAAGCACATCGACCACCCCTCCGAGGTTGTCGAGGTCGGCAACGAGGTCACCGTCGAGGTGCTCGACGTCGACCTGGATCGCGAGCGGGTTTCGCTGTCGCTCAAGGCGACTCAGGAAGACCCGTGGCGTCAGTTCGCCCGCACCCACGCGATCGGCCAGATCGTCCCGGGCAAGGTCACCAAGCTGGTTCCGTTCGGTGCGTTCGTGCGCGTCGAAGAGGGCATCGAGGGCCTGGTGCACATCTCCGAGCTGGCCGAGCGCCACGTGGAGGTCCCGGACCAGGTTGTCGCTGTCGGCGACGACGCGATGGTCAAGGTCATCGACATCGACCTCGAGCGTCGCCGGATCTCGCTGAGCCTCAAGCAGGCCAACGAGGACTACCACGCCGAGTTCGATCCGTCGAAGTACGGCATGGCCGACAGCTACGACGAGCAGGGCAACTACATCTTCCCCGAGGGCTTCGACTCCGAGACCAACGACTGGATCGAAGGTTTCGACAAGCAGCGCGAAGAGTGGGAAGGCCGTTACGCCGAGGCTGAGCGTCGCCACAAGATGCACACCGCGCAAATGGAGAAGATGGCGGCCGACGCCGCGGCCGAGGCCGCGAACGGTGGCGGCTCGTCGAACTACTCCTCCGAGAGCGGTTCGCAGGCGTCCTCCTCCAGCGCGCCCGAGTCGGCCGGTGGTTCGCTGGCCAGCGACGCGCAGCTGGCGGCTCTGCGGGAGAAGCTCTCCGGCAACGCCTGATAGGCACGTTACGAGGAAGGCCCCGGTCCGTTCGCGGACCGGGGCCTTCCCGTTCGTGTGCCGTGGGTCAGCACAAGCTCCCAGGTCAGTGTGCGAAGGTCCCGCTGGCCCGCTCGCAGTCTGCGCAGCCTGTCTCTAGGCTCTTCTCGGTGACAGGTCAACATCTCGATCTGATAGTGCCGGGCGCCGTATGGCCGTTTCCGGCGGCTGCATCACCGCAGGCGGGCGCGACAACGGGGACCGATTGAGCGGCCTTGCCGGCACCGCGGCGAAATTGGCGCCGGTCGTTGTGGTGTTCGGCGGTGGCGTGGTATTCGCGCGGCGCAAGCTCATCGGAGCGGAGAGCTCGAAGGCCTTCTCCGACTTCGCTTTTCTCTTCGCGATTCCGTGCTACCTGTTCGGTTCGCTGTATGCGAGCGATCTGGGGCAGGTGTTCGACCCCGTGGCGATCGCCGCATACCTGGCCACGGTGTTTGTCGGGATGGCGGTGGTTGGCGCTACCGCGCGCCGGGTGATGGGCGCCGATGTGCGGGGCACTGCTCTGCGGATCATGGCGGGCGTCCAGGTCAACACGACATACTTCGCCATACCGGTTTTCGTGCTCCTGTTCGATGATGCCGCGCCGGTCTTTCCGACGATCCTGCTCCAGGTCTGTGTGCTGACGGTGGTCGTCATCGCCATCATGGAATACGGTGCGGCGCGCGAGGACCCGGATCGTCCGATGCGCACCGCCGTGGTGCGTGGCATTGGTGCGGCGCTGGGTACGCCGATCGTCATCGCCTGCTACCTCGGCGTCGCCGCCAATGTGACGGATGTTCCGGTGCCGGGGTGGGTCCGTGATGCGCTGGCTTTCAGCGGCAATGCGGCCGCGCCGGTGGCTTTGTTCGCACTCGGCCTGCACCTGGGCGGGGCAGGTTTGCGACTGCGCCCAGCCGCGCGCGACGAGTACGTGCTGATTGCCTGCAAATGTGTCGCACTCCCACTGCTGGCATTCGTCGTCGCCGAGTACCTTTTCGGTATCACCGGCCCATGGCTGACCTACCTGGTGGTGATCGCCGCTATGCCCGCACCACAGAACCTCTTCATCTTTGCGCAGCGTTACGACACCGACGTCGACCTCGCGGCCGCGATCGTCGCGAAGACGTCCGTCATTGCACTGATCTTGCTGCCGCTGTGGCTGCTGATCACGGGCTTCACTGCAGCGTGAGCACCTTCGCCTGCCCGGATATCACCACGTCGTTCTGGTCGACCAAGGCCGCACGTACCTGCACGACCGCACCCGACGCCAATGGCGTCTCGCCGGAGGATCCTGCCAAGGAGACGGTGGCGGCGTGTTGTGTGCCGTCACAGGCGACGTCGTTCTGGGTGCCGAGGGCCGCGGGGCGCTCCGCGGTGGGTTCTCCCGCCATCACCTTGATGCTCGTCACTCCGGCGTCGGCCTCGCAGCTGTATTCGACGCCGACGTTGTTCGGAGTGGCACCGGCGATGTCGACGGTAGTGGCGGCGAGCGCGGGGGCAGCGGTCAGCACCAGGGCGGCGCCCATCGATGCGAGGACGGTTGCGGTACGGACAGTGCCGCGATGATTCCGAGTGGTCATCATGATTCTTCGTTCCTCCTGTGTGACGTAAACGGATCGCTGAACACATCGGGACGAGAACGCGGCCCTCACCGCACCGCGTGCATCTATGGTCCAACTCCGAGGTCGCCCCGCGTGGCGGAATCGCCTGATCGGCGCATCGCGGCGGCGGCTGCGATGCGGTCGTACCCGGTGCCGAGGGTCGGTTGGCTCACACTCTTGGTCATTTGCCGTGGATCCATGGCATGGTTGTCCAGTGAGATCAGGCTTATCGACGTGATCCGCTTGGCTCATCTACAGAAAAGAATGAAGTAAGCAATGACTCAAGGCAGTGTGAAGTGGTTCAACAGCGAAAAGGGCTTCGGCTTTATCGCGCAAGACGGTGGCGGCCCTGACGTCTTCGTTCACTATTCCGCGGTTTCCGGCTCGGGATTCAAGTCCCTTGAAGAAGGACAGCGCGTGGAGTTCGAGGTCGGCCAAGGACAGAAGGGCCCGCAGGCCCAGGACGTCCGCGCCATCTGATCGACGCAGCTTGGTAAAGCCCCGCACCCTCTGGGTGCGGGGTTTTTGCGTATTTCGGGGTGACTACCCGGGTGGGGTGTTGCTACCCTCGGCTACCGCCGCGACCAGCTGTCGAAATGTCGGGCATTGCGTGAAGTCCTCTGCTTCGCATGCCATCGCATGCTCGATCATCCGCTGCGAGGCCTGCGCTTCGGCGATCCGGACGCCGAGCTCCTCATATTGTCTGGCCAGCACGGTTCGGCGTGCGGCACGGTCCGGTGCGTCGAGCATCTTCCGCAACTGCTCCAGGCTCAGCCCGGCTGCCTTGCCTCGCACGATCATCGCGACCCGGACCACATGATCCTGGACGTAGCGTCGTCGGCCGCTCACCCGCCCGGCCGGTTGCAGTAAGCCCATCGACTCCCAGTGCCGCAGCACGTGTGTGGCAAGACCGAAGCGTGCCGCCAGCGCGCCGATCGTGAACTCACCGGTGCCAGGGGTGGGATCGGTGAAGTGGATATCGCCGTCGGGGCTTGACTTCATGTTCACATTAACATGCAGAGTGGTCCGTGATGTCAAGGCGATGTCATCACGAGGAGGACCATATGTTCGAGGTAATCGTCGTCGGCGGCGGGCCGGCCGGACTCTCGGCCGCACTGACCCTGGGTCGTGCCCACCGACGCGTTCTGGTGCTGGACTCCGGTCACGCACGTAACGCACCCGCCGCCGCAGTTCACAATTTCTTCACCCGCGACGGCGTGCCGCCTGCCGAGCTCCGAGCGATCGGCCGCGATCAGCTGGCGATGTATCCCACCGTCGAGGTTCGCGACGGTGCGGCCACCGGGGTCGCCCGAGGTGATCACAGCTTCATCGTGCAGCTCGCGGACGGCGCGAAGGCCGAGACCAAGCGGCTGCTGCTGGCCAGTGGCCTGGTCGACCAGCTGCCCGATATCGCGGGTATCGCCGAGCTGTGGGGGCGGGCGGTGTTCCACTGTCCCTACTGCCACGGTTTCGAGAGCAGTCAGCGGCCGATCGCCGTGATCGGTGGCGAATCCGACCGCATCCGGCTCGCGCTGCATCTGAGCCGGTTCAGCGCGGATGTCATCCTGTGTACGAACGGACCGGCGGATGTTCCGCCGTCCGCGGCGCAGGCCATGTCGGCAGCCGGTGTCATGATCCGCCGCGAACGCATCACCGGGTTCGAGGCTGCCGGTGACAAGCTCCATGCGCTCGCTTTCCAGGGCGGACCGGCGCTGCGGCGCGAAGTCGCCTTCGTCAGAAGCACCTGGACCCAGCGGTCCGCGCTACCCGCGCTGCTCGGTTGCGCCGCGTTCCCGGACGGCACGGTGCAGGTCGACGAGTTTCACCGGACCAGCGTGCCCGGCGTCTACGCCGCGGGCGACATGGCCCGACGAGCAACGATCCCGGTTCCGTTGGCCGCGGTCGTCGCGGCTGCCGCAGCTGGAACCGTCGCGGGCAGTGTCCTCGACCAAGACCTGGTCAGCGCCGACTTTCAGCTGCCGAACCCCTTTATCGCACAGGAGAAGTGAGTCGTGTCCGTCACCACGACCGCGGCCGGACCGGCTGCGCGCACCAGCAATGTCCCGCTCGCTGCCGCCGGGCTTGCGCTCGGCATGCTGCTCTCGGTTCTCGACCAGACCATCGTCAGTATCGCGCTGCCGGATATTGCGGGTGACCTCGGCGATGTCGGTTCGCTGCGGTGGATCGTGACCTGTTATGTGCTGGCCTCCACGGCGACGGGCGCGCTGTACGGCAGGCTCAGCGATCGATTCGGCAGGCGGCCGGTGTTCCTCACCGCGGTGGGTATATTCACCATCGCGTCGGCGCTGTGTGGCATGGCGGGCACGCTCACCGAGCTCGTGGTGTTGCGCACCATGCAGGGGGTCGGTGCCGGCGCACTGTTCACGATTCCGACGATCGCCCTTGCCGAGCTGTTCCCTGTCGCCCTGCGCGGCCGGGTGCAGGGCGCGGTGGGCGCGATTTTCGCCGTGGCCGCCGTCAGCGGTCCGCTCGTCGGCGGGGCGATCACCGACGCCGTGGGGTGGCGCTGGATCTTCTATATCAATGTGCCACTCGGCCTGATCTCGATGGCACTTGTCGGGTTTGCGCTGAGACTGCCGCGTGGTGGCATCGCCGTTCGGCTGGATGTCGGTGGCTCCGTGCTGCTTGTCGGCGCGGTGATCGGAGTTCTGCTGATCGGTGAATGGTCCAGCGGTTCGAACCCCGCAGGTGTCGGGCTGATTCTCGGCCTCGGTGCCGCGGTGGTCATCATGCTCGGCGCCTTCGTGTGGCGGGAACGCCGCACCGATGACCCGGTGATCCCGTTGGGACTGTTCACCCACCGGGTCACGGGCGTCATCCTGCCCGCGACACTGGTCCTCGGAGTGCTGATGTACTCGTCGATCGTCTACTTGCCGACCTATTTGCGCAGCGCCTTCGGCATGAGCGCGACCGAGGCAGGCCTGGCGCTGAATCCGTATGTCGTCGCATTCATGGTGTCATCGTTCCTCGCCGGCAGTCTGGCGAGCAAGACGGGCAGATACCGGCCCTTCCTGATCGGCGGCGCGGCGGTGATCGTTCTCGGATTCGCATTGCTGGGTCTGCTCGATGCGGAGTCGAGCTATCTCGCCGTGGCGCTGGGGCTGATCGTGCTCGGCAGCGGCATCGGCATGATCTTGCAGCTGATGGTGACAGTTGCGCAGAATGCTGTCGCCGCAACGGAACTCGGCGCGGTCACGTCCGCTGCGCTGGCTCTGCGCGGTCTCGGCATGTCGCTCGGCATCGCAGTCTACGGTGGTGTCCTCGGCCACGAACTGGCCGGAAAACCCGCCTCCGCAACGGCTACGGCCGATGCGATTCCGGATACCTTGATCTGGGCTCTTCCGCTGACCATGGTGCTGCTCGTGCTGACACTCGCGATTCCGGATCCCGCTCGGCAACGCCGGTCGACCGGGGAAGACCGAGCCGACTCGAGCCGGCAGGCACCGTAGTCTGCGCCGCCGTCTGGCGTGCCCGAAGCCTCCCGATTGCCGTCGGGAGGCTCCGATCTGGGGCGCGTCCCTTCGTCGCTGATAATTGGTTCGATCTCGTGACCGGCCGCAGCGCTCGGGACCGATGCCTGTGGCGGTGCGGTGGACCACGCGGGATCGGTGCCGGTGGCGGTGCGCGGGATCGATTCGGGGGTAACCGAATTCGGGCTGTCGAGGGTCGTGTTCGGCGGTAGGGTGCCGGGCATGGGGAGCAATTCGGGCCGCAACGACTATCTCGAGCAGGTCGTTGCCCAGCAGGCCGCACTCGAAGGTGACTTGCGCACACGCAAGCCGATGGCGGCGGAGGCGTTTGCGCCCGCACCGGCGGCCGCGCCCGGTGGACCGGCGCAGCCGATACGTCGCGGCGCCATGGCCAAGCGCGCCGATCGAGTCGGGCCCGCTGCACAGGGCGGCGGGCCGGGGCCGGTGGAGGTCAAGGTCACCGGATTCTGGCGGTGGCGCACGGTTCTGGTGCCGCCCAACGCTTTTGTCGTGCACACCCGGCGTGGTCGGAGCGAGCCGCTGCACATCGGGCTTGGCGTCTCCTTCCGCTTCGATCCCGCGACCGACGCGTATCTGGTGGTGCCCGGTGCCATGCAGACGATCCTGATCAACGCCTACTGCATCTGCAGCGAATTACAGGGCGTGTTGGTCCAGGGGTACGTGCAGTGGATCATCGAGGATTTCGCCACCGCCTATCGCAAGCTCGACTTCTCCGACGGCGAGGATCCGATGCGGTTGGTCAACATTCAGCTGCGTGAACAGGCCGAGGCCGCCATCAAGGACAAGGTGTCCACCATGGGGGTGCGGGATGTGCTCAGCGACAAGCAGCCGATCATCGAGGAATTGACCGCGAGGCTCCGAGCGGTGGCCGAGGGATCCGGAGATGCGGCAGGGGACGGCCGCGACCGGGGGCTCGGCCTCGGCATCGTCACCGTACAGATCAAGGAAGCGGTGGTCAGCTCGTCCACGCTCTGGGAGAATCTGCAGAAGCCCTACCGCAGCGAACAGAGCCAGATCGCCCGCCTCGCGGAACTGGCAACCCAGGAAGTGATTTCGGCGCGCGAGACCGAGGCGAATCGGATCGCCGAGGAGCGGCGTATCGAGAACGAGCGGGAACTGGCCGAACTGCGCGCACGCAATGAGGCGGCGCGGTTCGACAGGGAGACCGCCGAACAGTTGCGCCGCACCACCCGGCAGCACGACGACGAGCGCACCGTCGCCGATCTCGCGCAGGAGACCGCACTGCACGCGCTACGGCTGGAACGTGAACAACACGCCGAACGCACCGAAAACTTGCGCCGCACCCAGGAGTTGCGGCAGCTGGAACGCGACGGCGAGCTGGCCGAGGCAGCGGCCCGGACCCGCGCGGCACACGAGGCCGCCCTGCTCGACCTGGAGCGCGACCACATCGGGGTGGTTACCGCCAACGAGCGCAATACCACGGCGATCCAGGCACAGCTGGTGGAGTCGCTGCCGGAGATCGTCGCCAAGCTGCCCGCCCCTGCCGAACTGAAATCGTTCCAACTCGGCGGCGACTCGGCCGCGTTGTCCGGCGTGATCGCCCAGCTGGCTGCCGTGATGGAGGCATTCGCACCGAAGCCGTGATCGAGGTCGGGCGCGGGTATCCTCGCAACTGATGTCCGAGTCCGCCGTGGAGTTTTCCTCGAGCCTGTGGGAACGCAGGAAGATCGAGGCGATGAGCCGAATCCAGCAGGTCGCACTGGATCTGTTCGACGAGCATGGGTACCGCAACGTGACGGTCGACCGGGTCGCGACAGCGGCGAGCGTGTCACCCAGTTCGATCTACCGGTACTTCGGCACCAAGGAGATGCTCGTCCTCTACGACGAGGCGGATCCGCGGATTCTCGAGGTAATCAGAACCGCGGGTGGCGCCGAAACGATCGCGCCCGCCGATCTGATCGCCGTCACCCGGCTGCTGGTGCCGGTGTTGATCGAATCGTTGCTCACCGAGGAGTCCGAGCGCCGGATTCGCAGGCGGTTGCAGTATGTGGTGACGATTCCGGAGATCCGGGACGGCCAGACACGGCAGATGCGGGACCTGGCCGACGAATTCCGCATGCTGTTCGCCGAACGCAGCGGCCGCGACCCCGAGGACCTGACGGTGGGGATGGCCGCCGCGACCGGGGTCTGGGGATGTGTCGCAGCCCTGGACCATTGGGCGGCAACCGGTTTCACTCGGCGACTCAAAGACGTCTATACCGAGGCGATCGGCTCGATCGTCGACGCGATCGAGGTCATGTTCCGGTAGTCGCCGGTTCCGAGCCCGCGTCGCGGCCGCCCGGGCCTGCTGCGCGGCAGCCACCAGTTCCAGCGACCGAACAGTTGCATGAACGCGGGTACCAGCACCAGTCGCACCACGAGGGCATCGAGGGTGATGGCCACGGCCAACGCGAATCCGATCTGCTCGAGTTCCAATACATCCGCGGTCACAAAGCTCGCGAACACCGCGACCATGATGGCGGCCGCGGCAGTGATCGGCCGTGCGGTGCGCTGCAATCCTTCCGCGACAGCGGCGGCGTTGTCCTGGGTGCGATCCCAGGCTTCCTTCATCCGTCGGATCAGGAATACCTCGTAGTCCATCGATAGGCCGAACAGCACCGCGAATACCAGCATCGGCAGGTACACCTGCAGGAATCCGGTGCTGCGGAATCCGAGCGCCGACTCGCCGACACCGTGTTGGAAGACCGCGACCGTGATACCGAGTGCGGCGCCGGTGGCCAGCAGGTTGAGCAGGATCGCCTTGACGGCGAGCACGATGCTGCGGAAGGCGACGACGAGGAAGGCCAGCGAAACGGTCAGCACCAGGATGATCACCCACGGAAAACGAGCGGTGATCCGTTGTGACACATCGGCGAACGAGGCAGCGGTACCGCCAACCCTGATATCCACCCCGTCGACTGTTGCGGCGCGGGAACGGATGTCGGTCACCAGCTCGCCGGCATCGGTCGAGTCGAAGGAAACCACCGGGACCACTACTGCGAGCAGCCCACCTCCGGCCTGCTGTGGCACCACCCGTGCGATGCGGGGAACCTGTGACAGCTCGGTGACGAATCCCTCTGCATCCGTGCGTGATTCGCCGGTCAGCGGCACACCGTCGGGTCCGGTGGCAACGACTTCGATGGGCGCGAGCAGACCGGGACCGAAGTTCTGTTTCACCAGTGCGGTGGCTTGCCCCGTCGGACGGTCGGCCAGCGAACCGAGCCCCATGTCCACGCCGTAGCGGATGCCGACGATCGGTGCGGCCGCGAGGCTGAGCATGACGACGCCGACCGCGCCGAACAATACCGGCCGTGCCATCACCAGACGCGCCCACCGCGCCCATCCTGTCGAGCCTGTTACGGCCCCGACTGCGGCGGGTCGGCGTAGGGCGGGGAGCGCGCCGCGGTTGATTGCCGGACCCGACACCGCCAGCAGCGCGGGCAGCAGCGTAAAGGCCGCGGTCAGTGTGGCGATGACCGCCGTCACCACACCGATGGCGACTCCGTTCAGCATCGGGAGACCGACGACGGCGAGCGAGCAGAGCGAGATCAGCACGATCAACCCGGAGGCCAGGATGGTCCGGCCGGTCGTGTCCATGGCCGTGCCGACGGCTTGGGTGATGGACTCGATCGCGCGCCGATCGCGCACACCGCGCCGGGTGAGTTCCTCGTTGAACCGGCTGACGATGAACATCGCGTAGTCGATCGCGGTGCCGGTGGCGATCATGGTCGCCACCGAGAGCACCAGCGAATCGAAGCTCAGGAAGGTCGCAAGCCCGGTCAGCGCCCCGACGGCCACTGCGATGCCCGCCGCGGTCACCGCGATGGGTATGGTCGCGGCCACCAGTGCGCCGAGGGCGAGCACCAACACCACGCCTGCCACCGGTAGGCCGATGCCTTCGGCGCGTTGTAGATCGGCCGTTTCGATGTCGGTCAGATCTGCCTGTGCCGGCGCGAATCCGGTGATCATCACCTCGACGCCTGCGGCGGACTGCTCGGCCAGGGTGGACTGCAGTGCCTTCGTGATCCGGACCCGCTCGGTCATGCCGCCCTCGATGCCTACGAGGCCGAAGGCGGTATGCCGGTCGGGAGAGATCTGGGCGGCGGCGTTGCCCTCGTACGGGCCGATCGCACTGGCGACGCCATAGCTGGCGCGGACCGCGGTCATTGCTCTATCAATGACCGCTCGGTATTCCGTCGAGTCCGCACTGCGCTGCGTCGAATGAAAGACGATCAGGTCCTGTTCGGTGCCGAACCGCGCGAAGTGTTGTGCGACAAGTCGATCGACGGTCACCGAGTCCGATCCGGGGACCGAGTAGTCGGGCGAGCCGAGGCTTGCGTGCAGAGCGGGGTAGGCCGACGCGCAGGCGATCACCAGTAGCAGCCACGCGGTGAGCACGATGCGGCGGTGCCGCGCCATCGTGACGCCCCAGCGTCCGACGATGCCGAGGTGTGTGGTGGGGTCCGGTGGATCGTGCCCCTCGAGCACGGTCAGCTGTGTCATCGCCCCTCCACCTGTCACTTCTGAGAGTGACTCTCAGATATTTCTGGCCAGACTACGAACCGGTCGGGCATGAAAGCAAGTGACTGTCAGATATTGGTCTTGCGTCGTGGCGCGCCACGCCGTCTGCGATTGCGGATTCGATGGCCGAATCTGGTTACGCTGCGGCCGGTTACCCGCCGTCGCGCTTAGTCGGACGGTTGACCAATTTCAGGGTAGGGTCGGCGCGCGGAGTCAGCACCCTGCTCGATCGCGCTCGGCAGAAAGGCCGTACCAACCATGTGTGCAGCGGGTCCGTTCAGTGGTCTCAACCGCAGGCAGTTCTTGGCGAAGGCCGCGGCGGCGGGCGCCGTCGGCGCACTGGCCTCGTGGGCGAACCCGATCATCGAGCGCGCCTACGCCGCCGATCCTGCTGGCACGGGTGGTCTCGGAGACATCGAGCATTTCGTGTTGCTCATGCAGGAAAACCGTTCGTTCGACCACTATTTCGGCACCATATCGGGTGTCCGCGGATTCGGCGAGGCGTCACCGGTCTGGCAGCAATACGGCTGGACGCCCGGTATCGGTCCGACTCCTGACGGCTTCGTGAACCCGTTCCGGCTCGACACCACCCGTGGCGCGAGCCTCGATGGCGAGTGCATCAACGACCCGGACCACAGCTGGGGCGGCATGCACCGCGCCTGGAACGACGGCAAGAACGACCAGTGGATGCCGATGTCGGTGGCCAGTGTCGGGCCGGCCAATGCGCCCGCGGCAATGGGTTACTACCGGCGCGAAGACATTCCGATCCATCACGAGCTGGCCGACGCGTTCACCCTCTGCGACAACTACCACTGCTCCGTCCTCGGCCCGACCGATCCGAACCGGTTGTACTGGATCAGCGCCACCATCGATCCGGACGGGCGTGCGGGTGGTCCCCTGGTCGAGACTCCCACCCTGATCCCGCAGCACGTGTACAGCTGGCGGACCTATCCGGAGAACCTGTCCGACGCCGGGGTGAGCTGGAAGATTTACAACAACCGTGATGTAGGCCCGTTGTCCTCGGTGATCCTCGACGGCATGCTCGGCTGCTTCACCCAATCGGCCGACCCGAACTCCGAGCTGGCCCGTCGCGGCCTTGCGCCGGTGTACCCCAACGACTTCCAGGCCGATGTCGCCAACGACATGCTGCCCGCCGTGTCCTGGGTGATCCCTTCGCTGATCAACTGCGAACATCCCGCGCTGCCTGCAGCGTTCGGCGCGTTCGGCATCGTGCAGCTGCTCGACATCCTCACTTCCAATCCGAAGGTGTGGGAGAAGACCGCGTTGATCATCAGCTACGACGAGAACGGCGGGTTCTTCGATCACGTCAGTCCGCCGACACCGCCACCGGGGACACCTGGGGAGTTCCTGACCGTGCCGTTGGATCGGGTGAGCTCGTCGAGCGGGATCAGTGGCCCGATCGGACTCGGCTATCGAGTTCCTGGACTGGTGATCTCCCCCTACAGTCGCGGCGGCTTCGTCGCCTCCGAGACCTTCGACCACACCTCCCAATTGCGGCTGCTGGAAACCAGGTTCGGTGTCGAGGTGCCGAATCTGACTCCATGGCGGCGTGGCATCACCGGCGATATGACATCGACGTTCGATTTCGGATCGATACCGAATGCGGCGAAACCGATCTTGACTGATCCGAAGCCGAAAGTCGACGCCGCGCTCGCGCAATGCGGCCCGAATCTGGCGTTGGGCACGGCGACCGCCGGCATTCCGTATCCGGTGCCGCCCAATGAAATGCCGCAGCAACAGCCGGGTAGTCGACGCAGGCCTAGTGGCATCGTCTGAGCATGCCGAAAGCGGCCCAGTCCGGTTCGGGCTGGGCCGCATCGGAAGTCAGGGTCAGCTGGCGGTCGCAGGTACCCAATACGCGGCAGCCACGGCAGAGCGTTTTCGCATGGCAGCGAAGCTGTGCCGAGCGGGGTTGGTCAACGCGGTGAACCATGAGCGGCGGTGCTCGGCGAGCGCGGCCGCGACGGCGGGGATCTGGATGCAGTGCATACCACCCGCCATGCCCAGGCGGTGGCGACCCGTCTGGTTGTTTCTGGTGCCCAATGATGTTCCTTTGCTTGCTGGTACTGGCCTGGATCGCCACGGCGAAGATTAGCCGAACGAAAGGGCGAGTCAGAGTATTTTGCGCCAGCAATTGCCTCGGCGTGTCGGAAAGTTGTCGCCCTCGAACGGTAATCGGCCGGAAATGTTGCGAGATGGTCTCGGCGGAGTCACGGATCGGGCAAATGGCGGCGCGGGTGGTGGAATGGTCGACCCGAGTGGGTATTCGGATGGATTGGGCGCCGGGACTGCCGCGACGACGCTCGGGTGGGGACACCGGCCCACCCGGCTCGGATGCGAGACTGGTCGAATGTTACGGATCGGCCTCACCGGAGGCATGGGAGCGGGTAAGTCGACGGTGGCGCGGATACTCGCCGACCGTGGCGCGGTGATCATCGACTCCGACGTGCTCGCACGGGAGGTGGTCGCGCCGGGTACCGAAGGACTGGCGGCGCTCGTGGCGGCCTTCGGTGCGGACATCCTCGCCGCGGACGGCAGCCTGGACCGGCCCGCGCTCGCGGCCAAGGCATTCGGCAGTGACGACGCGCGCGCGACACTGAATTCGATAACACATCCGCTTGTCGGAAAGCGAACTGCGGAACTTATTTCCTCCGCTGCACCGGATTCAATTCTTGTGCAGGATATTCCGTTACTGGTGGAAAATGGTCTCGCGCCGTTGATGAATCTTGTTCTTATTGTGGACGTCCCGGAGGAAATTCGAATTCGGCGACTTGTCGAATTCCGTGGTGTATCCGAGGACGATGCGCGGGCCCGAATTGCCGCGCAGGCCACCGACGAGCAGCGGTGCGCGGTGGCCGATGTGCTGCTCGACAACAGCGGCGCCGCCGATGACATCGTTCCGATCGTGCACCGGCTGTGGGACGAGCGCCTGGTGCCGTTCGAGCGCAACCTGCGCACCGGCACGCCCGCCCGGCGGCGGGAGGTGCGTATCGTCGCACCGAACCCGCAGTGGCCGGTTCAGGCGCAGCGGCTCATCGCGCGGTTGTGGGTGGCCTGCGGTCCGGCGGCATCGCGGATCGACCACATCGGCTCGACCGCCGTGCCGGACCTGCCCGCCAAGGATGTGATCGATGTGCAGATCACGGTCGCGGACATGGCGACGGCCGATGGGTTGCGCGATGCGCTCGGTGCGGCGGGGTTCCCCGTGAAGGCCCATGTCACGCACGACAATCCCAAACCGACGAGCACGGACCCGGGAGGGACGGACATAGGCTTGTGGGTCAAGCGGCTGCATGCCAACGCCGACCCCGGCCGGCTCGCCAATGTCCATATCCGCGTCGCCGGTTCGCCGGGGCAGCGGTTCGCGATCGACCTACGTGACTGGCTGCGGTCCGATGCTGCGGTCCGCGCCGAGTACCTCGAGATGAAACGGGAGGGCGAAGCCAAGGCGTCCGGGCTGACGGGTGCGGAAGCGACACTCGCTTACCTCGAGGTCAAGGAGCCATGGTTCGACGCCGCGTACGAGCGCGTTCGCGCCTGGCGCGACTGCGACGGGTAAATCGGACGCGACCCGGCGCCGAGGGATGCGATGTCCGGTCCGGACCGAGCGCAGTGGTCTGCGGTGGTGCGGTGTCGGCCCGCAGGTGATGTCACGTCAGCGTCGCGTCCAGGCCTCGCCGCCAGCGGCGTCAGCGCGGATGTGTTGGCGACAGCAGGGTCGCGAGCCGTTCCAAGGACTGGCCCCAGCCGTCGCGCGCCCCGTCCTCCGGGCTCAGCGGTCCAGGGGCGAGCAGATGAAAAGTCATGGTCGTCTTGCCTTCGTCGGTGTCGGCGAAGATCACCGTCACGACCGATTCGTTGGCGGCGGTGCCGTCGCGGGTGGGATCACCCCAGGTGAACACCAGCCGCTCGGGCTCGACGATCTCGCGGAAGACGCCTGCGCTCGGATAGGTCGCACCGTCGGAGTCCGCGACCAGCACCGAGTCGTAGCGGCCGCCGATCCGCGGTTCGACGATGATGCTGTCGCGAGGGGTGGTGAAGCCGTGTGGCCCAGCCCATTCGATGAGCTGATCGGGGTCGAGCCACGCCCGGAAGACCAGCTCGCGGGGTGCGTCGACGACGCGGACGATGGTGAATTCGCGGTCGCTCATCAGCGGAATCCTCTCGGGTTGTCGATCAGTGTGTTCAGGAGTCGTGTCCGGCGTCCGGAGCCTGTCCGCTCATCCACGCGGGTGCGCCTGCGGGGAAACGGGTTTCGAAGTCCATGACGCCGACCCAATTGGGTCGCACCACGATTCGCTCCATCGTGGGCGCCATCCCGGCCACGAAGTCGAGGTACTCGGCGACGGCCTCCGCACCGCCTTTGCTCATCGCCGCGATGTATTCCGGTGCCACGCCGTCTACTTCGTGCACCTCGGCACGGCCGCGGATCAGCAGGACTTCCGGGGGTGCGGAATTCGTGTCGATCGTGAGAGCGACATCAGGGTGGGCGCGCAGTGCCTTTGCCTTCTTCGACGGCGCGAAACCTGCCATGACGATCTCGGCGCCGTTCCACCAGAAGTTGATCGGCAGCACGCGTGGGGTGCCGTCGGCGGCGGTAAAGGCCAGCCGCGCCGGAATATCGGCCTCGAGCAGCCGCTTGGCGGTCGGGTTTTCGAGCAGGCGGACATCGCCCTGCGCAAGGTGCGTGCTGTCGGTCATCTCGATCTGTCCTTGTTCTGTAGTCGGTGCAGATGTTCGTCGAGGCGGTCGAAGCGGCCGTCCCAGAATTTCCGGTAGTGGTGCAGCCAATCGGTGGCCTCGCCGAGCGGCGCGGCCTCGAGTCGGCACGGGCGCCATTGCGCGTGCTGGCCGCGGGTGATGAGCCCCGCGCGTTCGAGCACCTTCAGGTGTTTCGAGATCGCGGGCAGGCTCATGGCAAACGGTTCGGCGAGCTCGGTGACGCTGGCTTCGCCGTCGGCGAGGCGGGCCAGGATGGCGCGCCTTGTCGGGTCCGCGAGTGCCGCGAAGGTCCTGCTGAGGTCGTCGTTCGTCATGGTGGTATTAAACCATCTAGATAATTAACTGATAGGTTAAATAGTGGCCCCGGCGTCGACCGCTGTCAAGAGGTGCTCGAGAAAAAGGGGCTACCGCCAGGTGAGTGTGATGCCGAGGGTGGCGAGCCAGCTCTCGAGGGAGTGGCCGTGGGCGGCGATGCCCTCGATTGTCGCGGCCGCGTACTCGATCGCGGCCTGGGTCTCGCCGAAGCCGATCAGTCCCGCGGCATGGGCGGCCAGCAGCTCGTCCACGTCGAGCAGCTCGGTGTCGCGTCCGGTGCGCACCACGATGTCCAGGTAGTGGTCCACCGACTTCCAGGTGTTCGGCCCGACCTGGGTGAACTCACCCAGATCGACGTAGTAGTCCTGATCGCGCTGGTGTTCGGGGTAGTAATGGAAGACCGTGACGCGGATGGACAGCTCGGGTAACAGCCACGACTCGATGTAGTGGAACTGTGGATGGTCGGATACGCGCGCCATGTACAGGCCCCATGGCTGCGCGCGGAACTGTTCGACCGGGCGGACGAAACCCTTCGGATCCGTGTTGGTCTGCGCCGCGAGGTCGAAGTACTCCACCTTCGGGCGATGCACGTCCACTGATGGTGCCTGTGTCATGCACACAGAATCTACCGCCGCTGGGCCTGCGTCGAGTGCTGCGGCGGTGTCCCGCCCTACATCCAGCTCAGCACGATGCCGTGCGAGGCCAGCCAGCGTTCGACATCGTGGTCGTGCGCGGCGAGGCCGTCCATCGCGGTGGTGGCCCGCTCGAAGGCTCGGTGTGCCTGCGCTGTGTCGATCAAACCGGCTGCGTGGGCGGCCAGTAGGTCTTCGACGCCGCGCAATTCGGACTTGCGCCCGCCCTGCACCATGATGTCGAGGTAGTGGTCGATCGCTTTCCAGCGCTTCGGTTCGACCTTCGTGAATTCGCCGATATCCAGGCAGTAGTCCTGCCCTCGGTGATGTGCTGGGCTGCGGTGGGTGATCGTCGCGCGGATTGACAACTCCGGCACCAGCCACGACTCGACGTAGTGGAATTCCGGCCCGCTGACCGTCCTGGCCATATATAGGCCCCACGGCTCGACGTGAAAGCGTTCCACCGACCGGACAAAGCCGCGTGCGTCGGTATTGGTCAGATCGGCGAGATTGAAATACTCGACTTTCGGTTTGGCGGGCGCGGCCACAAGTGGTGGCCCCGGTGGTGCTGCGGTCGCGAGCCTGGCGGTCAGTTGACCCGGTGCGACCCCGCGCATGTCCCTGGCGACGTATCCGGCTATCCCGGTCATTGCAGGCACTGCGGCGAGCAATGGAATCAGAGCGCTCATGGCGTCTTCCTTCACCCTGTACCGATAACACCCTGTACCGATAACCAAATCAGGCTACACCCGTCCGGGGTCGCGCGCTTTCTGTAGAAATGTGATGAATATCGTTGTGGCAATGGACATTTCGGGCAAGTAACAAATTGTGCACCGATGTTTTTCGGTGGCGGTGCGTGGGAAGCCCCCGTCGCGCCGGGGGGTCATGGCGCGACGTCGACCGCTCCGGGCGGGTTTGCGGTGTTACGCGGTTGCCGAAGGCCGGTCGGTGTCGGTTCGCATCGCGGTGACCGCTACCGCGGTGTAGTGCATCGTGAAGCCGCCCCCCGCCACGTCGATAGCTGCGCCGATGTCGTTCAGCAATGCTTCCAGCGTGTCGGGCGGGAATTGGCGGTGACCACCGAAGGTCGGCATCTGCTCCAGCCATTCGTCGCGGGTGCAGGGCTGCTCCCAGTCGAACCGCCACTGCTCCGTGTCGGCGAACGCGCCTGCCTGTTGTATCCCGTTGGTCGCCTTGGTGAAGAACGCGGAGTAGGTGTCCAGGCCGGGCATCGTCGCACGGTCGAAAGGGGAGCCGGGTAGCACTCTGCGGTAGACCTCGGCGAAGGCTGCAGCCAGCTCCGACGGTGGTTGGAATATGTACCAGAACACGGCCAGTCGTCCGCCCGGGCGCAGCGCTTGCGCCGCTTTGGCCGCTCCGGCGACCGGGTCGACCCAATGCCAGGTCTGCCCGGCGACGACCGCGTCGAACGTCCGGCCTGCGGTATCCCAGGCTTCGAACGTCGACACCTCGACCTCGACGCCGCTGCGGCGCGCGAACTCGGCCATCCGCGCATCGGGTTCAACTCCGAGGACCCGGCTGCCGAGCGCCTGGAACTGCCTGGCGGCGATGCCGGTGCCGGTGCCGACATCGAGCACATCGGACCCGGGGCTCTCGGCCACTATCCGCGCCACCAGGGCGTCTGGATAGCGCGGGCGGGTTCGGTCGTAGCGTTCGGCGTCGGAGCCGAACGACTCGGCGATGTGCCGGGCCCGATGCGCCTCGCGCGGGTCGGGCTCGGGAAGGGGCGGTTGCTCCGGCGGTATGGTGGGCATGCGCCCACTATAGTGGGCGCATGCCCACTCGTAAATCGAGAAGGGCTGGGCGAGGGAAGGATTCGCGATATGCCGACCGGTGTTGCCCTGCGTGACGTGCGCGAACAGCTGTTCGACGCAGCAGAGCGCATCCTGCTCCGTGCCGGGCCGAACGCACTGACCAGCCGGGCGGTCACCACCGAAGCAGGCTGCGCCAAGGGTGTCCTGCACCGGCATTTCGCCGACTTCGACGGCTTCCTCGCCGAGCTCGTGCTCGACCGCATCGGCCGGATCGACAACCAGGCCGTCGCGCTGCGCGAATCCGCGGGAACCGGCACCGTCGCCGAGAACGTCACCGGCGCGCTGAGGACGCTGTTCGAGTCGGTCGCGGTGGCGATCATCAGCCTCGTCACCTTTCGCGACGAGTTGCGTGCCAGGCTGCGGCAGGTCCGGCCGCCCGGCGTCCCGGTGCTGACGGAGGCTGCGGCCATGGTCGCCTCCTACCTGACCGCCGAGCGCGACATCGGCCGCATCGCGGCCGATGCCGATGTCGACACCCTCGCCCTCATGGTGATCGGAACCGGGCACCTGCTGTTCGCGGGCAGGGAGGGCTCGTCGCCGGAGACCGCCGCTGTCCACAGGGTGGTGACGACGGTCCTCGCCCCGGCATGCCGCTGACCTCCATGTCCAGCGGTGCCGGTTGCCCGTCGGCGTTGGTCCCGGCAGGGTTCCAGAATGTGAGACCGTCGCGAGGGTGCGACTCCAGCCACGCCGAGAATTGCGCAGTGGAGCGGATTCCACCATCGATGACGGCGCGATAGACCTCTATCGAGGGGCGACGAGGAATGGAACCGGTCAGCATCAGCGATCGCCCGAGGTCGCATGCAGAGGCCGGAATACGATTCCGCCATGCGCAGAGGGCCAGGGCGTCGGAGTCCTAGGGGCTGAGGTCCCGCTGAAATACCGCCGCCGGGAATCTGTCGGTGGCTGGGCCTAGGCTGATGAGCATGGCATTCGCAACCGAAATCCCAGCGGAAGGCTTCGAGGACAGGGCCGGTGGGACGCCGCTCGCGCATTCCGAGTTCAGGCCGGTGGGCGAAATCGAGCGGGCCGACGGCCGATTCGAGGTGGTCAGCGAGCACAAGCCCGCCGGGGACCAACCCGCAGCGATCGAAGAACTGGAGCGCCGGATCACAGCGGGTGAGCGCGACGTGGTGCTGCTCGGCGCCACCGGCACCGGCAAGTCGGCGACCACCGCCTGGCTGATCGAGCGGCTGCAGCGCCCGACGCTGGTGATGGCGCCGAACAAGACCCTCGCCGCTCAGCTGGCCAACGAGCTGCGAGAGATGTTGCCCAACAATGCCGTCGAGTACTTCGTCTCGTACTACGACTACTACCAACCCGAGGCGTACATCGCGCAGACCGACACCTACATCGAGAAGGACAGCTCGATCAACGACGACGTCGAGCGGCTGCGGCACTCGGCCACCTCGAGCTTGCTCTCACGCCGGGACGTGGTGGTGGTCGCGTCGGTGTCGTGCATCTACGGCCTCGGCACACCACAGTCGTACCTGGATCGGTCGGTGCAGTTGGAGGTGGGCACCGAGCTCGATCGCGACGCGTTCCTGCGACTGCTGGTCGACGTGCAGTACACCCGCAACGACATGTCGTTCACCCGTGGCTCGTTCCGGGTGCGCGGCGACACCGTCGAGATCATTCCCTCCTACGAGGAACTGGCGGTGCGCATCGAATTCTTCGGTGACGAGATCGAGGCGCTGTACTACCTGCACCCGCTGACCGGCGACGTGGTCCGTCAGGTCGACACGGTGCGGATCTTTCCGGCCACCCACTACGTGGCGGGTCCGGAGCGTATGGAGCGCGCGGTCGGCGATATCGAGAAGGAGCTGGAGCAGCGGCTCGCCGAGCTGGAAAGGCAGGGCAAGCTGCTCGAGGCGCAGCGGCTACGCATGCGCACCCAGTACGACCTGGAGATGATTCGGCAGGTCGGGTTCTGCTCCGGAATCGAGAACTACTCGCGCCACATCGATGGCCGTGCGGCCGGCAGCGCGCCTGCCACGTTGATCGACTATTTCCCCGAGGACTTCCTGCTCGTCATCGACGAGTCGCACAACACCGTTCCGCAGATCGGCGGCATGTACGAAGGCGATATGTCGCGCAAGCGCAACCTCGTCGAATACGGCTTCCGGCTGCCATCCGCGGTCGACAACCGACCGCTCACCTGGGAGGAATTCGCCGATCGAATCGGGCAGACGGTGTATCTGTCGGCCACGCCGGGGCCCTATGAGCTCGGGCAGGCCGGCGGTGAGGTCGTCGAGCAGGTGATCCGCCCGACCGGGCTGGTAGATCCGAAGGTCGTGGTCAAGCCGACGAAGGGCCAGATCGACGACCTGATCCACGAAATCCGCCAGCGCACCGAGCGCGACGAACGCGTGCTGGTCACCACCCTCACCAAGAAGATGTCCGAGGACCTGACCGACTATCTGCTCGGCCTCGGCATCCGGGTGCGCTATCTGCACTCCGAGATCGACACGTTGCGACGCGTGGAACTGTTGCGCCAGCTGCGGCTCGGCGAGTACGACGTGCTCGTCGGCATCAACCTGCTGCGTGAGGGCCTCGACCTGCCGGAGGTGTCGCTGGTCGCGATCCTCGACGCCGACAAGGAAGGCTTCTTGCGCAGCACGACCGCGCTGATCCAGACCATCGGCCGCGCGGCGCGCAATGTGTCGGGCGAGGTGCACATGTACGCAGACAAGATCACCGACTCGATGCAGTTCGCCATCAGCGAGACCGAGCGGCGTCGGGCCAAACAGGTTGCCTACAACGAAGAAATGGGCATCGACCCGCAGCCGCTGCGCAAGAAGATCGCCGACATCCTCGATCAGGTGTACCAGGAGGCCGACGACAGCGAAGTCGCCGTCGGCGGTTCCGGTCGTAACGCCAGTCGCGGCCGCAGGGCCCAGGGTGAGCCGGGTCGTGCGGTGAGCGCGGGCATCTACGAGGGCCGCGACGTCAAGTCGATGCCGCGCGCCGAGCTCGCGGACCTGGTGAAGGAACTCACCGCGCAAATGATGAGTGCGGCACGGGATCTGCAATTCGAGCTGGCCGGACGGCTACGCGACGAAATCGCCGATCTCAAGAAGGAACTGCGCGGCATGGACGCCGCCGGGTTGAGTTGAGGCTGGGCCCGGCGGCGTCCGGCAGCTCGGCCGCGATCGGCTCAGGACTGCGTCGCCATCCATTCGTTGACGCGGCGCTCGGCTTCCTCGCGGGAGACGTTTTCGACCTTGGTGATCACTGCCCAACGGTGACCGAACGGATCGATCACGACACCGAACCGGTCGCCGGTGACGAAGGTCTGCGGTTGTTCAGCACTGCGGGCGCCGTTGGCGATGGCGCGTTCGATGACCGCGTCGACGTCGGGGCAGTAGTGCACAACCGAGGTGTGCACCCAGTCGCCGTTCGGGGCGAGCACGTTGTTGTCGGGGATGGGCATGCCCACCTGCAGGGTCGAGTCGCCGATCTTCAGTTCGGCGTGCGCGGGTTGGCCGTCGGGCAGGTCGCTGCGGCCGACCACTTCCGCGCCGAAGACCGCTGTGTAGAAGTCGATCGCTTTGTTGCCGTCGGACACCGCGAGAAAGCAGGTGATCGAGTGGTAGCCCTCGGCGATGGGATTCACTGTTTCGCTCATGCCGACAACCCTCGTCGATTGCGCGACCAGGGTCTTGTAAGAAAGCGACACCATGTCCATTGGTCCTGACCAGGTGGCCGCGGTGCCCGAACCGGCCGGTGTCCCTGCCCCGGACGACGTGAAGGGGATCCTGCACCCGGACGAGCAGGCCAGGCATCGATCGCTGGCCCGGCTACCCGCCGGACCCGAGATCGGCCGGTTCGTCGAGTGGTATTGGTCGGTCCGCTGGGATCTGCGTGGCCGTCCGCCGTACTACGCCGAGGTCCTGTCGTACCCGTGTGTGAATGTCACCTTCGAGCGGACCGCAACCCGCACCGGCGGTTTCGTCAACGGCGTCTCCACGACCAGATACATCCGTGAGCTCAGCGAGGTGGGAGAGACGTTCGGGGTTCGCTTCCGCGCGGGCGGCTTCGGTGCTTTCACGGGGCTGGACGTCGGCTCGTTCCGCGATGCGGCCGTCCCACTGGCCGAGGTGCTGCCGGAGGCCGATGGGCTGACCGAGCGCGTGCTCTCGGTGCCGTCGGATCAGCAGCGCCGCACCATCATCGAGGACTTCTTCGCCGGCCGTGAGACCGACGACGACCCGACCTATCGACTTGTGCTGTGCATCGTCGAGGCGATGGAGCACGACCCGGAATTGACCAGAGTCGATCAGGTCACCGAGCGGTTCGACGTGCCGATCCGCACCCTGCAACGGATGTTTCGCAGATACATCGGGGCCGGACCGAAATGGGTGCTGCGCCGCTATCGCCTGCAGGACGGCGCCGATCTACTCGCGCGCGGCCACATCGAAGACCTGGCCGCGCTCGCCGCGGAGCTCGGTTACTTCGATCAGGCGCATTTCTCTCGTGAGTTCGCCGCTGAGGTCGGAATGGCTCCGCTGGAATATGCCAAGAATTCGATACGCTCGCGCAACGAGGTCACTTCGAAAGTTCTTCCTATCAAGAAATAGCCGCAGTGCCGACAATCGAATAAGACCTCGTGTACGTATCGCCAACGAGGGAGCAGGACATGGACGTCGTGGTTTTGATCGGGCGGGTGCTTTTCGTGGTGTTGTTCTTCGGCTCGGCGGTAGGGCATTTCACGCAGACCGAGGCGATGACGGGTTACGCGCAGAGCCGCGGCGTGCCTGCGCCGAAGGCGGGTGTGCTCGCCGCGGGTGTGCTGATGGTGCTCGGTGCGGTCAGCGTGCTGCTGGGGATTTGGGCGGATCTGGGTGCGCTGCTGCTGGTGATCGTGCTGCTGCCGACCGCGTTCCTGATGCATCGGTTTTGGTCGGAGACCGACCCGGAGACGAAACAGGGCGAGATGATCCACTTCAACAAGGATCTCGCCCTCGCCGGTGCCTCGCTGATGCTGTTCGCTTTCTTCGCGCATGTCGACGAACTCGGATTGACCATCACCGGGCCGCTATTCCATCTCGGATGACTGTGATGAATCTCCCACGCGCACAAGAACGTTCGAACGGGTTGTGATCGATCACAGAACTCGGGTCGAGAAATTGAATCTGCCCTGGTCGGTAAGGCTGTGGGGCATTCGCTGAGCGAACCGGTGTTCGGAATGCCTGAACACCCCGAGTGTGATGTGTTGCGATTTCTGTTATTTCCGGCGGTTTTGCCGCTAGGGTCGAGCCCAGTCGCCGCGCCGGTGCCACGACTCATGGTGGTGCCGGACGTAGGCACCCGACCACCCCATAGTTGGAGGAGAGATGACCGCCTACCGGACCATTGTCGTCGGTACCGATGGCTCGGACTCGTCGTATGTCGCCGTCGAAAAGGCCGCCGCGCTGGCGGGTGACGGAGACACGACGCTGGTCGTGGCCTGCGCGTACTACCCGACCGACGATCGCGATGTCGCGGCGGCGGCCGATGTGCTCAAGGACGAGGCATACCAGGTGCGCGGCTCCGCGCCGACCAACGAGATTCTGCGCACCGCCAGGGACAAGGCCGCCGCCGTCGGCGCCAAGAACATCGTCGAGCGCTCCATCGTCGGCGAGCCGGTCGAATCGCTACTCGCTCTCGTCAAAGAGGTCGAGGCCGATCTGCTCGTCGTCGGCAACCGAGGTCTGAACACCCTGGCGGGCCGCCTGCTCGGCTCGGTGCCATCCGATGTCGCCCGCAAGTCGCGCTCCGACGTCCTGATCGTGCACACCGTGCGCTGACGGTAGTCCCGCATCACGCGAGCGTCGCTCGCAGCCGGTAGTTCCATCGAGAGACCTGACCCCGTCGTTGCGGCCGCAGCCGCAATGACGGGGTTTCTCGTGGACGCCCTAGGTCAGTGCGTGCAGCACCGACGGCAGTTCCCCGGTGTGAATGACGCCGAGGCGCTGGGTCGCACGGGTCAGCGCGACGTACAGATCGTTGAGCCCACGCGGGGACTCCGCGAGAATCTGCGCGGGTTCGACGAGATACACCGCGTCGAACTCGAGGCCCTTCACATCGTGCACGGTCAGCACGCGCACCGATTCGCCTACCAGCTCGGCGAAATCCGGGACCAGGTCGTGCGGCGCGATGACCGCGGTGGTGCCCGGTCCGGTCTCGGTGGCCACCAATCGTTCCACCTCGCTGCGCAATTGGTTCGCGGTGACCGCGTAGGCGCGCGGTCGCTGCCCGGACTCCCGCACCGATCGCGGCGCGGCCGCGGTGGGGTCGATCGCGCTCAACACGCCGGCGGCGACATCCATGATCTCGGCCGGGGTCCGGTAGTTCACCGTGAGCTCGGTCAGCTTCCACCGTTTGGCCACATAGGGTTCCAGCATCGTCTGCCACGACGAAGCGCCCGCGGGGTCACCGGTCTGTGCCACGTCGCCGACGACGGTGATCCAGCGATTCGGGATGCGGCGCATTACCATTCGCCACGCCATTTCCGAAAGTTCCTGCGCCTCGTCCACGATCACGTGGCCGTAGGTCCAGGTGCGGTCGCCCGCGGCGCGCTCGGCGGTGGTCTGACTGGCACGCACATTCTGGCGTTCGGCGAGCTGACCGGCGTCGATCAGGTCATAGGCCATCAGGATCTCGGGATCGAGCTCATCCTCCAGATCCTGTGGCGCCGAACCGGTCAGGATGTCGAGCGCGTCCTGCGCCTCGGCCAGCTGGGCCCGCCAGCGGCGCCGTGCGCGTTCGCGTTCCTCGGCGTCGTCGACACCGAGCAGCTCCGCGAGCTCGTCGAGCAGCGGTGCGTCGGCTGCGCTGAATTCGCCATTGTCCGACCGCACCAGCTCCGCACGGTCGGCAGGATCGAGGCTGCCGGCTACGCGATCAAGTCGCTTCGGGTCGGCGAGCAGGTCGGCGAGCACGTCCTGCGGCGACAGGATCGGCCAGAGCCGGCCGATCGCCGCCTGAATCGAGGGATCGGTGCGCATCTCGTCACGGATTTCGGCGAGATCGGTTCGGCTGAGCAGACTTTGGCCGCCGGACAGGTCGGCGCCCATGGTCTGGGCCAGCTGATCGGTCAGCGCGTCCAGCACCGAGCTCGCGAAGATCGGCCTGGCCAGGTTGTGTGGGCGCCGCGAGGAGCGGGCCCGGCCACGGGCGCGGGTGGTGATCTTGCGATCCAGGACCACCGGGTAGCCGTCGAAGGTCAGGCGGATCGGCTCGGCGGGGATCTCCTGCCGATCGCGCACCGCCTGCTTGAGCACGTCGAGGATGGCGAGCGAACCCTTGATCTCACCGGCCCGCAGCGAGTCCTCCCGGGTGGCTTTCACCCCGGGATACAGGTCGCCGATGGTGGACAGCAGCACGCCGGTCTCGCCCAGCGAGGGCAGTACCTGCCCGATGTAGTCGAGGAAGGTGGCGTTCGGGCCGATGATCAGCACACCGGACTTGGCCAGCTGTTGCCGGTAGGTATAGAGCAGGAAGGCCGCCCGGTGCAGTGCCACGGCGGTCTTGCCGGTGCCGGGACCGCCCTGCACTACCAGCACGCTCTTGTGCTCGGACCGGATGATCGCGTCCTGCTCGTGCTGGATGGTCTCGACGATGTCGTTCATGTGGCCGGTGCGCGCGGCATTGAGCGCCGCGAGCAGCGCGCTCTCACTGCCGACGCCGCCGTCCGCGCCGGTGACGCCGGCCCGGTGCGCCGCTGCCAGATCCAGGTATTCGTCGTTGACCGCGGTGACTGTGCGATTGCGTGAGCGGATGTGACGGCGGCGGGTCACCCCATCGGGCGTCGCGGTGGTGGCCAAATAGAACGGCCGGGCAAGCGGCGCGCGCCAATCCAACAGCAGCGTCTCGTAGTCGTCTTTTTCGTCGAGGATTCCGAGCCTGCCGATATAGCGGTATTCGCCGTCCTGATCGCCATCGAGGTCGATCCGGCCGAAACACAGGCCGTGTTCGGCGGCGTCGTACTTGGCGAGGTCCTCGTGGTAGAGCGCGCTGAACGATTCCCGCTCGCTGCGTGCCTGTGGGGTGCCGCCGGTTTCCAGCAGCACCGTGCGCAAGCGGTTGTTGGCATAGGTGCGCATGCCGTCGAGTCGGTCGTAGAGCACAGACAGGTAGGCCTGCTCTTGTTCGATTTCGCGGTTCCGCTCGGATGCGCCGTCGTGCGCGGCACGATCCTGAGTGAGACGGTCGGGCAAACTGAACTCCTTAGTCACCGCGCTGAAACTGCGCACCCGCAGCGGACGAGTGCACGCGAACTCTGTAGAAAACAGAGTTGTCGAGTCTACTGCTGGTTCGGTGTGCTCGCCGTAACCGCAGGTGGGGTATCCGATGTCGCGTCGCCCACTATCGGGGCGAAGTGCTGCACAACCGGGAACGGGTCATAGAAGTGGTGTAACAGCTGCTGCCAGCGCTGATACCCCGCGGAGCCGCGAAATCCTTCCACGTGGTCGGCCAGGCTCTCCCATGCGACCAGGAGCAGATACGTGTCGGGTGTCTCGATACCGTGCGACAGCGACAGCGACCGAAACCCTGGCATGGCCGAGATGATCGGCTTCGCCTCGGCGAAGGCGGCCTCGAAGTCTTCGGCCTGTTCGGGACGGACGGAAAGCAGCGCGTGTTCGAGAATCATTCGATCACCGTCACGAGGCGTGGGTGTTGTTCGGCCTGCGGCCAAGGGGGGTGCCACTGTCCCGGTGCCCGGCCGGCTTGGCGCGGTACATCGCCAGGTCCGCGTCGTGCAGGACCGCTTCCGGTGTGCGGTGGTCGCCCGGGGTGAGCTCGGTAGCGCCGATCGAGGCGTTCACCTCGATGCGGTGTCCACGCGCGATGATCGGCTCGGCCATGGACGAGCGCAGCCGAGCCACCAGCGTGTCGATGTCGACCCGCCGCGCCGGTCCGGAAAGCAGCACGAGAAATTCGTCGCCGCCGAGCCTGCCGACCAGGTCGTCGCCGCGCAGCGCGCGCTGCAGCCGCTGTGCCACGATCTGCAGCACAGTGTCGCCGATCGCGTGGCCGAGAGTGTCGTTGATCGCCTTGAATCCGTCCAGGTCGATGAACAGCACGGTCGACACCGGCAGTGTCTCGCTGGTCGCGAGCGCGCCTGCGAGCTGGGAAAGGATCAGCGAGCGGTTGGCAAGTCCGGTCAGCGAGTCGTGGGTGGCCTGGTACTCCAGTTGCCTTCTGCTGGCGCGGAAATCGGTGATGTCGGCGAAGGAGGATACGGCAGGGGAGGCCGGGTCGCCGGGGTTGAGCAGCCTGCTGCTTCCGGACAACCAGCGCCGCTGTCCGTCGTGGCGGTCGACGCCGAAGACGTAGCCGGTGATGGTTTCGCCGGTGGCGAGGGTCCGCGCGATCGGGTGGCGGGTCGCGGGCAATGGCTGCGCGTTGGCATCCAGCAGCAGCAGTGGCAGTTCGTCGATCGTCGCGCCGATGAGATCGCGGGTGCGTTCGTCGGCGGCGAAGATCCGCCTGGCGGCCGGATTGGCCGATTCGATGCGGCCGTTGCGGTCGATCACCACCACGCCCTCCTCCAGTTGGGAGACGACGGTGGTGAAGTATTGCTCGGCGCGCCGCTGTGCCTCCTCTGCGGCGCGCTGCGTGGTCAGGTCGTGTACAACCACCTGGTAGGCGAGATGGTCGTGCCAAGCGGTGAGTACAGAGACCGTTTCGACGGGGACGGTGCCGCCGTCGAGACGTATGAGTGTCAATTCGGCGCGATCGGAGGCGTCGCCGGAATCGGTCAGCGTGCTGATGCGCTCGATCATGCCGAGTACCGAATGCGGATGGACGAACTGGGTGAGCGGCTTGCCGATCACGTCGTCGATGCAGTCGGCGGCAAGCATCCGCGCCATGGCCGGGTTGACGTAGACGACGGTGCCACGCGCGTGCACACAGATGCCGTCGGGGGTGTGCTCGACCAGGGACTGGTAGCGCTGCGTCAGTTGCTCGGCCGCCCTTGCGCCGTCTGCCTTGTCCTCACCCACTCGAACCCCCGATCGTCGACCCAATCATGGTCATTGGAACATGGGATTATTCTGACTTCGAGGTGTACAAGATCACACCGTCGACGCTATTGCTTCGATCACAGTTCGGGCACTTCATCGGGCCTTATCTGATGATCATTACAAACCCGATTCTCCGCGCATATCTCGAGCCGACGTGCTGGTCGGCCCGCAGGACCGGCGAAGGAGCGAACCGATGCCTGGCTCAGCCGCGCAGACCGAAGCGCAATATCAAGATCATATGACGGTCGCCGGAATCGGGGCGGTCAGCGGGTACGGCTGGGGCCGCGAGACCCTGTGGGAGGGGTTGCTCAGCGGAAAGTCGGCAGCGAACCTGCAACCCGGTTACGGCCGCGACCGTGACGAGCACGCGTGGGCGTCGTTGGTGCCCGACGGCGGCGATTACTCGGTGAGCAACAGTCGCTACGGGCGCGCCATACACGAGTCGGCGCGAGAGGCGATCGCCGATGCGACAGCGCGCGGCTGGCGGCCGGGACGCACCGTCGGCGTGCTACACGCGATCGTGCTCGGTGACGTCACCAACTGGCGTGACTTCTACCTCGTCGACCACGGTCACCGCCGCTCGCGTGACTACATGCGACTACTTCCCTCGACTCCGATCTCGGTACTGCAGCAGGAATTCGGCTTCCACGGTCCGGCGATGAATATCTCGGCGGCGTGTAGTTCGGCGAATGTCGCGCTGATCACTGCGAGGCTGTGGCTGGATGCGGGCGTCGCCGACGACGTGATCTGCGTCGCCACCGATATGTCCGCGACACCCGACATGGTCGAGCACTTCGTCCGTCTCGGCGCCGCGGTCGATGATGCCGAACCGCTGGATGCCTGCCGTCCCTTTCAGACGGGTAGCCGCGGCTTCAGCATGGGTGAGGCATCGGTGGCGTTCGTGCTGAGCCGTTCGGTGCGGCGCCCGTACGTGGCGATGTTGGGCGGCGGTATGACCAACGATGCGTACCACGTGGTTTCGGTGGATCCCGGCCACGATCAGATCTTCGACTGCGCGCGGAGGGCGTTGGCCGATGCCGATGTCACCCCCGCGGATATCCGGTATTTCAACGCGCACGGCACCGGGACCGAACAATGCGATGTCGCCGAGCGGCATCTGCTCACGCACCTGTTCGGTGACCGCCCGCACGTCTATGCGGTGAAACCACTCGCGGGCCACTGCCAAGGCGCCGCCGCCGCGGTCGAGGTGGCCGCGGCGGCGCTGGGATACGAGCGGGGCGTCGTGCCCGCCGCACCGATCGTCGCGCCCGCTCACGAGCGGTTGCTCGACGGCCCCACGGAGTTCGAGGGTGGTATCACGGCGAAGTTGTCGCTCGGCATGGGCGGCAACAACTCGATGGTGGTGCTCGGGCCGGTGTGAGCCCGGCTCATGGCAATGGCACCGACCAGCTGAGGCGGGTCCCCGGTAGCCGATCGTCCGGTTCGTCTGTGCGGCGGATATCGGGCCCGATGGTGAACTGTCCGTCCGACTTCTCGGCCCGCTGCTCCAGATTGCGCAACCCACTACGGATCACGTGATTGGGTATGCCCCAACCGTTGTCGGTCACCACGATGGTCAGATCATCGGCCACGCCGATTTCCACCGCCACCAGATCGCCGCCGGAGTGCCGCACCGCGTTGCTGACCGCTTCGCGCACCACCGCCTCGGCGTGATCGGCGAGCTCGGCTTCCAGCACCGACAGCGGCCCGCTCACCTGAATGGTCGCCCGCAGTTCGGTGTCGGCGGTCTGCTGCCGGATCGCCGCCTCGATCCGCTGCTGCAGCCCGGTGCTCTGGCCGCCGCTGTGCAGGTCGAAGATCGAGGTGCGGATCTCCTGAACGACCTCCTGCAGATCGTTGATCACGTTGGCCAGACGCTCGCGCACGCCGGGAGCCTCGGCCCGTGGCACCGCGCCCTGCAGGGTGAGCCCGATCGCGAAGAGCCGCTGGATCACGTGGTCGTGCAGGTCGCGCGCGATGCGGTCGCGGTCGGCGAGGATGTCGAGATCGCGCATGCGGCGCTGGGTGTCGGCCAGTTGCATGGCCAGCGCTGCCTGATCGGTGAACGCGGCGGTCAGCTCGACCAGTTCGTCCGGGTAGGGCGCGGAGCCAGCTGGGCGCACCGCGACCAGCGTGCCGAGGGTGGCATCGGGCGTGCACAACGGCAGGATCAGCACAGGTCCGACATTCGGCAGCGGCGCGCCGAGATCGACCTGCGCGGCATCGTCGAAGCGCAGCGGTGTGCGTCGGGTGAAGGCTTCGCCGAGCGCGGTGCCCTCGGTGTGCACGGTCCATCCGTCATGGCCCGCGCTCGGCCCGGACCACTGCGTGATCGACAACTCGGTCACCTCGCCGAGCCTGCTGTCCGCCCCTGCGGCGCTGGCCAGGAAGGACTGGTGTGAGCCGGTGAGGGTGCGGGCGTGATCGACCACATGGGCGAGCACCAGGTCGGGTTCGGTGCCGGCCAGAAATTCGGTGGCGATGTCTCTGGTCGCCTCGATCCACGCCTGCCGAGTGCGGGCGGATTCGTAGAGCCTGGCGTTGTCCACCGCGATGCCCGCCGCAGCGGCCAAGGCCTGGACGAGCACATCGTCGTCCTCGGTGAACGGGTGTCCGCCCGCTTTCTCGGTGAGGTACAGGCTGCCGAAGATCTCGTCGCGGATGCGCACGGGGACGCCGAGGAAGGTGTGCATCGGGGGGTGGTGCGGCGGAAACCCCACCGATGCACGATGATTCGACAATTTGTCCAGGCGAAGCGGTCTCGGTTGGTTGAACACGACGCCGAGCACACCGTGTCCGGCGGGCAGCCTGCCGATCCGGTCGCGGGTTTCGTCGTCCATGCCCTCATCGATGAACTGGGTCACCTGCTGATCGTGGCCGCGCACCGCGAGCGCACCGTAGCGGGCGTCGACGAGGCTGGTCGCGGTATGCACGATGGTCCGTAGGGTCTCGTCGAGATCGAGTCCGGAGGTGACCGCGAGCATCGCCTCGACAAGACCATCCATCCGGTCGCGTGAATCGATGATCGACTCGACGCGTTCGCTGACCTCGGAGATCAGTTCCCGAAGCCGAAGTTGCGACAACGTGTCGCGCACCGAATACGGGCCGCTGCCGTTTTCTTCGGTCATCTCGGCTTCCTGTCCATGCGGGCGCGTCACAGCGCTGTCGCCAGTCTAGTTGGCCGATCGAGGACTTTCGGCTCTGTTCACCGTGACCTTACGGTGATGAGGTGGGCGCACCGGGAATAGAAAGTAGGGGTGTCCTATGAATTCGTCGGAGCTGGTGAGAGCGTCGAAACTGGTGGGCGAGACCGATTTGGTCGGTCGGCCGGAGCTCAGGGGCGGGCCGAAATCGGTCGGCAGGTCGGCATTGCGCGGCAGGACCGAGGTGTTGCGTTCGACCGAGTTGTGGGCGACTGCGGCCGATCCGGAGCTCGCGGTGACGACGTGTGGTGCGGTGCCTGCCGCGGACGTGACACGAGCCGTGCGGGCGATCGGTCGGGTGTTGCGCCGCCATCACGTCGATTCGGCGGCGCGGGTGCGGGTCACGGTGCCGCCCGATGGCACCGAACCGACACTGGTGCAGGCGAACATCCGCTTCCACGACACGCCGACGCGGGTGCAGGTCACCGGTCCGCGCGGATTCGCCGTCACCTTCGCCGTCGAACGGCTGGACCGGCAGATCGCCAGGCTGGCCACCAGTCAGGCGCGCCCTTTTCCCGATCCGGCTCGTCCACCGCTGGCCAGGGTCACCGAGCCGCGCCCTATCGTGCGCAGGAAGCTCTGCGCGCTTTTGACCGGAACACCGGCCGAGGCGACGGCGGTGCTGGACGCAATGGACTACGACGCTTACCTGTTCACCGACTCGGAAACCGGTGAGGACGCGATCGTGCACTGGGAGGAGTCGCTGGGCGTGCGGCTGTCGCGACAGCACGAGACGGCCGCGCCGCAGGCGGCGGCCGAGGTGGCTTTGACGGTGAATTCGCTTCCGCTCACCGTGCATACGGAACCGACGCCCGCGGTGAGCGAGGACGAGGCGGCGGCTCGGTTGTGTCGCGGGGGATTGCCGTTCTTGTTCTTCACCGATCCGGGTAGCGGTCGCGGCCGACTGCTCTATCGCCGATACGATGGCGATCTCACGATCGTGGTTCCGGCGGGCACCGAGTAGCGGGTAGGTCTTCGCCTAGTTGTCGCGGAGTTTGGTGGCCAGCACCGCGGCCTGAGTGCGGCGTTCCATGCCCAGCTTGGCCAACAGTCGGGACACGTAATTCTTGACGGTCTTCTCCGCCAGGAACATTCGCGCCGCGATCTGACGATTGGTCAACCCTTCGCCGAGCAGCGCGAGCAGTCTGCGTTCTTGTTCGGTGAGTCCGGCCAGCGGCCCGTCGTTCTCGGTGCTGCTGTGCAAGCGCGCTTTGAGCGCGGCGGCCGCGCGGTTGTCCAGCAGCGAGCGGCCCGCGCCGACTTCCTTGATGGCCTCGGCCAACTCCATGCCCTTGATGTTCTTGACGACGTATCCGCTCGCGCCGGCGAGAATCGCGTCGAGCATGGCGTGCTCGTCGGTGTAAGAGGTGAGGATCAGGCAGCGCAGGCCCTCGATATCGGCGAGCAGATCGCGGCACAGTTCGATGCCGTTGCCGTCGGGCAGTCGCACGTCGAGCACCGCGACGTCGGGCCGCAGCGCGTGGATGCCGCTCATGGCCTGCGCGACATCACCCGCCTCACCGATGACCGTGAGTTCGGGGTCGCTGTCCAACAGGTCGATGAGACCGCGGCGGACGATCTCGTGGTCGTCGACGAGGAACACCTTGATCACGCCGTCTTCTCCTCGCCCGCGGGATTTCCCGCGCCCCTGCTCGGTGGGGCTAGTACGCCCCGTTGTGCCACCCGCTCAAGGTAACTCGCCGGACGCGCGTTGGGGAGAGCGGAGCACGATTCGGCGACACTGGATTTCAGCAGTATTCAGGCCGACAGCGCAGCTGACCCTGATCGGGGCGCGGACACTGGATCCGCTGTCTGCCCGCCGCGCAGAGCCGAGCATCGGTAGGGTGTAGGTGTGAGCAGCCCCTGGGGGGAAGGTGCGGGTCCGGGTGAGCCCGGAGCGGTCGAGGCAGGCGTCACCCTCGTCGAGGGCTCGACATTTTGTATCAGTGAATCCGGTGGCGGCATAAGCCCGCATCGCCAAGAGGGATTGTTCGTCCGCGATACCAGAGTGCTTTCGCGATGGCGGCTCACGATCGATGGTGTGCTGCCACAGCCCCTGACCGTTCAGTACGCCGACCCCTATAGCGCGACCATACTGGCCAGGACGGCGCCGCACCCCGGCCGCGCCGACAGCACGGCGTTGGTGATCGTCGGGCGTCATGTCGGCGACGGCATGCGCGATGACCTGACTGTGCGCAATCTGTCCGGCGAACCCGTCCGCTGCGTAGTGGCGCTGGAAGTCGACGCCGATTTCGCGCACCTGTTCGAGGTGAAGGACGGCAGGACCGGTGGCGGCGCTGTCACCAGCAGCAGCTCCGTCGACGGAGCCATCGAGATCACCAGGGCCGATCTGCGGGTGGGTGTCACCGTCGCCGCGGCGGGCGCTACCGCGTGTGATCGCGAATTGCGTTGGGAGGTAGCCCTTCCCGGGCGTGGCGAGTGGACGGCGTGCATCCAGTACCGGCCCGCGCTCGGCGCGGATCCGGTGCCGCCGCGGTATGCGTGTGGCAGTTCTGTCTCGCTCAGCGAGCCAGCGCAGCGCTTGCGCGACTGGTACGAGAATTCACCCACCGTGCACACCAACGACGAAACCCTCGACGCGGTGTTGCAGCGCGCCGTCACCGATCTCGGGGCCTTGCGAATCTTCGATCCCGGCCATCCCCAGCGGGCGGTGGTCGCCGCGGGTGCCCCCTGGTTCATGGCGCTGTTCGGCCGCGACTCGCTGCTCACCTCGTGGATGGTGTTGCCGCTGGATCGTCGGCTCGCCGTCGGCACGCTACAGAGTCTGGCGGGATTGCAGGGCAACGAGATTCGTTCGGCCACCGAGGAACAGCCCGGCCGGATTCCGCACGAGGTGCGCTTCGGGCGGGCTTCGACCCTGCTGCTCGGCGGCGACACCGTTTACTACGGCACCGCCGACGCCACGCCGCTGTTCGTGATGCTGCTCGGCGAGCTGCATCGCTGGGGGCTCGATACCGGGACCCGCGACGAGCTGCTGCCACACGCCGATCGGGCGTTGGACTGGATCGAGGACTACGGCGATGCCGACGGTGACGGTTTCGTCGAGTACCAGCGGTCCGGCGAACACGGGCTGGCCAACCAGGGCTGGAAGGACTCCTGGGACGGCGTGAATTTCATCGACGGCAGCCTGCCCGCCGCGCCGATCGCGCTTGCCGAGGTGCAGGGCTATGTCTACGCGGCCTACCTGGCACGGGCGGCGCTCGCGCTCGATGCGGGCGACCATGCCACCGCGGAGCGATTCCGCGCGAAGGCAGGCCGCTTGAAGGCCGCCTTCAACAAGGCATTCTGGCTGCCGGAACACGGCTGGTATGCCATCGGGCTCGATCGGGACAAGCGGCCGATCGATGCGTTGACCTCCAATATCGGACACTGCCTGTGGACCGGGATCGTCGATGACGACAAGGCGGGCCTGGTCGCCGACCGCCTGCTCGCGCCCGAAATGTTCACCGGGTGGGGCATCCGGACGCTCGCGACGACCATGGGCGCCTACAACCCGGTCAGTTACCACAACGGCTCGGTATGGCCGCACGACAACGCCATCTGCGCCGCTGGGCTGATGCGTTACGGGTACACCGAGCAGGCGAACCGGGTGATCGATGGGATGCTGGATGCGTCGAGCCGGTTCGGGCATCGGCTGCCCGAGTTGTTCTGCGGCTTCGATCGCACCGAGTTCGCGGCGCCGGTGCCCTATCCGACATCGTGCTCGCCGCAGGCATGGGCGGCCGCGGCGCCGCTGCTGTTCCTACGCAGTATGTTGCGACTGGAGCCGGGCAGTGGTGGTTCGGCAGGAACGGGCCCGGCCTCGATCGCGCCCGCGGTGCCGGACCGGTATCTGCCACTGCGGGTCAACGGTCTGCGAGTGGGCTCGGATGTGCTGACGGTCACCGTCGACAAGGATGGCTGGCAGTTACTCGGACTGTCCGGCGAGCGGCCTCGATCAGGGCGCTGACCTGGGGGGGGAACCAGCCCGGTCCGGCGCTCGGCGAAACTTGTCGGTGGGCGGGCCTAGCATGGCGGCGGGGGCACGTCTGAACACGTCTGAACACGTCTGAACACGGAGAAGGGACACCTGGTGGCGGAACGCCTCACTGTGCGCGGAGCGCGGGAGCACAACCTGAAGGGGGTCGACCTCGATCTGCCCCGCGACAGCCTCATCGTGTTCACCGGACTGTCGGGCTCGGGCAAATCGAGCCTGGCCTTCGACACGATCTTCGCCGAGGGCCAGCGCCGGTACGTGGAGTCGCTGTCCGCCTACGCACGCCAGTTCCTCGGGCAGATGGACAAGCCGGACGTCGACTTCATCGAGGGTCTCTCACCCGCGGTGTCCATCGACCAGAAGTCGACCAACCGCAACCCACGCTCGACCGTCGGCACCATCACCGAGGTCTACGACTATCTGCGCCTGCTCTACGCACGTGCGGGCACGCCGCACTGCCCGGTGTGCGGCGAGCTGATCGCCAAGCAGTCGCCACAGCAGATCGTCGACCAGGTGCTCGCCATGGAAGAGGGCATCAAGTTCCAGGTCCTCGCGCCGGTGGTGCGCACCCGCAAGGGCGAATTCGTCGACCTGTTCGATCAGCTGAACACCCAGGGGTACTCCCGGGTCCGGGTCGACGGTGTCGTCCATCCGCTGTCGGATCCGCCGAAACTGAAGAAGCAGGAGAAGCACGACGTCGAGGTCGTGGTCGATCGGCTCTCGGTCAAGCCGAATTCCAAGCAACGGCTCACCGATTCGATCGAGACGGCGCTGCGCCTGGCCGACGGCATCGTGGTGCTCGATTTCGTCGATCGCGACGAACACGCGCACGACCGCGAGCGACGCTTCTCCGAGCGCCTGGCCTGCCCCAACGGGCATCCGCTCGATATCGAGGACCTGGAGCCGAGGTCGTTCTCGTTCAACTCGCCCTACGGCGCCTGCCCGGACTGCACCGGTCTCGGCATCCGCAAGGAGGTCGACCCGGATCTGGTGGTGCCCGACCCGGAACTGAGCCTGGCCGCCGGTGCGATCGCGCCGTGGTCGCGCGGCCAGACTGCCGAATACTTCAACAGGCTGCTGTCGGGCCTGGCCGAATCCGTCGGCTTCTCCATGGACACGCCGTGGCAGGACCTGCCGCTCAAGGCGCGCAAGGCGGTGCTGGAGGGCAGCTCCGATCAGGTGCACGTCTCCTACACCAACCGCTACGGCAGGAAGCGTTCGTACTACGCCGATTTCGAGGGTGTGATGCCGTTCCTGCAGCGGCGTATGGAGAGCACCGAGTCCGAGCAGATGAAGGAGCACTACGACGGGTACATGCGCGATGTGCCGTGCCCGGTCTGCAACGGCGCCCGGCTGCGCCCGGAGATTCTCGCGGTCACCATCGCCGCGGGCGGCGAGCGGAAGTCCATCGCGGAGGTCAGCGAGTTGTCCATCGCCGACTGCGCCGACTTCCTGAATTCGCTGACCCTCGGTGAGCGGGAGACCGCGATCGCCGGGCAGGTGCTCAAGGAGGTGCAGGCTCGGCTCGGGTTCCTGCTCGATGTCGGATTGCAGTACCTGTCGCTGTCGCGGGCGGCGGCCACGCTTTCCGGCGGTGAGGCGCAGCGCATTCGGTTGGCGACCCAGATCGGTTCCGGCCTCGTCGGTGTGCTCTACGTGCTCGACGAGCCCTCGATCGGACTGCACCAGCGCGACAATCGTCGCCTCATCGAAACCCTCACGCGGCTACGTAATCTGGGCAACACCCTCATCGTGGTCGAGCACGACGAGGACACCATCAGGGCCTCGGACTGGGTCGTCGACATCGGCCCGCTGGCGGGCGAACACGGTGGCACGGTGGTGCACAGCGGTCCGTACCAGGAGCTGCTCACCGAACCGAATTCGCTGACCGGCGCCTACCTTTCGGGCAGGGAACGGATCGAGGTGCCGATGGTGCGGCGTCCGGTCAGCAAGAAGCGTCAGCTCACCGTGGTCGGTGCGAACGAGCACAACCTGCGTGGGATCGACGTCAGCTTCCCGCTCGGCGTGCTCACCTCGGTGACAGGCGTGTCCGGCTCCGGCAAGTCCACCCTGGTCAACGACATCATGGCGACCGTGCTCGCGAACAAGCTCAACGGTGCGCGACAGGTGCCGGGCAGGCACACCAGGATCAATGGTCTCGACGATCTGGACAAACTTGTGCAGGTGGACCAGTCACCGATCGGCCGCACGCCGCGCTCGAACCCGGCCACCTACACGGGTGTATTCGACAAGATCAGGACGTTGTTCGCGGCGACCACCGAGGCGAAGGTACGTGGCTACCAGCCGGGTCGATTCTCCTTCAACGTGAAGGGCGGTCGCTGCGAGGCGTGCTCGGGCGACGGCACGTTGAAGATCGAGATGAACTTCCTGCCGGATGTGTATGTGCCGTGCGAGGTGTGCCATGGGGCGCGCTACAACCGCGAAACCCTCGAGGTTCATTACAAAGGCAAGACCATCGCCGAAGTGCTGGACATGTCGATCGAGGAGGGCGCCGAATTCTTCGAGCCGATCACCTCGATCCACCGCTACCTCAAGACACTGGTGGACGTGGGCCTCGGCTACGTGCGTCTCGGCCAGTCCGCGCCCACCCTGTCCGGCGGTGAGGCACAGCGCGTGAAGCTGGCCGCCGAGTTGCAGAAGCGTTCCACCGGTCGCACCGTCTACATTCTCGACGAGCCGACCACCGGCCTGCACTTCGAAGACATCCGCAAGCTGCTGCTCGTCATCAACGGTCTGGTCGACAAGGGCAACACCGTCATCGTCATCGAACACAATCTGGACGTCATCAAGACCTCGGACTGGGTGATCGACATGGGCCCCGAAGGTGGCTCCGGCGGCGGCACTGTGGTGGCCGAAGGCACTCCGGAAGATGTTGCGGCCGTTATCGACAGCTACACCGGGCAGTTCCTGCGGCACGTCCTGACCGATGCCACGGCGCCGAAGGCTCCGGCCAAGAAAGCCGCGCGGAAAACCCCGACCAAGGCCGCCGCGGCCAAGGAAGCGTCGAGCAAGGCCGCGCCGACCAAAACCACGCCGACCAAAACCACGCCGACCAAAGCCACGACAACCAAGATCGCCGCCCCGAGCGCGGCCGCCAAACGCGCCTCGCGCAAGGCCGCCGCACTGCGCTGAGGATCCGGCGTCCCGAGGAGAGTGAAACGCCGGCAACGAGCCGTCGTTTCACTTTCCTCGAACCGCAACCAGTGGCGAACATATGTAGATCAGCGGTTCGCGACGGTATCGATCAGGTCGGCGAGTTCCTTGTGCTTCGACCACATCGGCCAGTGGCCGGTGGGGAGGTCGATGTATTCGGCATCGATGCGAGCCAGTTCCGAGAACAGCGGCTCCTGCGCGGCGTCGCGGAGTTGCTTGACCAGGTCGGCGGTGATGCTGTTACAGATCACTGTCGTCGGAATGGCAAGGCGGGCTGCGGAATCGCTTAATTGCAAGGGGCGAGCTGCGACGCCCGCGGGCTCGGATACCGCGCGCTCGCGGAATCTGGCCAGCATCGCGTCATCCAGGCCCGTGATGCTGGCACCGTCGGCCTGCATCTGATCCCAGTCCGGCAACGCGAGTTCGCGGACCGCGTCATCGAGGGCTGAGTTGAGGATGAATCCGTTGGGCAGCGGCGCGGTGTCCACATAGATCGCCCGGCTGAACCGCTCGGTCGCGATATCGGTGGCGAGATAGGCGGGCGCGGCGCCGCCCGAATGGCTCACCAGCACCGCCGTTTCCGTCGGCGCGACCGCATCGAGAATCGCCTGCGCCTGCATCTCCAGCGTGGCCTGCAGCCGATCGTCGTCAGCTGGATCGAGCCCGGGCAGGGTCAGCGCGAGCACCTCGTTTCCCCGACTGCGAAGGTCGTCGGCGACTTCGTCCCATGCCCACGCACCGAGCCAGAATCCGGGAATCAGAAGTATGCGTGCCATCCACCGAGCATCGCATGCCATACGTCGTCGATGACAATTCACCGATCTCGCCGACCGCGCGAGATTTCAACCTGAACAGGATATTTCGCCACTCGTCGCAGTCTGATCAGGTGACGTCGGTCGCTCGGCGCTGCGTGCGGGCAAGGATGAGATCGGCCAGTTCCTCGGGCCCGGGGAACATCGGCCAGTGGCCGGGCGACAGTTCGAGGGAGTCGGCATCGATGCGGGCGAGCTCGTCGAACATCGTCGGCGTGTCCGCATTACGCATCTGCCCGGCGACGGCGGCGGTGAAGCTCCTGCAGATACTCGAGGGCCCGACAGCCGGACCGGATCAGGCGCATTCATCCCAAGGGGCGTGAGCGCCGCTACCTCGTCGCCGCGCTGCCGCCGCGACGTCGCCCACGCCACAATCCTGGAATCAGAACTAGTCATGCCGCCATGCCGCGAAGACCCGCACCATACTGCCCGACCTGGTCGATCGATTCTCGGAGCCGACGCAGCCGCTTGGTGAATACCGGGCTTCGAGGTGCAACAAGTTGGGCGTCCCGACGGGAAGATCGAGGGTGAGTTGATCGATCCCGACGACCCGAGTTCAGGATTCATCGCAGCTTCGACCCACCCGAACAGGCTTCCGGTCGCGGACGTATCCCAAGGATTTCGCTCGGCGGCGATCGACTGGCCACCTGAGCGGGCATCGTGGCCGGTGCTTACTCGAACAACGTTGCTCTATCAGGGGTGTCGCGGTGAACCGAACCACCGAATCAGCGCGTCATGCAGGCGATCCGCGTTGCCGCGTCCGGCCTCGTTCGCGACCCAGGCCACGTAGCCATCCGGTCGGATCAACAGTGCCGCAGGGGCATCTGGACCGGCTGCGGTGACGATGTCGACCCGGTCGACCCAGCCGTGCGCGGCGTCGGCGAACTCGGTGCCTGTGGTCAGGTCGATCAGCACCGGGCGGGCTTTGTGCAGTAGGTCGGCGACTCGCCGCCTGCCGTGCGAGGTTTCGATGACCAGTTCCGGGGCCAATCGTCCGGCGAGATGATGGCTGTCGCCCACGTCGTAGCGAACGTCGGATCCGGCCAGTAGATGCGCGAGGTGTGCGACGTTGTCGGGCGATTCGAGCAGTTCACCGAGCAGCGTGCGCAGCGCGGTGATCTCGGGACCGGGCGCCATCAAGGTGGTCTGGGCGAGCGACTGCATCATGACGCGTTCGCCGACCGGGTAGCGTTCGGTCTGGTAGCTGTCGAGCAGACGCGGTGGGGCCCAGCCGTTGATGTGCCCGGCGAGTTTCCAGCCGAGATTGGCCGCGTCCTGCAGTCCGAGATTGAGCCCGGGCCCGCCCATCGCGGAGTGCACATGGGCGGAATCACCGACCAGAAATACATTGCCGTCGCGGTAGCGCTCGGCTTGGCGGGTGTTCTGAGTGTCCATCCTGCGAAGCGCGTGCGGGCCGGCACCGGTGGGCGGTTGGATCGGCAGCTCGACACCGAGGACTCGGCGCGCGCTTGCACGCAGCTCATCCAGCGTCATCGGGATGTTCTCCTGGACCGGCTCGGCGTCGAACTCCATGGTTGCGATGAGCGGCCTGCCGGGGTCGAGCTCGGCGAAGATGAATCCACCGCGCGCGAGGCGATTGTGCCCGGCCGGCAGTCGGCCGAATCCCGGAACCTCGAGGCCGCCGTCGGCCGAGCGCAGCTCCGCGGGCAGACTCACATGCGCCATCCGAGTCAGTGTGGTGGCGAATGTTGTTCCGGGGAAGTCGATTCCGGTGCGCTTGCGGACAAAGCTCTTGCCGCCATCGGCCCCGATCAAGAATGAGGTTGTCAGCTCGTAGTGCCACTCAGGGCCCGCCACGCCGACCGTGACACGGCCGTCCTGTTGAGTCAGTTCGGTCAGTTCATGCCCCCACCTGATGTCCACGCCGAGCCCCAGCGCCCGCTTTTCCAGTAGCCGCACCAGTCTGGGCTGGGGGAGCAGCATTGCGTACATCGGATTGTCTTGCAGCGCAGCGAAAGACATCGGTATCCCGCTGAATCCATATCCGGGAATCGGCTGCGGCGCACCGGGCGCGCCGCCGAACTCGTGGTACAGGCCGCGCATATCGAGTAGCCGAATCACTTGGCCGACAAGGCCGTTGGCCTTCGGCTCGGCGCTCGGCTCGGTGAGTTTGTCGAGCACGATCGGGCGCACACCGGCCAAAGCGAGCTCGCAGGCGAGCATGAGCCCGTTCGGTCCGGCACCGGAAACGACAACGTCGACAGATATTTCGGGCATGACGAATACACCTCTTTGTGGCTGGTTTCGTGTACTGCGGTTCTTGCTGTGCGGTGCGGTCAGCCGCTGATAGCAGGTTCGGGTAGTCCGGCGGCGACCTGTTCGATGCCGCGGCGTAGGAGAGTGGTGAGTAGCAGCGGCGGATCGGCGTGTATGTATGTCTCCGTCGCGGCCTGGTAGACGCCGCCGAGTACGCCCGCGACCAATCGCGGATAGAGGTCACGCTCGGGGTCGGTGCCGGTGCGTTCCGCGATTACCTCGACCCAGTCGTCGAATACGCCTTTCGACACCGCGATTCGGGTCTCCGGCGCATCGAGCAGTTCACGAACCATCGATAGTTGTTCGGTGGTCGGCGCCGCGGCCCCGACACCGTCGGCCTCCAACGGCTCCAGCACCGCCGCGCCGATCGCGCTCCAGAGCGGTTCGCCCGCTGGACGATTCCGCAGCGCGATCAGGCTGCGCTGGATCCGCTCGATCTGCCGATAGGCCAGTGCTTCGTACTTGCCGGTGAAGTAGTTGTTGAAGGTGCGCACCGACACACCCGCTCGCGCCGCGATGTCGTCGCGCGTCACGTTCCCGAGACCGCGCTCCATGGCCAGCTCGAGCGCGGCGTCACTCAAAGCTTTGCGGGTGTCGAGCTTCTTGCGTTCCCGCAGGCCGAGTACCTGTTCTTGCGGCATGGCATCAGCGTACCGATAAAAATGCCCGACGGGCAAGATTTCCCGTCGGGCAAATTTTTGAAGTGCTGGATCAGTAGACCGGGCCGGTGTATTTCTCGCCGGGACCCTTGCCCGGCTCGTCGGGATGCGCGGAGGATTCCCGGAAGGCGCGCTGCAAAGACTGCAGGCCGTCGCGGTAGGGGCCTGCGTGCGGGCCGAAGTACTCGACAGAGGAGGTGACCAGGCCGGCGAGGGCGGTGATCAGGCGTCGGGCCTCGTCGAGATCACGGTGCGGACTGGTGTCCGGGTCTGCGTCGCCGAGCCCGAGCTTCTCCGCCGCCGCACTCATCAGCATCATCGCGGCGCGGCTGATCACCTCGACCGCCGGGATGTCGGCCAGTTCGCGGACGGTGGTGTCGGGCTGTTCAGTCATGGGATCAGGCTAGCGAGGCCGCCCGCGGCAGTCGGAGCTGGCCGATCGCGGCGGCGTTCTTCGCGAGGTCGGCGTTGACCCAGTCGGCCAGGTGTGCCATTGTCGGCGCCGCGTCGGCAGGCCATGGATACCTGGAGGGCTGGTCCGGGTCGCCCTCGGTGAGCCTGTTCAGTGCGCTTATCCGGTCCGCGTGTAGGCCGCGCAGCCACGACAGCGTGGCCGCGCCGTCGCCGGGTCGGAAGACCTCGGTCCTGTCCGGCGCTGTGCGCCCTGCGACATGATCGAAGCGATCAGGTCGGGTCGGCCTGCCGGCACAACAGGTCGAGGTGTGAGATTTCCATCGCGGGAGAGTGTCGCGGGGGCCCGACCCGACCCGGACACGCGATCAACGGGACGATTCGGCGATAGCGAGCGGGAATGTTAGACTTCTCGCCGACGACCGCCCTTGGCTTGCCTCGGGCTGATAAGTGGAGCCCGACTCCCACCGTTGCCGACGAGCAATCGTACAGGTCACACGGTCCGGTCACCCGCCCTTCCGGGGCGGGTTTCTTGTGCAGGATGCTTGCGCGGAGAGTGATTCGCCGCGCAGGAGCTGAGAAGCACAGGGGTCGACGCGAGCGCCGTTGGCGCGCGATGTCGGTGGCCGGTCGACTCGGGCCCCGTTGCGGAGAAATACCGCACCGGGGCTTTTGTGTTGAAGAAGGGGTTGCATTTATTGCACGCGGTTGTCAGACGACATCGCTTGACCTAGGAGGCCCCATCAGCACTGAGACCCGCATCAACGATCGCATCCGTGTTCCCGAGGTTCGACTCATCGGACCCGGCGGTGAACAGGTTGGGATCGTGCGTGTTGAAGATGCACTACGCGTCGCCCTCGAGGCCGATCTTGATCTGGTCGAGGTGGCTCCGGACGCTCGTCCACCGGTCTGCAAGATCATGGACTACGGCAAGTTCAAGTACGAGACGGCGCAGAAGGCGCGCGAGTCTCGGAAGAACCAGGTGCAGACCGTCATCAAGGAGCAGAAGCTCCGCCCCAAGATCGATGACCACGACTACGAGACCAAGAAGCGCAACGTTGTTCGCTTCCTCGAGGCCGGGTCCAAGGTCAAGGTGACGATCATGTTCCGTGGCCGTGAGCAGTCGCGCCCCGAGCTGGGCTTCCGACTGTTGCAGCGGTTGGCCTCCGACGTCGCCGAGCTCGGTTTCGTCGAGACTTCCGCGAAGCAGGACGGTCGCAATATGACTATGGTCCTCGCGCCCCACAAGGGTGCGAAGACGCGTGTGAAGGCGCAGGAAGAGTCGGCGGCCCGGTCGCAGCCTGCCCCGCGCCCTGCTGCGCCCGCCGCAGACACGCAAGTCGCCCCCGCGGCGGCGGCCCCCGCGGCACCGGCCGAGTCGGCCGAGTCGCAGTAACAACGATCAGCACCGGCGGTCCGCGCAGGACCGCCGGTACGACATAGATAGAGGAATCCATGCCGAAGATGAAGAGCCACAGCGGCGCGTCGAAGCGGTTCAAGGTGAGCGGTCGCGGCAAGCTGCTGCGCCAGCAGGCCAACCGTCGCCACCTGCTCGAGCACAAGTCCACTCGTCGGACTCGTCGTCTGGATGGCACGGAGTCCGTCGCGTCCGTTGACGTCCCCCGCGTCAAGCGGCTGCTCGGTCTCTGAGACCAGCAGCATCCGCGATCCGGATTCCGGACGCCGACCACCGACCAACACCCGGGCGCACGCAGACGCCCCCTAGATCGACAAAGGACTGACCCATGGCACGCGTCAAAAGGGCCGTCAACGCTCAGAAGAAGCGTCGTTCCATCCTCGAGGCCTCCAAGGGCTACCGCGGACAGCGCTCGCGCCTGTACCGCAAGGCCAAGGAACAGCAGCTGCACTCGCTCACCTACGCCTACCGGGACCGCCGGGCGCGCAAGGGTGACTTCCGCAAGCTGTGGATCGCCCGCATCAACGCCGCGGCGCGCCTCAACGACATCACCTACAACCGCTTCATCCAGGGCCTGAAGGCTGCCGGTGTCGAGGTCGACCGCAAGATCCTCGCCGAGCTCGCTGTCTCCGACGCCGAGGCGTTCGCCGGCCTGGTCGCGGTGGCCAAGGCCGCCCTCCCTCAGGACGTCAACGCCCCGGCTGCCTGATTCGCCGCTGCGTGACGACACAGCATTCGGAACGACCCGTGGACGCGCTCTCCGAGCGCAATCCGCGGGTCGTTTCCGCTGTCAAGCTCCATCGTTCGGTTGCCCGCCGTAAGAGCGGACTGTTCCTCGCCGAGGGAGCGAATTCGGTCGCGGCCGCGCTGGATACGCGGCGGGTGCGGGAGCTGTTCTATTCGAACGGTGCCGCGGTGCGCGAACACGAACTGGTGGCCTCGGCCGTCGGCCTGGGGGTGCGGACCACGCTGGTGAGTGACCGGGCCGCGCAGCATCTCGGTGAAACCGTCACCGCCCCTGGGCTTGTCGCGGTATGCGAGCTGATCGACGTGCCGCTCGACGAGGTGCTGGAGGCGGGTCCGCGGATGCTGGCCGTGCCGGTCGAGATCGCCGAACCGGGTAACGCGGGCACGCTGATTCGGGTGGTCGACGCGGTGGGCGCCGATGGTGTGGTACTGGCGGGGGAGACCGTCGACCCGCACAACGGAAAGTGTGTGCGCGCGAGCGCGGGCAGCCTGTTCCATGTGCCGATCGCTCGTAGCCGGGATGTCGGGGAAACCCTGGATGCCCTTGCGGCAATGGGGATCACGATCCTGGCCACCGCTGCCGATGGTGAGGTCGACCTCGACGATGCCGACGATTTGTTCACCGGCCCGGTCGCCTGGCTGTTCGGCAACGAGGCCCACGGGTTGGACCCGGCCGTCGCCGCACGCGCAGACCACCGCGTCCGGATCCCCATTCGAGGCCGGGCGGAGAGCCTGAACCTGGCCACGGCGGCGTCGATCTGCCTCTACGCGAACTCCCGCGTCCGCTACGCGAACTAACCAAGCCGATCCGGTCGCGCACAGTTCGTTGTTGCCGCGCACAGGGTCGTCGCGCACCGCGGTTCGGGCGAGAGTCGGCTGGTTCTCGAGCGGTTCGGGTACCGACACGGTCGGCGCGGGGATGCTGGTCGCGACGGGGGCGCCCGAACGGTTCGGCGAGTTCAGTGTGTCTGCGCTGATGGCGAATACACCGAGTGCGCACACTCCGACGAAGCCGCCGGCGTTCCACAGGATCAGCGCATTGTTGCTCTCGCGCGGCGGCCGAAATCCAGCGGCTGGGTAAGGCCGGGGTGGGTAGCCGGGCGGGATAGTCAGGGTGGTTCCTCGATCCGAGGGCGCCGGGACTTCGCGTCCCGGCGCCCAGGTTCAGCTAATTCAGCGCGACGCGCCCGCCGCGGAGAACGTCGAGTCGTGGAACTCGACCGCGGCGGGCACGGTGCCTCGGGGCACATCGAAAACAAGGGTGATCGACACCTTGTCTGGATGACTTCGCGTTGCGTCTGTTCCTTCAGGATGTCATTGGTGCCGATCACCCGTCACTGGCTCTTCTACTCCGGAAACCGAAAACGAGAACTTCCCGTCAATCCGGAGATGTGCTGCTGATCGCGGTCAGATCGGCACCGGATTCGACGTACATACGTGTCAGCGCGTACGTCGAGCGGGCGATTCGGGCGCCGACTCTCGGCGGGGTCGGAAACGGATCGCTGCCGAGTGCAACCTCTAGTGTGATCGGCGCCCGCGCAGTTGGAGCCGCCGCGCTGGCGGCGTCGCTCTGGTCGGTTCTGGCGGCGGAGTACTGCTCCAGGGTCTTACTGGTCATATGGCACCGTGGCAGGACTGGCACTCGTACCTGCGCTTCTTCCGGCGTCGTGGATCGCTGGCGTTGAGGCCAGTGGAGACGAGCCAGCTCGGCGTCAGACCGGGGTGAAGTATCGGCGCTTGCCGTGGAAGCATCGAGTCGTCGGCATCCGGATCGATTGTTCGCGCAGGTCGTTGCGGTGTCGGAGGGGACGGATGGACGGATTACCTAATCGAATCCGAAGGTGTCGGCGGTGGACATCCGTTCTCCTCTCGGGCGGTTGCGGGCACGACGAATCACGGCATGAGGCCGGGTATTGAGTGAGGTCTGTTGGGAGACAGAGTCTTTGGCTGCTCCGTAATTTGGTTGGTTCGCCGACAATGCAATGAAGGCGTGTTTAGACGTCTGACACAAAGTGATTGACGTTGTTTTCGTGGAAATAGGCTGCATCGACGGTGCCCTAACTGCCGCTTTGTTGAAAACATCGTCAACCTGCCGCCGTGTTATCTTGAGCTACGACCTCCTCCGAGTGGTAGCTGGTCGAGAGGAGGCTCATGTCGGACTTAACGCCCGCAGTCGCCGCGGCGGAGATCGCCCGGCTGGCCGGCGTCACCCGTGCGACCGTCAGCAACTGGCGGCGTCGGCATGCCGATTTCCCAGCGCCGGTGTCCGGCGGAACCGAATCTCGGCCGGTGTTCCACCTCGGTGAGGTGCAGGAATGGCTGCGCGACCGCGGTGTACGGTCCGCTGACTCACCTGTCCAACGGTTGCGTGCAGTTCTCCGCGCCGAGGTGGATCCCGCCGAAGTGCCCGCATTGATGAAAGTCGTGAGCGATCGGGGCATTGCCGATGGCACTGCGGTGCACGCCGCGATACATGATGTCGTCGGGGATGCGGGGATCAAGGCGACATTGGATGTGCTCGCCGAACGTGGGCTGGATGCGGAGCCGAGCACAGGCGTCTATCCAACGGAGCTGCCGGTCGCCGCGTTGATGGCCGACCTCCTTGCGGCCGCTTCCTCGCCAAAACCGCAGAGCATTCTCGATCCTGCCTGCGGCAGCGGCGCCCTGCTGACCGAGGCTGCGCGGATCGGCGCCTCAACCCTCGCAGGGCAGGACGTGCTGGCCGTCCAGGCTGCCCGCTCAGCCGCCCTGTTGCATGCGGAGCTTCCTGGCGTCGGTGTCGAGATCCGCACCGGCGATAGCCTTCTGTCCGATGCGTTCCCCGGCGAGGAGTTCGACGCGATCTTGTCGAACCCCCCATATGCGCAACGTGATTGGGGCGCCGACCAACTGGCCCTCGACCTCCGGTGGGAGTACTCGGTTCCCCCGCGGGGCGAATCTGAACTGGCTTGGGTCCAACATGCCATTTCCCACCTACACCCCGGCGGCACAGGGATCATTCTGCTGCCGCCGGCCGTCGCCTCGCGCACATCCGGGCGACGGATCCGGATGGAACTGCTACGCGCAAATGCGCTGCGTGCTGTCATCGCGCTCCCGCCTGGAGCATCGACCCCCAAACAGGTAGGCCTACAGATCTGGGTGCTCCGCCGCCCAGATTCCGCGGCTACGTCCGAGTTCGTTCTGTTCACCGACACCGCTAGAGTCCGCGACTCGGGCGGGAGTCAATCTGATTGGCAAGCCTTGGCCGAGCGAGTAACCGACACTTGGCGTGCATTCGACCACGGTGACATGGAAGCCGCCACAATTGCTGGATTCACCGCCGTGGTTCGCATCATGGATGTGCTCGACGACGACATCGACCTCGCTCCGGCCCGTCGAGTCCGCGCCGCCATCGACCCGGACAGCGTCGCTGCCTCCGCCCACGTCGCCATCGAGCTCCTCGGCGGCCACCTGGCTGAACTCCGCACTGTTGCCGAGACGGTCGAGCGATGGTCCCCGGGGGGCAACCTTGCCCTGCGGACGGCCACCGTCGGTGACCTCGAACGAGGTGGTGTTGTCCACCTCGTCCCACTGACGGCAGAAGATCAGGCCGTGGGTTCGCCTCAGCGCCCAGTACTTTCCGGCCGTGACCTACTCGCCGGCTGGGGACCGTCCGGTCTCACCGGCCCCGGCGTCCATGTCTCCACCGAGGTGATCCGCGAGGGCGACATCCTGGTCTCGCGTTTTCGCGACGACCATGGTGCCTCACCGGGTGCTCGGGTGGCGGAAGGGGTCGACGTAGGGGCAGTTCCCGGAGTAGGCGTGATCGTTTTTCGTGCCGATCCCACCCGATTGGACCCCTGGTTCTTCGCCGGCTTCATCGGCAGCCCCGACAACTCGGCCGCGATGTTCGGCGCGACGACCATCCGGATCGAACCCACCCGCTTGCGGATTCCGATTCTGCGGCTCGAAGATCAGAAGCCATATGCCGAGGCGTTCCGTCGGCTGCACCTGTTGCGTGTGGCGGCGGCGCGGACCGCTGATGCGGCGCGGCGAGCGGCGGAGTTGATCGGAACGGGCTTGACGGCGGGGGCGATCGAACCGCTGAGGTAAGTCCTCGGCTATCACGGGCGGGCCGATCGGTCGTCGAAACTTCCAGTCAATCGGTCAGATAGGCGACCCACAGGTGGTCGCGAGGGCGCTTTTGGCGACGAGAAGTTGTCTGGCGAGCATATCGGCCCGGTCCTGTCCCCCAGGCGAGCTGTGTCGGATCGGCGGGCGGCTCTTCGGTGATGTAGAAGACCGCAGCAAAGCCCATCCCTTTGGCGCGCCGAACGGTGCCGACCTCGATCGGACCGCCCTGGCTGCCATCGTAATGTTCCCGCGAGATCGCCGGGACCCCTGCGCGGCGCAGGACTTTGCGATTCGTGTTATGCCAGCAGGTCCGATACCTGCCCACTCCAGGTCACCACCAGCTGGTCACGCGCGCGGCTGGCCGCGACGTAGAGGAGAGATCGTTCGCGCTGCTCGGCCTCGTCGCGTTCCTCCGCAGGCACATCGCGCACACTTTGTTGTGGTGGCACATGCTCCTGGTCGATGCCGACGAGCACCACACACCGGAATTCCATCCCTTTGGAACGGTGCATCGTCAGCACCGCCACCTGGCTCGCGGTCGGCAGTGCGTCGCCGAGAACCTCTGCGGCGACACCACGCTCGTTGAGCGCGCGTACCAGGAAGTCCCGTTCTCGAGCGGTGCGGGCGAGTACCGCGATTTCACCCGGGCTGATACCGTCCTCGTCGGTCCAGGCGGTGACCTGGTCGGCGACGGCCTGTAGCTCGTCGGCGGCGGAATCGCAACAGATAAGTGCCGGGGCAGGCCCTAGTCGTGCGGAGGTGTAGCCGGCAGTGGATTCCTCGCCCTCCTCGAGGTCGTGGTAGGTCGTTCCTTCGAGAATGCTGACGGCGAAGTGCAGGTTCTGAGCTGTGGTGCGGTAATTGTGGGTGAGCTTGCCGTTGCGGCCCCCGCGGATATTGATCCCGAGCCTGCTGAGCACTACAGGCTGACCGTAGATGCGCTGGTGGGAGTCCTCGGCTATAAACAGGTCGTTGGGACCTTCGGCTACGAGGGCGCGCAGCAGCGTCCAGTGCGTGGCATGCAGATCCTGAGCCTCATCGACGATCACATGGTCGGCAACGCGCTGCCCGGTGGATTCGGCGCGCAACTGCAGATCTGCCGTGGCGAGGGCAAGCACCTCTGGAAAACTCAAACGACAAGCGACTCGGCCCAGCTTCCGGAAACGGGTGATTATCTGCCACACCGCAATTCTCTGGGGGCGGCTGAGCCGGACGCCGCGGCCGGCTCGCGGAACCTTCAGGTACTGCGCCTGCGTGGTCACCTGGTTGCCGAGCACCACGTTGACGTATTCGGTCGACAAGAACGAGGTCTGGGCGAGACGGCGGTCGAGGTTGTGCTCCGCTGATGAGATTGCTTCCGCCCAGCCGATATCGGGCGAAACTGGTTGGCCCGAGCGGGCTGGTGTATCGGCGCCGAACACAATCCGAAAGGCAGAGTCGAGATCGGTGGTGCTGCGGAGATGAGCAGCTGCGAGCCCATCGATCCCGGTGACGTAGACGCCGCGCTCACCTGGCCGGACGGCGAGCGTGATCGTCGGATCCAGGGCCACCAGACTGTCGCGAAGCCCCTGCGCGAGGGTCTTGTTGAAGGTTGTCAGCACAATCCGTGCGCCGGGGTTCTGCCTGGCGAGGTGATGTGCACGATGTAAGGCGACAATGGTCTTACCTGTTCCCGCGCCACCGGATAAGCGGAAGGCGCCGCGCTGATCCTGCTCCACGAACCGGCGCTGGTTGGGATGCAGGAAGGTTCGCCAGGCGGTGAAATCAACGCCTTCGATTACTCGACGCAGCTCGTCGTTGTCGTCGACCAGGGTGAACTGCATCCTGCTGGCCGGATGAGTCAGGGCAGCCAGGATCTGCTCGTTTTCGTCGAGAACCGGTTCCGGATACGGCTCCGCCAAGCCCAGGGCATTACGGATGTCATCTATGGAACGCCCCACCGCCAGTTCGAGGATCGCGTTCTGCTGCCAGGCGACCTCGGCCGCCTGCGCCACGGTGAACACGCCATCCTGATCCTGGGCGCTGAGCACTTCAGCGGCCAAGTCCGTGTCGAGGCCGAGACGGTCCGTCAGTTGTTCGAGGGTGTAGCCCGCGCCGGCCAGGTAGCCAAGCGTCGGCTGTGCCGCTGCCTGGCCGGATGAACGGGGGACGTCCGGCCGCTTTCCGCCTCCGTCGAGCTGGCTGACAATACTTTCGAGGACGCCATTGATCGGGTTGACCCGCAATGTCGCCTTCTCGGCGACCTTGTTGGCGACGTCGTGTTTCCACGTGCCTAGGTAGATGTAGGTCGGCTCGCCGAACCGGTCGTCGACACGGAACATGACGGCCCGATAGTTCAGGTCGACCCGTCCGGTACGCACATGGGTGTCGAGGGCTCCGCGCAGCGGCTCGATATGCAGGCCGGGTGCGGTGTCGTCAGCGCGCAGCTTGTCGAAGAAGTCGCAGACTTTGTCCTTGATCGACCCGTCGATCTTCGGCATCGTCTTGTTATTCGCCAGGACAAGATTGGCCACCCCACACCCCACTTCGTTCGGTCAGCGTCGGCCACCGGCGCTATGGGCAGCCGACGCTTGCTGTCTCGATCAAGCCGGAACGGCTGGCCGGAGCAAAGCTGATGCCCGGCCGCTCCAGGTCACGACGAGCTGATCGCGGGCCCGGCTGGCCGCCACATAGAGCAGGGATCGCTCCCGCAGCTCGGCGTCGCCGCGCTCTTCCTCAGGCGCCTCATTGAGGACGGACTTGGCAGGAACGTGGGCTTCGTCTACACCGGCGAGAATCACCTTGGCGAATTCCATTCCTTTGGCCCGGTGCATCGTCAGTACCTGCACATGCCCGGGGCCTGCGGGGTTGTCGTCGAGAATGCGTGCTTCGATGCCACGTTCGCCCAGCGCGCGCACGAACTGGCTGCGTTCGTTCCGGCCTCGGGTCAGGATCGCGATGCTCGATGGTTCCACGCCCTCGCCCAGCCAGCCGCGCATCGTTTCGGTGACTCGATCGAGTTCGTCGGCCAGCGAATTACATTCCATCAGAACAGGTTCCGGCCCGGTTCGGGCAGAGCGGTAGCCGTGCGTGGTCTCGGCCCCTTCTTCCAGATCCCGGTAGTCACCGCCGGAGAGGATGTCGACGGCGAAGCGCAGGTTCTCCGCCGTTGTCCGGTAGTTCAACGTGAGTCGGCGGGAACGGCCGACGATCTTGACACCCAGCCGTCCAAGGACGACCGGCTGGCCGAAGATCCGCTGGTGGGAGTCCTCGGCGATGAACAGGTCGTCGGGTCCTTCGGCGACAAGCGCGCGCAGCATCGACCAATGGGTGGCATGCAGGTCCTGCGCCTCGTCGATGATGACATGATCGGCGACGAATGGCTCGCCCGCGGCGCTTCGCTGCCGTAGGGACTCCGCGGCCAGAGCCAATACCTCCGGGAAGCTGACAGTTCCGTCCATGCGGCTGTGCCGCCGGAATGATTCCATCAGCTTCCAGACCGCGATTCGTTGCGGACGATTCAGCCGAACACCACGCCCCGCCCGAGCCACTTTGGCGTACTCCGCGACCGTGGTGACCTTGTTGGCCAAGATAACGGCGGTGTACTCGTTGTCGAGGAACGCGGCTGTTGTGAGGCGCGGATCCAGAGGCGTATCAACAGATTTGGTGACTTCACGCCAGACCTTGGTCGTATCGGTGCGCCGGGGCGAGACGGTGGTGACACTGCCGAGTACGGCTTCGGTGACAGAGACGAGGTTCCGCGCGCGGATTAGTACATCGCTGGCGAGTTTGTCGACTCCGTCTATGTAGACGCCTGGTTCGCCGGGGGCGGATGCGATGGTGATGTCCGGTTCTAGGGTCGCCAGATCAGCCTGGAGCTGCCGGGCCAGAGTCCGGTTGAAGGTTGTCAGGACAATGCGGGCATTCTTGTTGTGCCGCCAGAGATTGCGTGCCCGGTGCAGCGCCACCACTGTTTTGCCAGTGCCGGCTCCACCGGACAGCCGGAACGCGCCGTTGTAGTGCTTCTCGGCGTATGTGCGCTGCTCTGGGTGCAGGAAGGTCCGCCAGGCAGCGAAACTGCCGCCTTCGATGACGCGCCGGAGTTCGTCGGTGTTCTCGCCGACGTAGGTGAAGCGGAGTTGCGAGGCAGGATGGGTCAATGCCTGCAGGGTCTGCTCGTCCCGGCCGAGCGTGGGGTCGACAGGATTCTCGTCGAGCCGCAGTTTCTCCCGTATGTCGCCGAGGGCGACGCCGCACGCCAGGTCGAGAATCGCGGAGCCCTGCCATCCGTCGACTTCGGCTGCGAGGTCGTTGAGTTCGTGATCGTTGAGGGCCGCGAGGACCTTGGCCGCCAGCTGCGGCGCGAGTCCGAGCTCGCCGGTGAGTTGAGAAAGTGTGAAGCCAAGGCCAGAGAGATAGCCCCGCGGCTGCGGCGACGGCGGAGCTGTCGCGGTCTCAGGGGGAACGATTTCCGCACCCGCCTCGTGCACCACCAGGTCGAGAACCCCGTTGACCGGGTTGACCTGCAGCTCGGCGCGGGGTGCCAACTCTGCGGCCGCAGCATCCTGCCATGCGCCCACATAGACGTAGGAACTGTCGCCGTTGGCAGGTACGACCTGGAACAGGATCGCGCTGTGGCCCAAGCCGATCCGCCCGAGCCGGACACGTTCGTCGCGCGCGCTGGCGACGGTCTCGATGAGCCCGGCAGCGGCTGGCTCGTCGTTCTGGACGGTGTCGAGGAAGTCGTAGACCCGGCGCTGGACAGCCCGCTCGAGTTCGACGCCGGACTTGCTCGTACTGGTCATGACGATGTGCGCCATCACATCACCCCGTTCGTCTTCAGCGCTTCGACGAGCTGTGCCGGATCAGCCGGGCAGATCGTCCAGCCCTGCTCGGTCATCGTAGGGGCCGTTTCGGGGCTTTCGAGGAGCACCCCGATACGGGCATCCGCCCAACCGATGTCGATGACGTCACCACGATCGGTTTCGACACCGAGCTCCGGTACCGGCGCCCCCACCGCGGCCAGACCAAGGACGAGTTCGCGTTCGGCGTCGGAAATGGTGTCGTCATAGAGGGCCTGCCATTCGGTGGTGAGTCCGGCGCCGGTGGAGTCGGGACCACGCTCGGGCACGGTGCTGTCGGCTGCCAGCACGCTGCGGGTGGTGACCACGTGGCCGGCGAGGCCGAACCAGTTGGCCAGGCGCAGCCATTCCTTCCAAGCGTGACCCTCACGCAGTTCGAGTGTGTCGTCGCGGTCGTCCAGGGCGAGAACTGCGTCGAGGACCTTCTTGTCCTTGCGCATTGCGGCGGTGAGGGTCAACGGTCCGTCGGTGTAGGACCAGCACGCGTATTCACCTGCCGCGATCTGTGATCCGTTGCCCTCGATGATATCCAGCGCCCAGCCGGCGATGGCGTCACCGTCGCCGTGCACCCGGCCGTCGAGCATGAACATCAGTGGCAGCCAGTGCCCGACGGCGTTCCAATCCTCCCGATCCGGGTTGAGCATGAACTCGATCAGCTGGGTGATCGGGTCGGCGTGCAGCAGTTTGAACAGCGCGGGCCGCAGATTTCCGTGGTTGAGGGTGAACTTGGCGAGCTTGTCGGTGTACCAGGACGGCTGCACCGGCTGGGCGCCCGTGAACCGCAGCAGATCGTCGTGGCTGAACGACCACACCAGCATCCCGCCGGACCGCAGGATTTCCCGCTTCCGGGCATCGTCGGTGACCCGGTTCTTTCCGGGCACTGCGTGGAACCGGCGACCGTCCGCGAAGAGCGCGATGATCGGGATGTCGGGGTCGGCGGTGCGAAGCTGGAAGTCAGGCAGGCTGTTACCCATCAGTACCTGGGGTTCGAGCTGCCAGGTCCGGATCTTCGTACCCGGCAGCTTGATCGTCGCCGTCGGGCCATAGGTGCCCGGCTTCTCGACGATTGTGGCTCCCATGGTGGTCAGGCGTTCGGTGAAGGCACGGTAGAACTCCCGCTCCAGCGGCGACTCCTCACTGCCGAGACGTTTCTCCGGCGTCTCCTCGGTGATCGACGCCAGCCAGCTGGCTGCATGCGGTTCACCGCCTTGGCAGGCGAGCAGGTCGTCGAGCACCTTGGCTGCGGTGATCCGCGAAACCTTGTCCAGTTCCCGCGGCGGTGCGAACGGCAACAGGCACTTGTGACAGGCCAGCCGGTCGGTGCAGTCGCAGTTCTTGACCGCCTCCCGTGCCGCGGCCAGCACTGCCCACACCTGGGCCGGATTGGCGAAGTCGGCCAGGTAGCCGGTGCCGCCGGGCACGGTGTCGTGGATGAGCAGAGCGCGCTGGTTCGGCGCGTGTAGTGCGTCGGTGATGGTGGCGACATCGAGATGTTCCGGTGAGCCACCGATCACCTGACGCAGCCCGAGCAGGATCGCCGCGCTCAGGCTCGGGTGGGCGAACGAGTCGTATTCGAGCCAGCTCGGCAGGTGCAACAGCACTGCCTGCGTCTGCAGAGTCCGGGCGAGGGCGATCTCGCGAACATGTTTCTCGTCGTCGGCTTTCCGGTACTTGCACCAGCTGCGGTGCTCGTGTGCTTGATTCTGTCCGGCGATCTTGTCGAGCTGTCCGCATCCCGAGCACACCCGGAACAACCCACCGGTTGTCGTATTGCCCGCGATGGAGCGTTTGCTTCCCTGGGAGTTTCGCCGCCCCATATTGATCCAGCGAATATCCATGCGGCGCAGGTACTCTGCGCCGAAGTCCTGTTCGCCAACGAACCAGCGTTTGGTGATGTTGTCGGAGTTGATATCGGCCGCGGTGAGGACGGTGAAGGACTCCTTGCGCCGTTCGTCGCGGATGTCGGTGATCGCTGACTCGTCGCGGCGGACTTCGGCGGATACCTTCGTCATCTCGACCACCTGCAACTGTTGACTCACATCGGCGATGGCCGAGGTGTGGCACCGGGGGCACTGGATCGGCGGCCGGCTCTGGTCCGTGGCATGGCCGATCCCGGTCCACCCGCACGACGGGCACACCCGCCAGGTGTGAATGGCAGACTCGCCTGCGCCGAGGTCGACGGCGTCGATCTCCACGGCGAGTCCCTGCGCGTAGAACGTGGCGCCCGGCGCGAGCTCAGTCAACGCGACCCGAGAACCGCGCCGGTAACTGGCTGTGTCATTGGCGTATTCGTTGGTATCGGGGTCGATCCAGGTGATGCCGACATCCAGCGTGACCGCATCGTCGAGCAGCGTGTAGTTGGGCAGCACTCCGTAGCGTTCGAGCACGCCGACCCAGTGCTCGTTGGTGAGATCGTTGATGCTGCGGGACAACAGTTTCAGCGTGCCGCGTGCCGTGCGGAGGTCGCGTTTATCGTCATCGGTCGCGGCGGGTGAGTTGGCTCGCTGCTCAAATTCAGGGATGGCGGTGTCTACAGCGGTGCGCCGGTGCCGCAGTTCGTTGACATCGCGGTTCCAGCGGTGCACCGCTTCGCGCAGCAGCACCCCGAGCCCGCTGTGGTCGCCCAGACCGGGTGGCGTGGCCCAGGTTCGCAGGTTGGCCGCGGCAGTTTCGCCGAGGGTGTCATCGAATTGCGCGAGGAATTCGTCTAGGAGTAGATCGGCGTCCTCGTCGGCGGTTTCGACGAGGGTACCCATCCAGGTCCCCCCGTCGAAGCTCGACAGGACGTTGTCGGCGCTACCCGGGTCCTCGGCGCCGGCCCTTCGGGACAGCCGGTCGACGACGTGCGCGATGTATTGGCGCTGCAGGATCTCTTCGGCGGCGAGGAAGGTGGCGGGCGGTCGGACCTCACCCTGGATCACCGAGGTCGGGTCGCCGAGCTTGGGCAGATGCTCGCCGCGGCCACGCACGAACGCGAGGGCGAGGGAGTTGCCGGTGAGACGTCCGGCGCGGCCGACTCGCTGCAGGTACGACGACACCGTGCGCGGCATCGAGCCGAGCATGACAGTGGACAGGTCGCCGATATCGATACCCATTTCCAGGGTGGGCGTGGCGACGAGCACATTCGGTGCGGCCGGGTCGGTGGCTGTGGTCTTGAACTTGGTCTCGTATTCCAGCCGGGTCGTTGTCGGAAGCAGTGAGGTGTGTTCCCGGGCGACGACCCGCTTCATTTCCGAGCTGTCGTAGAGACTGCGATAGAAGTTGTCGTGCTTGGCCGCCCGAGTCAACTCGCCGGGGCAGCGGGTGAGCAGGCAGGGCGCGCCGTCGAGCTGGTCGACGACGGTGGGGCTGCCCGGTGTCGGGGTCTGACAGACATCGCAGACCAGCAGATACCGCATGTCCGCGAGCCCGTCGGCATCGGGAATCCCGACGAGGATCGAGTCGTGGGTCAATTGGTAAGCGGTGAGCAATTTTTCGGTGCTCTCCGTCGTGACGATCCGTTCCTCGGCGAGCACCTCGAACAGCGCCCGAGCGAGGAAACCACCTTCGTGCGGCGACACACTCAGGCATTGCGCCGCCCAGCGCGCATACCAGGACGTGGCTGCGGTGATGGGGTCGAAGCCCTCGGGAATTGTGCGCCCACCTACGGCCGGGAACGCCGGGGCGGGCCGACCCTTCGGAAATGCGGGCATGCCTTGGCCTTTGGGCCGACCACCCCAGACCCAGCGACGGTTGGCATCGCGTTGTACGTACTTCGTCAGCCATTCGTGCGAGACCGCGCCACGTGTGCGCATGCGTTCGGCGACGCCGCGCACCCACTGGGTTACCGCATCGGAGTCCGGCGCGGAGAACGCGAGCTGGTGCTCGGTGCGTTCGAGCGCAGCGGCACCGAGCTGCGCAACCCGTTGCGGCGAACCGAGATCCACCTCGGCGACCACACTGCCGGTCAGCTCGAGGGTGCGGCCCAACCGCGACTGCAAACCGAATTCGAGGTCGATGTCGAACTGGACGCGCCGCGCCACATTCTTGGCCGCTTTGCGACGCAGCGCAGCAGGCCGGTCCGCTTGCCAGTACGCGGTGAACTCGTCGTGCTCGACGATGTCGGGAGGCAACAGCCGGTAGCGCCGATTCGGGTCCTCACCAGCTCGTTCGAGCACGGCGGAGCACAGCTCTGACAGCGTCAACGTTTGTGCCCCGCGCACCCGGTCACCCAGTGCATTCCGCAATGTCGAGCGCAAGCTGAGCGTGTGCGACCGTGCCTGGACGAACCCCGCCCGATGCGCCGCGTCCTGCACACTGTCGGTGAAGATCAGTGCCTTCTTTTCGGCGTCGTCGAGGCGCGCATCACCGAAGAGGTTCGACAGTGCCACCGACAGCTGGGTGGCGATGGCACTGCCCAGGAACCTGATCCCGTCCTCGGCGCCGCATGCCGGGCACAGGTCCTTCTTCGAATTCTCGTCGGCTTCTGGACCGCTCAGGTACAGCACCGGCAGCACCCGTCCATCGAGCAGGTCTGCGCTGTCGGCATCGGGCCGCTTGTCGACGATCTCGCGATCGTCGACCCGGAACCACTGCAATCCATCTACGGCGTTGTCGATTTCGGCCTCGGTCGGCGCCGAGATCAGCGCTCGGAACCTCGGTTCGCCGCTCGCGTGATAGCCGCGGATGTCGTCATCGCTGGAGTCGAGCGTGCTGCCGGTCGGCGCCAGCCGCACACCCCATCCCGACCGCCCGCAGTGCCGGCAATACAGTGACGGGTAGTACTCGGTTGTCGGATCGTCGAGCTTCCCGTCGTCGGACCACCGGAACAGCGGAGTCACCATTGCTGCCCGGTCAATGCGCGATAGTTCCCGAAGCCACAAGTGCACATCGACATTGAGCGCCGAACGACCGGCTTCGGCCCGCAGGTGCGACAGTGCGGCAAGCAGATATCCGAGGTACTGCTCCCGCTGCGCTTGTCCTCGTACGAGATCCCGCTCGCCGGTGTGCGCCGGCAGCGCTGTCACCGCAAGGTTTTCGATCGAGCGAACGTCGAGGGCGTTGCGCAGCAGTCGTGCGACGGTGCCGTGCCGCTTGACCAGGTCGAGCATCTCGGTCTCGTCGAGCCGGTTCAAGCTCGCGGCAGCACGGTCGAAGGTGTCGTCGATGTCGGAGGTCTGGCGGAACAACGTGGCTAGCACCGAAGCTGACAGCCGCTTGTTCGTCGGAGCCTGTACCGCAACCTTATTCAGTTCCTCGACTGCGTCCGCGATCACTGGCTCGATCGGTGAGAATGTCCGGTCCAGCGCGAGGCTGCGCGCTGCCAGCCAGTCCTCGACCGAGAGTCGTGTTTCCCCGATGAGGGTGTCTTCGCCGAACGTTTCTCCGAACACGGTTTTCGCGAACGTCAGCATTGTCTCCGGCGAAGAGTCTTTGGATCCGAGGGTCGCCGACGTCGCCACCGGGGTGATCTTGCCCAGCGGCCGCTTCCGGTCCTCCTCGCCGACCGGCGATCCCGATGTCCAGTGCGCTTTGATCGTCAACCCGAGCCGCCGCAACAGCATTGCCACATCAGTGCCCTGCGCACCGTCGTAGGTGTGGAATTCGTCGAGAACTACGTACTGCAGCGAATCCGCCGACTGCCGCCACAGCGCCGCCCGATCCGACCGCAACAACATGTGGTCGAGCATCTTGTAGTTGGTGAGCAGGATGTCGGGCGGTGAATCGTGCATCAGCCGCCGGTCGGTGATGAGGCCCGCCTCCGACACCAGCGTTCGCCCACCTGAGGACTGCTCACCAGTATAGAGACCGGCGGTGATACCCGACAGCTCGGGATGCCCGGTGATCATCTTCGCCAGTCGCTGCTCCTGGTCGTTGGCCAGGGCGTTCATCGGATAGATGATGAGCGCCTTCATCCCCACGACCCCGGCCTTCTTGGCTCGCAGCACGTGATCGAGGATCGGGATCAGGAACGACTCGGTCTTACCCGAGCCGGTGCCCGTGGTGACCAATGTGGGCTGGGGCCGCCGCTGGAATTTGCTCGACAACCGTTCGAACGCCGCTGCCTGGTGCCTATACGGCTCGAAGTACTTCGGCCACCAGTCCAGGTGCATTCCCCAGTTGCCACGGGCCGGGGAGAAAGGAAGCCGAAGGCGGACATAGGGACCCTTGAACAGGCCATCCCTGGGATGGCTGATGAAGTCGGTGAGCGCGCCCTGCGTGTCCGGGTCGGTCAGGGCAAAGGTTGTCGTCAGATAGTCGGTCAAACCCTCCCGCAGCCGCTCGGCTTGCAGAGTCGGAAGCAGGGCCCCCACGTGTGCTCCTCGAATGTCATCCGGCTGTTCGGCCGGCGCGTTGTGGAAACGAATCTGACCTGTGGTTCGCCAGGTGTCCGCCACGTATTTCGGATGTTAGTTGACCGGGCGATCCCGACTGGGCGGTTATGCGCCCCAAGGTCTTTGGTTCATCGGGACGGTAACACGACGCCGACGTCGATACAATGATTGACGATGTTTTCAAGGATGTCTAGTCTGGGTGAAACCATTCAGGCAGGTGTTGGGGGGAGCGACTGATGGACATCCGAGTCAAGCGCGCGGTAGCTATCGCGGCTTCAATGCATGCTTGGAGTGGACACGGCCCGGCTGTCTGGAGCGACGGCACCGACGCGCTACTCCCAACGGTACCTCGACACCCGAGTGCGGCGACCATTGTCGCGAAGCCGAATCCTGTTGCGGTGCAAAGCCAATCGATCGAGGCTACTGGTGTGACGCAAACGATTGTGTGTGGCCGGACGATTCACCGGTGATAGGCACCGACCGGTGCAGACACCGCTGCGGAGAGCTGCCGACATCTGATGACATCCAAGGAGACTGGGCGCAGTGTGTCGCAGTCAAGACTGCGAGCACTGCTGAGCGGAGCTGAACGACAATTGAATTCCGTCGTCTGTCGGTGGTCCCAGCTATTGTGACGCCGACAGCGCCTCACCTGAACTAGGTGTACTGACCATGGACGTTGGTGACGGCGTGGCGAGCTGACATGGCGAAGACCTCCGAGTGAGATGCGAGCTGTCTAGGAACGCAGTCACCTTCC
>NZ_JBFBAB010000014.1:0-169174 GCF_040681975.1 Nocardia sp. NPDC051463
CCCCGCAAACGCCACGGCTTCCGAACACCGACCTACATCCTCGACCAGGTACTGTCCAACACTGCCCCTGTTGCATCGACCACGTGAATCCGCCGAGGGCGGGGACCGCCATTTCACTGCGCTCGGCGATGGGGTGGGTGGGTGGGTGGGTGGGGCGTCACTGTGACGCCACATGCGGCGGCTGCGTCAGAGCCTGGGTGGGCGTGCTCAGGGTGCGCGGTGTGTCTTGGCCACGTCAGGCGCGCACCGTTTCAGAGTCGTTCCGCGGCGTATGCAGCGGAGGGTTCAGGCATTGCTCAGGCGCCGTATACGGGCTCCGCCGGAATGGCCTTTGCGATCAGGTCGGCGACGACGGGGCCCAGTTCCGCGGGGGTCCAGCGGGCGCCGCGGTCTACGGGGACGCCATGATGCCAACCGTCGGCAATGGCCACTTTGCCGCCTTCGACCTCGAACATGCGGCCGGTGACGCCTGCGGACTGCGAGCTGCCGAGCCAGACGACCAGGGGGGAGATGTTCTCGGGGGCCATTGCGTCGAAGCCGTCCTCGGGGGCCGCCATGGTTTCGGCGAAAACGGTTTCGGTCATTCGGGTGCGGGCGGCCGGTGCGATGGCGTTCACGGTGACGCCATAGCGGGCGAATTCGGCGGACGCGGTCAGGGTGAGGCCCGCGATGCCCGCCTTTGCCGCGCCGTAGTTGCCCTGGCCGACGCTGCCCTGGAGACCAGCGCCCGAGCTGGTGTTGATGATGCGGGCGTCGACCGGGCGGCCCGCCTTGGATTCGCCGCGCCAGTATTCGATCGCGTGCCGCATGGTCGCGAAGTGGCCCTTGAGGTGGACCCGGATGACCGCGTCCCATTCGTCCTCGCCGAGGTTGACCAGCATGCGGTCGCGCACGAAGCCCGCGTTGTTGACGAGCACGTCGAGACCACCGAACGTGTCGACAGCCTGCCGGATGAGAGTGCGGGCGCCATCCCAGTCCGCGATGTCGTCGCCATTGGCGACGGCCTCACCACCGAGCGCTTTGATCTCCGCGACTACCTGTTCGGCGGGTGTCTCCGTGGTTTCCGCGCCGTTGAGCGCCGAGCCGAGGTCGTTGACCACCACCCGGGCTCCCGCGGCGGCGAAGGCGAGCGCGTGGGCCCTGCCGATGCCTCGGCCCGCGCCGGTGACGATAACGGTGCGCCCGGCGCAGATCTGCTCGGTGTCCATACCTGTTGTCCCTCTGTCGTATTTGTCTTGTTGGATCAGGTCCGCCGGGTCAGGCGTCGGCCCGCTGCTGTCCGCCGACCACCGCATTGGACGCCGCGAGGAAAGCGGGCCGCTCCCCGCCACCGTGCACGAGCAACGTCGCACCACTGACGTAGGAAGCCAGCGCAGAGGCGAGGAAGGCCGCGCAACGGCCGATATCGTCGGGCGCGGCCATCCGCCCGAGCGGGATCGTGGCACCCACCGCGTCGATGCCATCCTGGTCGCCGTAGTGCAACTGGCTCTGTTCGGTCTCGACCGGGCCGACAACCAGCGAATTCACCCGGACCTTCGGCGCCCACTCGACGGCGAGCGAGGCGGTGAGGCTGTCCATGCCCGCCTTCGCGGCCCCGTAGGCGGCAGTGCCGGGCGAGGGGCGGTGCCCGCTCACACTCGACACCATCACGATCGATCCGCCGCCGGGCTGCTGTTGCATCACCGCGTTCGCGGCCTGCGAAACAAGTAGTGGTGCAAGCAGATTCAGTTCGACGATCTTGGCGTGGAAATTCTTGCTCGCCTCGGCGGCAAGGGCGAACGGTGCGCCACCGGCATTGTTGATCAGATGGTCGAGACGACCGTGCCGCTCGACGATCGTGTCGATGAGTGCCTGCACGGAACCGGCGTCGCGCACATCGCACGGCAGATATTCGATCTCGCGCCCACCGCTGCGCACCGGGCCGTCAGCCGGCCGCCGTGCGCATGCCACCACGGTCGCGCCCGCGGCGAGAAATGCCTTGCTCACCCCGGCGCCCACCCCACGCACACCTCCGGTGACCAGAACGACGCTGCCGGCGAGATCGATTTCGAGTGCCACCGTGCTAACCTACCAAGCAACTGCTTGCTTTGCCAATGCGCCGAGCTAATCCGGCACGCACGATGGGATATGCGATGGGGATCAACCGTCACTCCGAATCAACCGGCATCACCGTGGTCACGGTCGACTACCCGCCGGTCAATGCCATACCGTCCGACGGCTGGTTCGCCATTGCCGACGAGATCCGCGCAGCAGGGCGCGACCAGGAGACCAAGGTGGTCGTACTGCGCGCGGAGAACCGCGGGTTCAATGCCGGGGTCGACATCAAGGAAATGCAGCGCACGCCCGGCCACCAGGCGCTGATCGACGCCAATCACGGCTGCTACGAGGCGTTCGCGGCGGTCTACGACTGCCCGGTTCCGGTGATCGCGGCCGTCCAGGGCTTCTGCCTCGGCGGCGGGATCGGGCTGGTCGGCAATGCCGACGTCGTCATCGCCTCCGACGATGCCACCTTCGGCCTACCCGAAGTCGACCGCGGCGCGCTCGGCGCGGCCACCCATCTGTCGCGACTGGTGCCACAGCACCTGATGCGGGCGCTGTTCTACACCGCGAGCACCATCACCGCACAGCAGTTGCAGCACTTCGGCTCGGTGTACCAGGTGGTGCCGCGGGCCGAACTCGACGCTGCCGCAATGGAAGTCGCGAAAAACATCGCGACGAAAGACGGCCGGGTGATCCGCGCGGCGAAACGCGCGCTCAACGGCATCGACGTGCAAGACGTGCACCGCAGCTACCGCTTCGAGCAAGGCTTCACCTTCGAGCTGAACCTGGCAGGCGTCGCGGACGAGATCCGTGCCCGCTTCGACGACGACCTGGCGGCGCGCAAGGCAGCAGAGAGCAAGGGGAACTGAGACCATGCGAGACAAGCGAATGTCGCTCGACGAGGTCGTCGGCGAACTGCGCAGTGGCATGACCATCGGCATCGGCGGCTGGGGTTCCCGGCGCAAGCCGATGGCCCTCGTGCGGGCCATGCTGCGCTCGGACATCACCGACCTGACCGTGGTCAGCTACGGCGGACCCGACCTCGGGCTGTTGTGCTCGGCGGGCAAGGTCAGCAAGGCCTACTACGGCTTCGTGTCGCTGGATTCGCCGCCGTTCTACGATCCGTGGTTCTCCAAAGCACGCACGTCCGGTGCGCTGGTAGCCCGGGAAATGGACGAGGGCATGCTCAAGTGCGGGCTGGAAGCGGCCGCTGCGCGACTGCCGTTCCTGCCGATCCGCGCCGGACTCGGGTCCGATGTCCTCGAGTTCTGGGACGGCGAACTGCGGACCGTCACTTCCCCGTACGCCGACGCGGACGGCAAAACCGAGACACTCGTCGCGATGCCTGCACTGAAACTCGATGCGGCGCTTGTTCATCTCAACCTCGGAGATCGACACGGCAATGCCGGCTACACCGGTGTCGATCCGTACTTCGACGACCTGTACTGCCTTGCCGCCGACCGCCGCTACGTCTCGGTGGAACGGGTGGTCGATACCGAGGAGCTCGTGAAAACCGTGCCACTGCAATCACTGCTGCTCAACCGCATGATGGTCGACGGCGTCGTCGAGGCACCCAATGGCGCGCACTTCACCTTGGCGGGCGACAGCTACGGCCGTGACGAGAAGTTCCAGCGCCACTACGTCGAAGCGGCCAAGACGCCGGAAACCTGGCAGCAGTTCGTCGACAAGTATCTGGCCGTCTCCGAAGCGGAGTACCAGGCCGCCGTTCGTGAGTTTGGACAGGAGGCATCGAAGTGACGAGCACCGAGACCAGCACCAGGGCCGAGATCTGCGCGGTCGCCTGCGCCGAGATATTCAGCGGCGCAGGGGAAATCATGGCGAGCCCGATGTCGCCGATGTCGATCATCGGGGCGCGTCTGGCCAAACTCACCACCGAGCCGGACCTGCTGCTCTCCGACGGCGAGGCGCTGTTGTTCGCCGACACTCCCCCGATCGGCGGAAAATCGCCGATCGAGGGCTGGATTCCGTTCCGCAGAGTGTTCGACGTGGTGGCCTCCGGCCGCCGCCATGTGGTGATGGGCGCCAACCAGATCGATCGGTTCGGCAACCAGAACCTGTCGGCCTTCGGCCCGCTGCAACAGCCGAGCAGGCAGATGTTCGGGGTGCGCGGCGCGCCGGGCAACACCATCAACCATGCGACGAGCTACTGGGTGTCGCGGCACACGAAGCGGGTCTTCGTGGACACCGTCGACATTGTGTCCGGGGTCGGCTACGACAAGATCGATCCGGCCAATCCGGCGTTCCGGTTCCACCACCTGCACCGGGTAGTCACCAATCTCGGCGTTTTTGATTTCGAGGGCCCCGATCACACCCTGCGGGCGCGCAGCCTGCACCCCGGCGTCACCGCTGCCGAGGTCGCCGAGAACACCTCCTTCGAGATCGCGGGACTTGCCGACGCGGGCGAGACCCCGCTGCCCACCGCCGAGCAGCTGCGGTTGATCCGAGATGTGCTCGACCCCAAGAAGGTTCGTGAATCGGAGGTACCGGCATGAGTGCGCGCAGCAAGTCGAGCGCCGGCGAGGTGGCGTCATGAGTGGACCACTGCGGACGCCACTGACCGAGCTCGTCGGCATCGAGCATCCCGTCGTGCAGACCGGCATGGGCTGGGTAGCGGGCCCGAGCCTGGTGTCGGCCACCGCCAACGCCGGTGGTCTCGGCATTCTCGCCTCGGCCACCATGACCTTCGAAGAGCTGGAAGCAGCGATCGCGAAGACCAAGGCACAGACCACGAAACCGTTCGGCGTGAACATCCGCGCCGACGCGACCGATGCCGGCGAGCGCATCGACCTGCTGATCCGCGAGAAGGTGGCGGTCGCCTCGTTCGCGCTCGCGCCCAAGCAGGACCTCATCGGCAAGCTGAAAGATGCCGGAGTCGTGGTGATTCCGTCGATCGGCGCGGCAAAACACGCCGTGAAGGTCGCCTCCTGGGGTGCGGACGCGGTGATCGTGCAGGGCGGTGAGGGCGGTGGGCACACCGGACCGGTGGCCACCACCCTGCTCTTGCCTTCGGTGCTCGACGCCGTGGACATTCCCGTTGTCGCGGCGGGCGGCTTCTTCGATGGACGCGGGCTCGCCGCCGCCTTGGCCTACGGCGCGGCAGGTGTCGCGATGGGCACCCGTTTCCTGCTCACACAGGAGAGCACCGTGCCCGACGCGGTCAAGCAGGAGTACCTGGCCAAGCAGCTCCAGGACACCGTCGTCTCCCTCAAGGTCGACGGCATGCCGCACCGGGTGCTGAATACGGAATTGGTACAGCGCCTGGAGCATTCGGGCCGCTGGCGCGGCCTGGCCGCCGCAGTCTCCAATGCGGCGAAGTTCAAGGGTATGACCGGCATGAAGTGGTCGACCCTGGTCCGTGACGGCCTGGCCATGCGCAAGGCCAAGGACCTCACCTGGTCCCAGGTCGTCATGGCGGCCAACACCCCGATGCTCCTGCGCGCGGGCCTTGTCGAGGGCAACACCCACGCGGGCGTGCTGGCCGCGGGCCAGGTCACCGGCATCATCGACGACCTGCCCACCTGCAAGGAACTCATCGACCGCATCATCGCCGACGCCGTCGCCCGAATCGAGGCCATCAACGCCCTCACCGAACACCACAAGGTGACACCGAGCGCGCCCTGACCCGCACACCCTTCGACTTATCCACAAAGGCCGCCCCGATCCTGCCGACCGGAGCGGCCTTTGGTGTGTCACGAGCGCCGTCCCGTTGCACCAACGTCGAGAACGCCTCTGCGCCATCTGCCACTGGTCGAGCTCGGGGTTGTACCGAGCGGCATGACGCACTTGGATGCCAGCTGGCAGCTCACCCCGCCCCTTCGAGGTCAACGGGATGGTGGCAGTGCTGCGGAACGTGCAGCGCTGTTGGTGATGATTCTCGAGGCGCAGAAATCGAGGCCGCCCCAGGGAATCGCTCCCCTGGGGCGGCTTCGGTTCGCGGCGGTAACCGATCTCGTCACTGGATACGTCGGGCACGCCCGATATCCAGGCCGAACCGTAAGCAGAACCTGCCGAAAGCCTTGCGGCGCTGACAAGTACGGCCTGAATACTCGGCTAGTCGGACAAGCGTTCGATGATGGTGGCGTTTGCGGTACCGCCGCCTTCACAGATGGTCAGCAGGCCGTAGCGGCCGTTGACGCGCTCGAGCTCGTTGAGGAGAGTGGCGAAAAGCTTTGCGCCGGTGGCCCCGAGCGGGTGGCCGAGGGCGATCGCGCCGCCGTTGACATTGACCCGCTCCGGGTCCGCGCCGATCTCCTTCATCCACGCCAGGACGACCGGTGCGAACGCCTCGTTGATCTCGACCACGTCGATGTCCTCGATGGTGAGGCCGGACTTCTCCAGCGCCCACTTGGTCGCCGGGATGGGGCCGGTGAGCATCATGATCGGATCGGCGCCGCGGGCGCTGACGTGGTGGATGCGGGCGCGCGGGCGCAAACCGTATGCCTCGACAGCCCATTCGGAGGCCAGCAGCGTCGCGCTCGCGCCGTCGGAGATCTGGCTGGCGACCGCGGCGGTCAGCGTGCCACCCTCGGCGAGCACGGGCAGCGACGCCATCTTCTCCAGCGTGGTTTCGCGCGGGCACTGGTCGATCCAGAAGTCACCGACGGGCACGATCTCGTTGTCGAAGCGACCGTTCTTGATGGCATCGCGTGCCCGTTCGTGACTGCGAAGAGCCCAGCGCTCCATGTCTTCCCGGCTGATATCCCACTTGTCGGCGATCAGCTGCGCGCCGTTGAACTGCGACACTTCGCCGGTGCCGTAGCGGTGATCCCAGCCGGTGGCCCCGACGAAGGGGGAATCGAATCCGTACTCCTTGCCCGCGAGCATCGCCGCGGAGATCGGGATGGCGCTCATGTTCTGCACACCGCCCGCGACGATCACCTCGGCGGTGCCGCTCATGATGGCCTGGGCACCGAAATTGATAGCCTGCTGGGAAGATCCGCACTGCCGGTCGACCGTGACACCGGGGACTTCCTCCGGGTATCCGGCAGTCAGCCACGCCGTACGGCCGATATTGCCCGCCTGCGGGCCGATGTTGTCGACGCAGCCGACGATCACGTCGTCGACGACCGCCGGGTCGATCGGGGTACGGTCCAGCAGTCCGCGCAATGCGGCCGCGCCGAGGTCGGCGGGATGCACGGCGGCCAGTGCGCCGTTGCGCTTGCCGACCGGTGTGCGCACCGCGTCGATCACGTAGGCATCGCGCATCGGCGCATAGGGACGGCGGGCAGGTGCAGACATGGAATCTCCTACTTGGTGGACTCGGGCACGGTGAGCCCGTCGAGCACGATGGTGAGGTATTGCTTGGCAAGGTTTTCGACAGTGATGGCGCCACCCGGCTCGTACCAGCGCACCGCGACCCACACGGTGTCGCGCAGGAAGCGGTAGGCCAGCTCGACGTCGAGTTCGGGCCGGAAGCTGCCGTCCTGCACACCGTTGGTCAGTACTCGGTGCCAGAGCTCGCGGAATTCGCGGTTGTAGTCGGCGATATAGGTGAACCGCTCCGAGCCGCGCAGCCGTTTGGCCTCGGCCTGGTAGATCGCCACCGCCGCGTGCGAGCGATCGAAGGACTCGTAGGAGGCAAGCACCAAGGCTTCCAAGGTGTCTCGCGAGCTGAGCCCGGAACCCACGATCTCCCGATAGCGCCCGAACAGGTCGTCGAGGAAGCCGCGCAGGATCTCATCGACCATCGACTCCTTGGAATCGAAATGGTGATAAAGGCTGCCCGATAGGATTCCGGCCGCATCGGCGATATCGCGCACGGTGGTCGCGCGCAGCCCCCGCTCGGCGAACAGCTGGGCTGCCAGTGCGAGCAGTTCATTGCGCCGTGCTGATTTCGAGGCGTCTGGTGCGGTCACGCCGCCATAATACAACCAAGCATTTGCTTGGTCGAGAGGACACGCCTTCCGGTCATCCTGACAATCGGTGGCACGCCGCACGGACCACGCCGCACCTGCCCATCACCGCTCCGAATACCGCAGCGGTGAGGAGACCGACAGGTCCGCCAGCAGCCGGTCGCAGATCACCACGGGCGAGATCCCGGCGCGCGCCATTCGCGCGACCAGCGCAAGACGGCGCTCACAGCTGTCCCACTCGACGACGAGATGACCGCGCCCTGGCCCGGCATCCACGGTCGCCATCACCCGTGGCGGCCCGAAAGGTACCGATACCTCGTTCAGCTTCAGCACCATGCCCCGCTGCCAGGCTTGATAGGTGTCCATATCCGCACCGACGACCAGCTTGTCGGTAGCGGCGCACAGCCCCTGCGCGATCTCATCCGCAAATGCCACGCGATCGAATCGGAATTTCCTGGACTTGCTGACCACCTCCAGCAAATCGGCGCGCACCTCACTCAGCAGCGCCTTCTGCCGCTGTCTGCGCCGATCTTGGTCGGAGGCGGGCGTCCCCGACTCGACGCTGAGCCCGATCCGGCAGGCTCGTGCGTTATCGCGGGCTATATCCGAGCGCAACGCACCACGCGGATCGCGCGCGACTTCGCTTTCATCGACCGCATACCGCTCCAGGATCTGCGCGGCCCGTGTCGCAGTCGCCCGCTCGGACGGGTGATCCATCAGTTCGGCGCCGAGCGTCAACGCGGCAAGTACCAAGCTGTCCAGGCGCCGCCTGGCCAGTACCACTTCGCGCACCAATTCGAGTTCCAATTGTTCGCGGGCAACTGGGCGATCCAAGCCCATAGCCATCGCCCCTTTGGGGAGTGCGGGATCCGACCACTTTCAGCATGGCACACCCGCAGACACAACGCGCCATCCTTTTTACCTGATCGGACGCCCCCTCGGCAGCAAAGCCCGGGGGCCGGAATGCGATCGCATTCCAGCGCTGAAGTCCACCAAAAAGCCGGTATTACGCATGCCGTTCACCGCCGCCTCGCGCGGAAAAGCAACCGCATCCAACAAGGTCGCATCACACCCGACGCACCCTATCGGCGCGATAGCGTCTCCCGAGCGCAGCAAAACTCACCACTCGAGTTCGCCGCCCACCCCACCCGCTGTGCATGGCCATAAGCCCCCTACACCTATGCGCCGGCTCGGCACGATGGCATGCTCCGAGCGCGACGAAACCCAGCACTAGAGTTCGCGGCCCGTCTCGCTTCCGAGCCGTCGAAGCGCACGCGACGAAGTCGCAAGTCTCGACGGCTCGGAAGCGAGACCAAGGGGGCCGCGAACCCGCAGCGCCGCAGGCGCTGCCAAAAACACAGCTCAAGCGCGCTGACTGCTGACCGACACGACTTCACCGGTCAGGTAGGAGGTGTAGTCGCTTGCCAGCATGGCGATGGTCGCGGCGACTTCCCACGGCTCGGCGGCGCGACCGAATGCTTCGCCTTCGGAGAGGCGGTCGAGCAATTCGGTCGAGCTGACCTTGTCCAGGAATGCGTGCCTAGCGATGCTCGGGGCCACCGCGTTGATCCGGACACCGAGTTCGGCGGCCTCGATCGCGCTGCAGCGGGTCAGCGCCATCACGCCGGCCTTGGCGGCGGCGTAGTGGGCTTGGCCGTATTGGGCCCGCCAGCCGAGAACGCTTGCGTTGTTGACGATCACACCACCGTGGCCCGCATCGCGGAAGTAGCCGAGCGCCGCGCGGGTGCAGCGGAAGGTGCCGTTGAGGGTGATGTCGAGAACGCGGTCCCATTGTTCGTCGGTCATATCGACCACCGGGGTCTCGCCGCCGAGGCCCGCATTGTTGACCATGATGTCGATGCGGCCGAAAGCGGTTGCCGCGCCGCGCACCAACTCGTTGACCTGCTCGGTGCTCTGCACGTCGCAGGCGATCGACGCCACCCGGCGATCCGAGAACTCGGCCTTCAGTTCAACCTCGGTCTCGGCAAGACGCCGCTCGTGCCAATCGGACACCACGACATCGGCACCCTCCGAGAGCAACCTGCGGGCGGTGGCCGAACCGATTCCGGTGCCTGCGGCGGCGGTGACGACGGCGGTCCGGCCGGTCAGTAGACCGTGGCCGGGGATCGGCTCGGGTGCAACAGACAGCGGCCGTGCGGTGTTGTCGCTCATGGACGCGCCTCCCGTGGCAGACCGAGCACACGCTCGGAGATGATGTTGCGCTGCACTTCGTTCGAACCTCCGTAGATGGTGTCGGCGCGGGTGAACAGATACAGCCGCTGCCATTCGTTCAGATCGTTCTCGTCGGCGACCAGGCCGGCGGGACCGAGCACCGCCATGGCGAGTTCGCCGAGGCCGCGATGCCAGTTGGCCCACAACAGCTTCGAGACCGATGCCTGTCCCCCGTCGTCGGCGCCGGTGCCTTCCATCGTGCGCAGTGCGTGGGCGCGCAGCACACGTAGTCCGACCCAAGCTTTGTCGATGCGGTCGGCGATCAGTGGATCGTCGGCCGCGCCGGTGCGTCGGGCCAGCGCCTCGACATCGGCGAGTTCGCGAGCGAACCTGATCTGCTGGCCGAGCGTGGAGATGCCGCGCTCGAAGGTCAGCGTGCCCATCGCGATGCGCCAGCCGTCGCCGGGCGCGCCGACCACCAGATCCGCGGCGGTGCGCGCGTTGTCGAAGAAAACCTCGTTGAATTCCGAGGTTCCGGTCAGCTGGATGATCGGACGCACCTCGATGCCCGGCTGTTTCATGGGAACCAGCAGGTAGGAAAGGCCCTTGTGGCGCGTCGAACCGCGTTCGGTGCGTGCGACGACGAAGCACCAGTCGGCGACGTGGGCCAGTGAGGTCCAGATCTTCTGGCCATTGATCGACCATTCGTCGCCGTCCAGCTGGGCGGTGGTGGTGATCGCTGCCAGGTCCGAGCCCGCGCCTGGTTCCGAATAGCCCTGGCACCACAGTTCGGTGACATTGCGAACGCCCGGCAGGAACCGAGCCTTCTGCGCATCGGTGCCGAAGGCGATGACCGTCGGCCCGAGCAGTTCCTCGCCGACGTGCGAGACCCTGGCGGGCGCGTTGGCCTTGGCGTACTCCTCGTGGAAGATCACCTGCTGCCGCACCGACGCCTCGCGGCCGCCGTATTCCTTGGGCCAGCCGAGGCAGGTCCAGCCGGACGCGGCCAAGTGCCGGTCCCAGGCGAGGCGTTCGTCGAACGCCTCGTGTTCCCGGCCCGGCCCGCCTAGTCCGCGCAACTCGCGGAATTCTCCGTTGAGGTTTTCGTCCAACCACTGGCGCACTTCTGCGGAAAACCGCGCGTCCTGTGCGGCAGTGTCGGAATCTGAGGTCTGGATCGCAACCACGCCGGTAGGATAACCTACCAAGCACTTGCTTTGTTAGAGCCTGATGACTTTGACTGAGTATCGGCATCAAATGACCGCACCGACGGTGAGGACAACCGTGACAACCCCTGCTCAAACGACACCGCTGGCACTGCACGACGCCGCACGCACCTACGGTGGCGCACCCGCCGTCGGCGACGGCGACGTCCGGCTCGACTGGACGCAGTTGCTGACGTCGGTCCAGGAGGTGGCGCGAGCACTGATCGCGCGCGGGGTGCATGCAGGCGACCGGGTCGCCATGTGGGCACCCAATACCCATCACTGGGTGATCGCGGCGCTGGCCGCCCACTATGCGGGCGCGGCCCTCGTGCCGCTCAATACCCGCTACGTCGCCGACGAGGCCGCCGATGTGCTCGCCAGGGTCGACGCGAAAGCACTGTTCATCGCAGGCACCTTTCTCGGGCGTGATCGACTCGCCGAACTGCGGGCGGCGGCACCGGAATTGGCTATCGACACCGTGGTCGTCATCCCGGTGGAACCGGGCACCACGGCCGCGGGGGACAACGTGGTGAACTGGTCGGAGCTCCCCGCCGCCGCGGAGCCCGTGACGGTCGCCGAGGCAGAAAAGCGCGCGCGCGCCGTCACCCCCGACGACATCTCCGACATCCTGTTCACCTCAGGAACCACCGGGCGCAGCAAGGGCACCTTGGTCGCGCACCGGCAAGCGCTTTCGGTGGTGCGCGCCTGGGCCGAGTGCACCACCCTCGCGGGCACCGACCGCTATCTCGTGGTCAGCCCGTTCTTCCACAACTTCGGCTACAAGGCGGGCATCCTGGCCTGCCTGGTCACCGGCGCGGCGATCATCCCGCAGCCGGTGTTCGATGTACCTGCCACCATGCGGCTGGTCAGCGATGAACAGATCACGGTGCTGCCGGGCCCGCCGACCATCTATCAGACGATTCTCGACTTCCCCGAGCGCGACACATTCGACCTGAGCACGCTGCGGGTCGCGGTCACCGGCGCGGCGACCGTACCGGTGGTGCTGGTCGAGCGAATGCGATCGGAGCTCGATTTCGATGTCGTCATCACCGGCTACGGCCTTTCCGAGGCCGCGGGGTTCGGCACCATGTGCCGTGCGGACGACGACGCGCAGACCGTCGCGGGCACCTGTGGACGGCCGATCGCCGACTTCGAGCTGCGGCTGGGCCCCGACGGTGAAGTATTGCTGCGCGGCCCGAACGTGATGCTCGGCTACCTGGACGATCCGGCAAGCACCGCCGAGACCATCGATGCCGACGGTTGGCTGCACACCGGCGACATCGGCACGATCGATGAGCGCGGCTATCTGAAGATCACCGACCGGCTCAAGGACATGTACATCTCCGGCGGTTTCAACGTGTACCCGGCGGAAGTGGAACAGGCACTCGCCCGGCTGGACGGTGTCGCCGAATCCGCGGTCATCGGCGTGCCCGACACCAGGATGGGCGAGGTCGGCAAGGCCTACGTGGTCCGCAAGCCGGGATCCGCGTTGACCGAAGACCAGGTGCTTACGCACGCAACCACCGTGCTGGCGAACTTCAAGGTGCCGCGGGTCATCGAATTCCGCGATCAGCTGCCCTACAGCGCCGCCGGGAAAGTGCTCAAGCGCCAACTACGTGAGGAGAAGTCGTAATGTCGGACGAAGCCGGTGTTCCCGACGAGGGAGACGTCGTCACTTATGAACGACGCGGCCGGGTCGCGATCATCACCTTGAATCGGCCGGATTACCGCAACGCGCAGAACTCGGTGATGACCTACGCCCTGGACGCCGCCTTCGAACGCGCCGTCGAGGACGACGAGGTCGGTGTGATCGTGCTGGCGGGCAACGGGAAACACTTCAGCGCCGGACACGACATCGGCACACCGGGGCGCGATCACCACGTGCGCTACCCGAACAAGGCAGCCCTGTGGTGGGACCACGTCGACAAGGTGGGCGGCGATCAGCGCTTCGCGCGTGAGCTCGAGGTCTATCTCGGCATGTGCCGCCGCTGGCGCGAGATTCCGAAGCCGACCATCGCGATGGTGCAGGGCGCCTGCATCGCGGGTGGGCTGATGCTGGCCTGGGTGTGCGATCTGATCATCGCCTCCGACGATGCCTTCTTCTCCGATCCCGTTGTCCGTATGGGTATCCCGGGTGTCGAGTACTTCGCGCATCCGTGGGTGATGGGACCGCGCGCTGCCAAGGAGTTCTTGTTCACCGGTGACCGGTTCGGCGCAGCGCAGGCCAAGGAGTGGGGCATGGTCAACCGCGTCGTGCCGCGTGCCGAACTCGAGGCCGAAACCTTGGCGCTCGCCGAAAAGATCGCGGCCATGCCGCGATTCGGGCTCGCACTGACCAAGAAGGCGGTGAATCAGGCCGAGGACCTCATGGGCATGCGTGCCGGCATGGACTCCGTATTCGGCCTGCACCACTTCGCTCACGCCCACAACGCCGAGGTCGGCGCGGACTCGTTGGGCGGTATGAACGCAAAATCCATGAAGGCGACGGCGAGCACCGCAGAGCAGAACGGAACGACGTAGTGGATCTGGATCTGGACCCGGCGACCCAGGAATTCCAGCGGGAAGTCCGCGAATTCCTCGCCGCCAACAAACCCGAGCAGCCGCTGCCCTCGATGGATACGAAGGCCGGCTTCGAAGCGCACCGCGCATGGGAACGCACACTCGCCGATGCGCGCCTTTCGGTCGTTTCCTGGCAACCGGAGTACGGCGGCCGCGATGCCTCGTTGCTGGAGTGGGTGCTGTTCGAGCAGGAGTACTACGCCGCGGGCGCGCCGGGACGCGTCAGTCAGAACGGCATCTTCTTGCTCGCACCGACACTTTTCGAGCACGGCACCCCTGAGCAGCTCGACCGCATCATGCCGCGGATGGCGCGCGGCGACGATATCTGGGCGCAGGCCTGGTCCGAGCCGGAGGCGGGCAGCGACCTGGCGGGCATCCGCTCCACCGCGCGCCGCACCACCGGCGGCTGGCTGCTGAGCGGGCAGAAGACCTGGAGTTCGCGAGCGTCGTTCGCGGACTGGGCATTCGGGCTGTTCCGCAGCGATCCCGAAGCCGAGCGGCACCGCGGGCTCACCTACATGATGTTCCCGCTGACGGCCGACGGCGTCTCGGTGCGCCCGATCCCCCAGCTGGACGGCGAGCCCGGCTTCGCCGAGATCTTCCTCGACGACGTCTTCGTTCCCGATCGTGACGTCATCGGGGAACCGAACGACGGCTGGCGGGTGGCCATGAGCACCTCCAGCAACGAGCGGGGTCTTTCGCTGCGCAGCCCGGGCCGGTTCAGTGCCACCGCGCAGCGGCTGATCGATCTGTGGCTCGACGAAGGCGACCGCACCAACACCACGCAGCGGGATGCGGTGGTGGACGCCTGGATCGGCAGTGAGGCCTACCGGCTGCACACCTTCGGGACGGTCACCCGACTGAACGAGGGCGGCAAGCTCGGCGCGGAGTCCTCGATCACCAAGGTGTTCTGGTCCGAACTCGATATCGCCATGCACGAAACCGCGTTCGAGGTACTCGGCGCCGCCGCCGAGCGGGCCGGTCGGTGGACCGACGGCTATCTGTTCTCGCTGTCGGGTCCGATCTACGCGGGCACCAACGAGATTCAGCGCAATATCATCGCCGAGCGGCTGCTCGGACTACCGAGAGGCAGCAGCCGATGAGTGTGCACTACCTGGCCGGCGGCTGCCCGTCTCGTGCAGGCGATCGGTCTGCTTCGACTACGCGGGCATCGCGTACGGAAAGGAGGGCTCGATGAGATTCGCGCTCAGCCCGGAACAACTCGACTTCGGCACAAGCGTGCGCAAGCTGCTCGACGCTGGACGCACCCCCACGGCGGTACGCGCCTGGGCGGCCGGAGATCCCCGGCCCGGCCGGTCGCTGATCCGCCAGCTGGCCGGCGCGGGTGTGCTCGGCTTGGCGGTCGAGGAAAGCAACGGCGGCCTCGGCGCCGACCCGATCGACCTCGTCGTCGCCTTCCTGGAGATCGGCAGGGCCGCGGCGCCAGGTCCCCTGGTCGAGACCGCGGCCGCGATTCCCGCACTGCTGCAAGCTCTTCCGGATACCGCACTCGCGGCACGGTGGCTGCCCGGCTTCGCCGATGGCGCGGCGCTGGGCACCGTGGCGTTCGCCTCGCCCGACCAGGGTGCGGTCGCGCTGGATGCGGACACCGCGGACGTGGTACTGATCGCCTCCGGTGACCAGCTGTCCACCGCGCATCGGACCGATCTCGTGCGGTCGGTCGATCCGGCCAGGCGGCTGTTCACCGTCGAATCCGACGACGTGCTCGCCACCGGTGAGCACGTGTCCGGAGCCGTCGCGATCGCGTTCGACACCGGCGCACTCGCCGCCGCCGCTCAGCTCCTCGGCGCCGGGCGGGCACTGCTCGATGCCGCCACGGGATACGCCAAGCAGCGCAAGCAGTTCGGCAAGCCGATCGGCGAATTCCAGGCCGTCAAGCAGAAGCTCGCCGATGTACTGATCGGCCTCGACCTCGCCGAGCCGCTGCTGTTGCGCGCCGCGCTGACCATGGCCGAGCCAACCCGCGGCCGCGATGTGTCGGCGGCCGTTGTCGCCTGCGGCGATGCCGCTTACCAGGCGGCAAGGGCCGCTCTGCAGGTGCACGGCGCCATCGGCTACACCGCCGAGTACGACCTGTCGCTGTGGTTGACCAAGGTCACCGCGCTCCGGTCCGCATGGGGCTCACCGGATCTGCATCGCTCGCGAATCGCCCGTGCACTGCGCGACGAGACCGTGCGCGACCGCGGCCTGCGGGGGGCGGTATGACAAGCGCCGAGCACCTCGAATTCGTCAGCTCCGTCCGTGCGCTGCTCGCCAAGCACGCGGGCCGCGATGCGGTGCGTGCGGGCATGGAGACCGAACTCGGCTACGACGAGGCGCTGTGGCGACTGTTGTGCGAGCAGATCGGCGTCGCGGCGCTCGCGATTCCTGAGGAATACGGCGGCTTCGGCGCGAGCCTTGTCGAATCCCTGCTGGTGGTCAGCGAATTGGGGCGCACGCTGGCCGCCGTCCCGATGATCGGCTCGGCCGTGCTCGGCGCGCAGGCCGTGCTGCTGTCGGGCGATGTCGACGCGTGCAACAGACTGTTGCCCGAGGTGGCCGAGGGCGCCCGGACGATCGCGGTGTGCTGGGCGGGCGAGCGCGGCTGGGATGAACCCGGCGTGCTCGCCGACAACGGAATGCTTACCGGCACAGCCAGTTACGTACTCGACGGCACCCACGCCGACACCTTCATCGTGGTGACACCCGCCGGCCTGTTCGAGGTCGAGGCGGCGACCGAGGGCATTACCCGACGCGCCCTCCCGACCATGGACCCGACCCGCAAGCTCGCCGAGGTCACTTTCACCGCGGTCCCCGCCCGCGGGCTCGGCGCAGGCGATCCGGCGGCGGTCACGGCACGCCTGCGCGAAATCGCCTGGTCGGCAGTAGCCGCAGAGCAGGTCGGGGCCGCCGAACAGTGCCTGGACATGACGGTCGAATACACCAAATCCCGGGTGCAGTTCGGCCGCGCGATCGGCAGCTTCCAAGCACTCAAGCACCGCATGGCCGACATGTATGTGCTGCTGGAATCCGCCAAGTCCGCTTCGTACGCGGCGACGGCCGCCGTCGCCGCGGACAGTCCGTCGGCCGCAGAGGACGTCTGGGCCGCGCGCGTGCACTGCTCCGAAGCGCTGAGCACCATTGTGGCCGAAACAGTCCAACTGCACGGTGGCATCGCCATCACCTGGGAGCACGACGCGCACCTGTTCTTCAAGCGCGCCCACGGCGACGCCCAACTATTCGGCACACCCCACCGGCCACTGTCGCAACCGGTGTAGCCAACACGTTCGCGTCCGCACCGACCGAGCGCCTCGGCGGAGTCATTGCGCTCCCCGAGGCGCTTTCGCGTCTGAACGGCGACATATCCGCAGGTGATTCCCGCGTGGCACCTTTTCGCCGGTTTGCATAGTTAGCTTATGCAATAATAAGCAGGTGCAGCGGTCTCAGGCGACATCAGCAGAAGACAGCGTAGTCAATCTACTCGTCACCGCCGGTCGGCTGACCCGGCTGGCCGGGGCGATCAGCGGCGACGATCTACCGCGCGCCGTGCTGCGCGCGCTGGCGGTGCTCGACGAACACGGCGCCCTGCGGGTCAGCGAGTTCGCCCGCATCGATAGATGTTCACAACCTGCGGCAACGGCGCTGATCGGCAGACTCGTCGCGGACGGCTACGCCTCCCGGCGCAAGGACCCGGAGGATTCCCGGGCCGTCGTCGTCGAACTCACCCCGGCCGGACGTGACCGACTGCACCACGCGCGCCGCGCCTTCGGCACCGCACTCGCGACTCGACTGTCCGAGTTCGACACCGAGCGACTCGCCCGAATGGAAACGGATCTGAACGAACTGCTGGGCGCCCTGAAAAAGGCTGCGCCACGGCACTGATCGACATCGAGTGGCGCTCGGACACGCAGCCTCCTCGGCCGCAGACACTTTCGTCCACTCGGCGGCGGCGCGGCCGCCCGACCGCACAGGCAAGCACGGCGAACACAGCCGCACGTGGCGCACGACCTGACGCCTGTGGAGCTCGCGCGGGATGCCACTCGCCGACTTCGCCCTCGGATTCGGGAATGGGGCTATCGCGCGTCGGGGCCGAATGTCCGTGCGGCGCCGACTGGGCGGCCGCCGCGGCGGATGGGGGTGCCGAGGAGGGTGGTGAGCTCCTGCTCGACCTCCGACAGCAGCTGATCGCCGAAGACGCACAGCGTGGATTCCCAAGGGTGACCGAAGGTTCCGAGCCGGAAGTCGGGCGTCGCGTAGATGTAGTAGTCACCGTCGGGGTATGCGGAACCCGGCCAGTCCGGCTGGCCCGCGCCACCCACCCGGCCCGGGTCGAAGCGATATCCGGCGTGCTGCCAGTCGAGCCAATAAAGCACCTCGCCGGGCTTGTTGCACGCGAGCAGGCCCGCACTGATGATGCGCTGAAGTCGTTCGACGTCATCGTGTCCGGTGCTCACCGAGTCGAGCGCTCCCACCGGCCAGGTCACCGATGCGGCCGGTTCGGTAATGCCGGGCGATGTCGCGGTACTCGGGCGGAACTCGAACTCGGCAGAGAAGCGAGCCCATAGCGCGTCGTGTTCGGGGTCGTCGAATAGTCGCCGAATCGGGCGCGTCCTTGCCGGTGCTCCCTCCGGCAGCCAGTGGTAGGCAGTGACAGTCGTAATGACACGCATCCCCGCTGTTTCCAGCGCCGATTGCAGCTCACCGTCGGCCTCGGCAACCACGTAACCCACATCAGGTTTGCCGAACCCGCCGATCGAGCTCGAACATCGCCAATCCCATCCGCACAGGTGATCGGCGAACCTGCCCTCGGGATCCACGATCCCGCCGATCGCCACGAAGTTCGTGTGCGCGAGGTGCGCGGCCCATGCGGCGGCCCGTATCCGTCCGTCCTGCGTGGCGACCACCACATAGTCCTCCCACCCCAGTGACCGCCCGTCGGCAAGGAACTCGGTGAAAGCGATCGGCTGTGGTCCGGCCGCGGCAACGAATTTGGCAACGTCCTGGAGGTCTCGGTGGTCGGATACCTCTGTCACGACCGCCCCGTCCGACAGCGGATCGGCAGCGCTGATCTGCTGAATCGGCGCGACGAGAACCGCACGTTCCCGGCCGGTGATGAAACCCGCCGCCAGCAGCCGCTGCGGTAGGCCGACAGGACTGTCGTGCGCGTAGACCTTCCATTCCGCGGGCTCACCGCGCGCATCGCAGGCATCGCGCTGGCGGGCGATCAGCGCGTCGAGGCCCTCGACCGACAAGGGTCGATGCTCGATACTCGCGTGGGTGCCGTAGTGGATCCGGACAACCGGCCCATCGTCCTCGACCACGCTGCCGACCGGCCACGGCACCGGCAGCCTCCCACGTAGTTGGGTGTCGTGCAGCGCCAACAAATCTTCTATGCTCTCCGTCCTCGAGCCCATTCCATCTATCATCCCATCACTCCCGCCCTTGCCCTCCACGACGACTCCGCCAGCAGCCGCTTCCAGATGCGGGAGGTGCGCGCCGGCGATCGTCGCCGGTTCGGCGCGCCTGCGTGGAGTCGTCCCAGCAGGCGGTAGCGTCCGCCGAGTCGGAGCCTTGCGTGCGGGAGATCCCTTCGGTCGAACGGAGCAGCATGTTGGAGACAGCGCAGACGCTGGTGCTCGGCGGGACCGGCAAGAGCGGTCGACGCCTGGTACAGCGGCTTCGTGCCGTAAACCGGCCGGTGCGTGTGGGTTCCACGACGGGGACGCCTCGGTTCGACTGGACCGATCCGGCGACCTGGCCTTCCGCGCTGGATGGGATCAGCGCAGTTTTCGTCGTGTACTCCCCCGATGTGGCGATGCCGGGGGCGCCGGAGGTCATCGGCGCCTTCGCCGAGCAGGCGGTCGCCGCGGGCGCTCGGCGATTGGTCCTGTTGTCCGGACAGCGGGCCGAGGTCGGGGTGGACAGCGAGCGCCGACTACAGAACTCGGGTGCGGAGTGGACGATACTGCGGGTGGCCTGGTTCGACCAGAACTTCGACGAGGGGTTTCTCCGCGACGACGTGCGGGCCGGGCGGGTGGCGCTGCCGGTCGGCGCGGTGGGTGAGGCGTTCATCGATGCCGACGACATCGCGGATGTCGCGGCGGCTGTCCTCACCGAGCCGCGGCATTCGGGGGCGATCTATGAACTCACCGGACCCCGCCTGCTGACCTTCGCCGACGCGGTCGCCGAGATCGGCGCGGCCAGCGGGCGCGACATCCGGTTCGTCGAGGTGTCGCCCGATGCCTACGCCGCGACGCTCACAGCGCAAGGTAGGTCGACGGCCGAGGTCGAACAGTCGATCTACCTGTTCACCAAACTCATGGACGGCCGCAATGCCCGAGTGGAGCACGGCGTCCAAAAGATTCTCGGCCGCGAACCCCGCGACTTTCGCGACTATGCCGGTGCGGCCGCCACATCGGGAGTCTGGACAGCGCACTGACTTCGGATTTTCGTCGCTTTCCCGGAGTACGGTCGGGAACTATGACCGAAGAGCAGCGGGGCCGCGTCAAGATCGAGACGAGCCAGAAGCGGGTGCGGGTCTACCTCGCCGGACAACTGGTCGCCGATACGGCCCGGCCGGTCCTGGTCTGGGAAGGCCCGCACTACCCGACCTACTATCTACCGCTCGCCGACTTGCACGCAAAACTCGAACCGAACGGCAGCACGAAGCACTCCCCCAGCCGGGGCGAGGCAACGGGGTACGACGTGGTGGTCGACGGCGCAAGCGCGCCGGGCGGCGCGCTGCGCTATCACGATTCGCCATTCTCCGAACTCGATGATCTGGTCCGGCTGGACTGGAACTCGATGGACGAATGGTTCGAGGAGGACGAGCCGGTCTACGTCCATCCGCGCGACCCGTACTCCCGGATCGACATCCTGGCCAGCTCGCGGCGCGTACGCGTCGAGATCGACGGCGTCACCGTCGCCGACTCCCGTTCGCCGCGCATCCTTTTCGAAACCGGGCTTCCCCCACGGTATTACCTGCCGCTGACCGATGTGCGCATGGACTTGCTGCGCCCCTCGCAGACCCATTCGAGCTGTCCGTACAAGGGCACCGCCGACTACTGGAATATCCGCGTCGGCGACAAGGAATACGCCGATCTCGTGTGGGGCTATCGCACGCCGCTGCCGGAAAGCCTGAAGATCGCGGGCCTCGCCTGCTTCTACAACGAGAAGGTCGACATCTACCTCGACGACGAACTCCAGGACCGCCCGCACACACCGTTCAGCTGACCCACGCCGGTGTCGGGCGCAACCGACGGCTATCGACACAGTCAGCCGCGCCGGGCACCCGACCGCCGCCGATCCGATCACGATCCGGTGGAATCGACCCTGCGCACCGTCCGGCGATTCGCCGCAGAGAACAGCAGCACGCGACGCGGCTCGATCAGCGCCGCGTGACCGCCGGCCCCGCGCCTGAATCCAGCCTGCGATTCAGACCGCGATGAGCGGTGGCTTGTCCCCGGTGCGACGGTATCGGCCAGGGGCTCGTCCGTATTCGCGCTTGAACGCTTTGGCGAAGGCGAATTCCGAGGTGTAGCCCACCTTTCGGGCGATGGTGCTCAGCGAGCTGTCGGTGTCGCGCAGCAGACGAGCCGCGGTCAGCATGCGCCAGCGGGTGACGTAGGCCAGTGGCGGTTCGCCGACGGTGGCGGTGAACCGGCGGGCCAAGGTGGCGCGGGAGACGCCTGCGATGTCGCTGAGGTCGGGGACAGTCCAGGCGCGGGCGGGTTGCTCGTGCACAGCACGCAGGGCGGCGGCGACCGCGGGGTCGGCGAAGGCGCCCGCCCAGCCCGAGGCGGACTCCCCGGCCGCGGCTTGTTCGTCGAACCAGGCCCGCAGGATGAACAGCAGCAGGGTCTCCAGGATGGCAGGCACCGCGGCGTCACCGCCCTGCCGCGGCTCCGCGATCTCGGCGGCGAGCAGGTCGACGGTCGCGCGCAGCGAGGGGTGGCGGCCCGGGCGCGCGGGGAGGTGGATGAATTCGGGTAGCTCGTCGAGCAGTGGATGACTGCGCTGCCTGCCGAGTTCGTATGCCCCGCACAGCAAGGCGGTACGCGCACCGGTCCCGGGGATTTCGCGCGGCTCGCCCGGCCGCGCCGTCTCGGTGACGGGGCTGTCCAGGCGATCCACCAGATCATGGTCGGCACCCCTGGGCATGAACAGGACGTCACCGGCGCCGAGCGCGACCGGCTCACCCTCTGGCGGCACCAGCCAGCAGGAACCCTGCAACACCACATGAAAGCCCGCACCGGGAATCACCGGATAGCTGCGCCCCCAAGGGGCGTGCCGAACGAACATGCCGGAACCGGGGTTTCCCGTGCGGATGGCCGCGATGGTCTCGCTGAGAATGTCCACCTGCCCACCATAGCTCTCATGTTGTGAGCGTTAAGGACATGATTACGAGCAAATAGGCCATGTATTCGCTCTTGTAGAGGCCATATCTTGGTGAGCGGCGGCCATACCTACCGCGATTCGGCGCTGATGGCCGTGGCGGCCGCCCTCCGGCTCGCCGGAGGCAGCGCCGAGCCGGGCGCACTCACCGCGGCCGAGGCCTTCGACGCCACCGACTTCCTCGACGCCCGCACTCCATTCGGCATCACTTGGCGGATCGAAGCCCGTTAGCTTTGGACCAGTCGTTGCGCGAGCTCGGCCGCGACCGGGTCCGCACCGAGCGGTATCAGCCAGCCCAGCCCGGCGTCCGGCAAGAAGCGGACCATCTGTTCGGACAACTCCGCCTTCTGCTTGTCGGTCAGACTCGAAGCATCGGCGCCGATCCGGCGCACTGCTTCCTGGTACATCAGCAGGTACTTACGCTGATCGAGCAGCAAGCCCGCACCGCCGACGGGTCCGTGTCCCGGATACAGCGGTATGTCTGCCAACTCACCTGTCAGATGGTCCAGCACGCTGAGCCAGTCCTGCGAGTGCGCGTCGATCATGTACGAGTGCACACCGCCGAATGCCAGGTCGCCGATGAAGGCAACCCGCTGGGTACCCGCTTCGACCAGAATGTAGGAGTCGGCATGACTTTCGGCCGGGCCGACGTCCCGCACGGTGAAACGTAGCCCGCCGATCTCGACACTCGCTCCGCTGTCGAGCAGCTGCTCGGGCACCCGGTATCGGTCCGGCCACTCATCGCCGTAGGTCGGCCCCCACTGCTCGCGTTTGGCGACGGCGCTCTCCTCGATCACCTTCGCCACCGCGGCGGTCGCGTACACCGGAACGTCGTCGGGCACGACGTACGGGAGCCCGTTGAAATGGTCGGGATGCGGATGGGTCACGAACGCCGCCAGCAGCGGCTTGTGCAATGCGGCGAGCCGAGCGGCCAGCGCTTTCGCGTCGGAGATCAACAGACTGGCATCGATCAGCACCACGCCATCGGTTGTTTCGATCAGGTAGCTGTTGACGAAAATGCCCGGCTCGCCGGCACTGTAGGTGTGGATGCGGAATTGGTTGCTCATTGCGTTTCGCCCTTTTCGATTACGGTGAAACCGAAGGTAAGCCGCCTGGTCGGCGAACGAAAGAAGGCACTTTGCGGTGCCTATACCGCAGCTGGAGGTCGGCATGGCGCTGGTAATCCCCGACGTGCTGGCAGAGTCGTGCGCGACTCGGCAAGCCCTGGAACGACTCTCGGCCAAGTGGCGGATCTTGCTGATCTACGCGCTGCTCGACGGCTCGCAGCGCCACGCGGCGCTGCGCCGCCGCCTGCCCGGGATCACCCAGAAGGTGCTGACCGAAACGCTGCGCGGCATGGAATCCGACGGCCTGGTCACCAGGCGGGTATTCAAAGACACTGCGCCGCAGCACGTGGAATACGCGCTGACCACGCTGGGGAAATCGCTGGAGACCCCGCTCACCGCGATCTGCGACTGGGCGGTTGCCCACGCCGATCGACCCCCGCGCGCCGCGGCAACCGCGCAGCGCGATGAGGCATAGTCGGATCATGACCGAGAACCGACCACCGTTGGCCATTGCGCTCGATCTGACTCCGCATCCCGAGGGTGGCTGGTATCGCGAAACATGGCGCAGCGGGGTGGAATTCAGCCCCGGGGGATACAGCGGCGCTCGCGCGTCCGCCACGGGGATCTATTTTCTGCTCATGCCGGGTGAGGAGTCGGCGCCACATACGGTGCGTTCCGATGAGATCTGGCTGTGGCATCGCGGCGGACCGTTGGCGCTCGACATCGGCGGCGAGGAGATCATCCTCGGACCCGATGTCGAGCACGGTCAGGTATTGCAGGCAGTGGTGCCCGGCGGCATCAGCCAAGCGGCCCGACCGGCAGCCGACGACTACGTCCTGGTGAGCTGTATCGTCTCGCCGGGTTTCGACTTCGCCGACTTCCGGATGGACTAGTCGGCTACTCCGAGCACGCCCTCGTCGACGGCCCACTTGATGGTCTTCTCCAACTCGGCGCACGAATCAGGGCGACCCGGCGCACTGCCTTGATCGCTGAGCCTGGCGAAGACCGGGCAGTGCGTGGCCGGGTTCTCGGTCCACTGCACCGAGGTCTGATGCGAACTGCTTTTGCGCACCAGCACCAGGCTCTGGCACGCCTGACACCGCAACGGCGTCAGGCCTTCCTCGAGATAGCGCTGCTTGTCGACCACGGTCTGGGCCTGCACCGCGGCCCGCCGCGCCGGCTGGTCGGCGAAGTCGGGTGCTTTCGCCCAGGTGGTCATCAGACACCCGCCTCCGCCGCGGCCGATGCCTCGCTGGCGTCGGCCTCCGCCTTGCGCCGCAGGTTCTCCGCGACCTCGGCCTCCCACGCCTCATTGGCCTTGGTGGTGTCCACCTCGAACTCGAAGCGCTGCGTCATCTTCTCCGTCACGTCGGCCAGGTCGACGTAGAACTGGTCATACCAGCGCCGCAGCTGGTAGACGGGGCCGTCTTCCTCGCACAGCAGCGGGTTTTCGACCTTGGACTTGTGCTTCCAGATCTCCACGTCCTGCAAAAAGCCGACACTGATGCCCTCGGTCATCTTCGCCGCCAGCTTGTCGGCCATCTCACCGTCGACGCCCTGCGGCTTCTCCAGCGTGATGCCCCACTGCAGCATGAAAGAGTCCTGCGACACCGGGTAGTGGCAATTGATCAGGACACTCTTGACCTCGTACCCGCTGTAGATATTGATCAGCGGATTGATCATGTACGACGGCCCGAAGTACGACGCCTCCGACTTCAGCAGGGTGTCGCCGCCGTACTTGGAGGCCATGCCGATGTCGGGACGGCCCTTGGTCTCCAGGAACTGGGTGGCGATGTGCCCTTCGAAAACGTTCTTGAAGTACGTCGGGAAGGCGAAGTGGATGTAGAAGAAGTGGGCCATGTCGACCACGTTGTCGATGATCTCGCGGCAGTTCGCGCCCTCGATCAACAGGGAGTTCCAGGTCCAGTCGGTCCATCCGCTGTCGAGTTGCTCGGTCGGATTGCCGTCGGAGTCCGTGTATGGACCCTCGATGTGCGGAATGGTGATTTCCGGCGGTGGCTGGCTGCCCTCGTGGTCGTGCCAGACGAACAGCTGACCGTTGCGCTCCAGTGTTGTCCACTTCCTGGTGCGCGCCAGTGGCGGCACCCGCCGCGCATAGGGAATCGCCGTGCATTTGCCACTCGCGCCCCAGCGCCAGTCGTGGAACGGACAGGCGATGTCGTCGCCCTTGACCTCGCCCATGGTGAGGTCGCCGCCCATATGCCTGCAGTAGGCATCGAGCACCCGCAGTTCGTCATTGGTATCGGCCCAGATCACGAGTTTGGTGCCGAACACCTCGACGGCGTGCGGCTTGCCGTCGCGGAACGACTTCGCCAGGCCGAGGCAATGCCATCCCCGCGCATATCGGGTGGGTGCGGAGCCCACATCGAGCTCTCGAACCTTCGCACCGCTCCCCTGTGGGGTAACTGCCATCGCGATTCCTCCTCCTTCTGTACTAGAACACGTTACAAAAATGTCGCGTTCCACGCCAGCGATTCGGCCTACTTCCAGCACATGTCCGTACTACCTTCGAGATGAACGGCGGTTCTCGACATAAATAAGAACCTGTTCTAGTCTCAGAGGCAAATGAGTACCGGTTATCAATCCGACCAGGCAGGAGCAGGTCCCGAGATGACGCAAGAAGTGACCGAACGGGTCGAAGCGCTATTGCCGACGCTGCGCGAGCGCGCGCAGGAGGCCGAGGACCTGCGGCGCATCCCCGACGAATCGATGAAGGCGCTACAGGAGACCGGGTTCTTCCGGCTGCTGCAGCCCAAGCAATGGGGCGGCTACGCGGCCGACCCCGTGACCTTCTACGACACGGTTCGCAAGATCGCGAGCGCCTGCGGGTCCACCGGCTGGGTGGCGGGCATTGTCGGCGTACACAATTGGCACCTCGCGCTGTACTCGCAGCAGGCGCAGGAAGACGTGTGGGGCGAGGACACCGAGGTCCGCATCTCCTCGTCCTACGCACCGATGGGCGCGGGCACGGTCGTCGACGGCGGCTACCTCGTCAAGGGCGCGTGGGCCTGGTCCTCGGGCTCCGACCACGCCACCTGGGCGGTGCTCGGCGGCCCGGTGATCAAGGACGGCAAGCCGGTCGACTTCGGCAGCTTCCTGATCCCACGCACCGACTACCGCATCGATGACGTGTGGAATGTGGTCGGCCTGCGCGGCACTGGATCCAATACCGTGGCGGTGGACGAGGTTTTCGTGCCTTCGCACCGATTCCTCAGCTTCCGCAAGATGAGCGAGCTCGCCTCGCCCGGACTGGAGCAGAACACCGACCCGGTGTACAAGATGCCGTGGGGCACCATCCATCCCACAACCATCGCGACACCGATCGTCGGCATGGCCTACGGCGCCTACGAGGCGCACGTCGAACATCAGGGCAAGCGCATCCGCGCCGCCTACGCGGGCGAGAAGGCCAAGGACGACCCGTTCGCCAAGGTCCGGATCGCCGAGGCCTCCAGCGATATCGATGCCGCGTGGCGGCAGCTGTCTGGCAATGTCGCCGACGAATACGCGCTGCTGGTAGCGGGCAAGGAGATTCCGTTCGACCTGCGGGTGCGTGCGCGTCGCGATCAGGTCCGGGCCACCGGAAGGGCGATCGCCTCCATCGACAAGCTCTTCGAGAGCTCGGGCGCCACCGCGCTCGCGAACGGCACTCCGCTGCAACGTTTCTGGCGGGACGCGCACGCGGGCCGAGTGCACGCGGCCAACGATCCCGAGCGTGCCTATCTCATGTACGGCACCCACGAGTTCGGGCTGCCTGTCACCGACGGCATGGTCTAGGAGACTTCGTGACCTCGACAGTGGAACAACTCACCTTCGAATCCACTTCGCGCTACGCGCAGGTGCGACCGGATCTGCGGCTGCACTACCACGAGGCAGGAGTCGGCAACGGCCCGACGATCGTGCTGCTGCACGGCGGCGGGCCCGGCGCGTCCTCCTGGTCGAACTTTTCCCGCAATATCCCCGTGCTGGCGCGGAACTTTCACGTGCTCGCCGTCGATCAGCCGGGGTTCGGGCAGTCGGACAAGCCGGTCGACCATCCGCAGTACTTCGTGCACAGCTCGTCCGCGCTGAAGGACCTACTCGATAGCCTGCAGATCAGCGGCAGGGTCCCCCTGCTCGGCAATTCGCTCGGCGGCGGTACCGCGGTACGGTTCGCGCTGGACTACCCGGATCGCGCGGGGAAGCTGGTGCTGATGGGACCCGGCGGGTTGAGCGTCAACCTATTCGCACCGGACCCGACCGAGGGCGTGAAACTCATCGGGAAGTTCAACCGTGAGCCGACCAGGGAGAACATCGAAGCCTTCCTGCGGGTCATGGTCGTCGACCAATCGCTGATCACCGAGGAACTGATCGACGATCGCTTCGCCTCGGCCAGCACGCCGGAGTCGCTGGCCGCGACGAGGGCGATGGGAAAGTCGTTCTCCGGGGCAGACTTCGAGAAGGGCATGATCTGGCGCGAGGCGTACAAGTTGCGCCAGCCGGTGCTGCTCATCTGGGGTCGAGAAGATCGAGTGAATCCGCTCGATGGCGCGTTGGTGGCGACGAAACTGATTCCGCGAGTTCAGCTGCACGTGTTCGGCGGTTGCGGACACTGGGCGCAGGTGGAGAAGTTCGACGAATTCAACCGGCTGACAGCCGACTTTCTCGCCGACGTCAAGGAGAAGTGATGGGCATTCGATCACTGGCGTATCTGCGCATCGAGGCCACCGACATGGCGGCCTGGCGCGAGTACGGCCTCAAGGTACTCGGCATGGTCGAGGGCAAGGGCGGCGATCCGAACGCGCTGTACCTGCGGATGGACGATTTCCCGGCCCGACTCGTCATCGTGCCCGGCGAGAAGGACCAGCTACAGGTCTCCGGTTGGGAGACCGCCAACGCCGGTGAACTCCAGGATATTCGGGATCGGCTGGATGCGGCGGGCGTGCCCTTCAAAGAGGGCACCGCGGCGGAGCGGGCCGACCGCAGAGTCGATGAACTGATCCGCTTCGAGGACCCTTCGGGCAACGCGCTCGAGGCTTTCCACGGTGCGGCCCTGGAACATCGGCGGGTGGTCAGCCCCTACGGGCACACCTTCGTCACCGGCGAACAAGGACTCGGCCATGTGGTGCTGAGCACCAAGGACGACCAGGCCTCGCTGACGTTCTACCGGGATGTCCTCGGCTACCGGCTGCGCGACTCGATGCGGCTGCCACCGCAAATGGTCGGCCGGCCCGCCGACGGCGAACCGGCTTGGCTGCGCTTCTTCGGCTGCAACCCGCGCCACCACTCGCTCGCCTTCCTGCCGATGCCGACACCGAGCGGCATCGTGCATCTGATGCTCGAGGTGGAGGGCTCCGACAGCGTCGGGCTGTGCCTGGATCGAGCGCTGCGCAAGAAGGTGAAGATGTCCGCGACGCTCGGCAGGCACGTCAACGACAAGATGCTGTCGTTCTACATGAAGACCCCTGGCGGATTCGATGTCGAATTCGGTTGCGAAGGGCTCGAAGTCGACGATCATTCATGGATCGCCCGGGAATCCACCGCGGTGAGCCTGTGGGGTCACGACTTCACGGTCGGACAGCGACAGCAATAATGAACGGGGCGAGCGACACGATGACAACTGAAGACTATCCCGCCATCGACGGACGGCAGTTCCGCAACGTACTGGGCCAGTTCGCCACCGGCATCACGGTGATCACCACCTTCGATGGTGACAGCGCCCCGATCGGGTTCGCCTGCCAGTCGTTCGCCGCCCTCTCCCTCGAACCGCCGCTGGTGCTGTTCTGCCCCACCAAGTCCTCCCGGTCCTGGGCGGCGATCGAACAGTCCGGGCGCTTCTGCGTGAATGTCCTCGCCGAACAACAGCAGCAGCTGTGTGCCCGCTTCGGTTCCCGCGAACCCGACAAGTTCGCCGAAACCCGTTGGCACACCTCAGAACTGGAGCTTCCGCTCCTGGACGATGCCTTGGCCACCATCCAGTGCACGGTGGACAGCGTCGTCGACGGCGGCGATCACTACATCGTGATCGGCCGAGTGCTGGCCCTGTCGGAGTCGACCACCTCCGGCAGGCCGCTGTTGTTCTACCGAGGCCAGTACAGCGCCATCGAACCGGACAAGACCGTCCCGGCCCCTTGGCGCCACGACCTCGAGCACTTCCTCACCACAACGACGTTGGACACCTGGCTCTAATCCAAGTGTCCCGCGCCTGAGATCCGTTGAAGAACGGCAGGTTCGGCCGGTGGCGCGCGTCGGCAGGCCGGTGGCCGAGTTGATCCTGACCGATGATGAGCGCGAGACTCTGCGGCGGTGGGCGCGTCGGGCGAAGTCGTCGCAAGCACTGACGCGGCGGTACCGGATCGTATTGGGTTGCGCGGCAGGCCAACCCAATAAGGAAGTGGCCTCGGATCTGGGGATCCGGCCGCGGACGGTGGGGCAAGTGGCGCAACCGGTTCGTGGCCCGGCGGCTGGAGGGACTGGTCGACGAGTCTCGCCCGGGTGCGCCGCGCACGATCACCGATGAGCAGGTCGAAGCGGTGCTGGTGGCGACGCTGGAACGGCAGCCGGTCGACGCCACACACTGGCCGCGGGGTCGATGACCGAAGAGACCGGGTTGAGCAAGTCCACGATCGGGCGGATCTGGAAAGCGTTCGAGCTCACACCGCATCGGGTCGATGAGTTCTCGACAGCCGGTGGCGGGCCATGCTCCGAGCAGGTGGTACTCGTCGGGGGCGAGAATATTTCGCCCAGAGTCTCCCCGTTTGCCGTCCTCGTCGGCGGCCACCAGCCCCGCGATGTCCGGCACCGTGTTCCCGGAAGCGGAGGCCACTCAGCCGACTCGGGCGATGTTGGTGGAGTCCGCCCAGGGGCCGGTAGGAGCTGGCTGGTACGGCGAGGCTTGCAGCTGGTACAGGTCGCGATAGGTTCCGCCGTGGTCCATCAGCGCGGCATGGGTGCCGTGTTCGACGATTCGGCCGCGGTCAAGGACGTAGATTCGATCCGCGAAGCGGGTGCCGACCAGACGATGGGTGATGAGCACGACTGTGCGTCCGGCCGCATACTCGCGGATGGTGTCGAAGATCGCGCTCTCCATCCGGGGGTCCAATGCCGCCGTCGGCTCGTCGAAGATGAGCATCCGCGCATCTCGATACAGCCCGCGGGACAGAGCGATCCGCTGCCACTGCCCGCCGGAGAGATCGGTGCCATCGGCGTACGACGGATCGAGCACCGTTTCCATCCCCGTGTCGAGGCGGTCCATGACCTTGTCCACACCGGCCGCCGCGGCAACCCGCCTCAGGTGCGCGTCATCGTCGGACCGGCTGTTTCCGACGGTGATGTTGTCTCGTGCGGACATCGGCCAATGGGTGAAATCCTGTGCGACCACGGCGATCTGCTGCCGTAGCGCGGCGAGATCGACATCGTCGACCGAAATGCCGCCGTAGGTGGCCAGGCCGCTCTGGGGGCGGTACAGACTAGCGATCACCTTGGCCAGCGTTGACTTTCCGGCTCCATTCTCGCCGACCAACGCGATGACCTCACCGGGTTCGATGTCCAGCGTGACGTCACTCAGGCTGGGTTCCGCCGCAGACGGATAAGTGAACGAAACATTCTGCAGCACAATGCGATCCGGTTCGTCGGTGAGGGCCCGGCTACCACTGCTCTCCCGCCAGCCTTCGGCGTCGTCGCAGAAGTTCAGGTAGTCCTCATAAAACAGGGCATTCTGATAGGCGTGGTTCACATTCGCGCTGACAGTCGCGAGCGCTCCCATCGCGGTTCGCATCGCAACGACAGCGGTCCCGGCCGTTGCCAGTGGCATGACACCGAAATACAACAGGTAGGCCAATACCAGATAGACGACTCCCGTGCCGACGCCCGTGAGTCCCTGACCGATGGCTCGGGTGACGGCCTGGCCGCGCTCCGAACGAATCTGCACGTCCTGTAGGACGCGAGAGTGCTTCTCGAAGCGGCCGAGCAGAAATCGCCGCATGCCGTACGCACGGATCTCCGCAGCGGACTCCCGCTCGGCCATGAGCGTCCCGAGCGTATCCACCCGGCGTAGCAGTCCACTGGTTCCGGCGTATACCTGGTAGATCATCTGAGCCGACCGCAGCGACGCCCACCAGGCGGGCAGCACCGCAAGCAGCATCAATACGAACAGCATCGGGTGCAGCAGCGTGAGAGCGCCTGCGATGGCCAGCAATCCGACAGCGCCGGACACCGTCTGCAGTCCGCTGAACAACAAACCGGACAAGACGACGGAAGAACGATCCCGGATCCGATGCAGCGCATCGCGAAAACCACTGTCATCGAACGCGAGTAGTTCCACGTCGGTTGTCAGTTCGAGCACCCGTCGCTGCGCCGCGCGCTGCACCTGTGGCAGCAGTCGGGAACGCACCCAGTCCGCGGTGTGCGCCAGCACGGCACGGGCGACGACAGCCCCTACCAACGCCATCAGTCCGGGTACCGCAGACCGGACGCGATCGGGCGTCGGGCCTGCGGCCAGCAAGTTCGTCAACACCCCATTGGTGGCCAATAGCCCTACGGCAGTGAGAATCTCGACGACCAATGAGCATGCGATCACCGCGGCGGTATCGATCCGGCTCACGGACCAGCATTCCCGGAGGACGCGCGCCAGTACCATCGGCAGTCGCGCCGCCATCGTCCAGAACCCGGTTACCTGGGCGATCTCCTCGTCCCCGCCCCGAGGCCGGGCGTCGAGGTCGCTATCAGTCATCAGACATCCCCCCTTTCAGGCTTGGTCAGCCCGGAATCGCCGCCCCGACGAAACCCGTAACAATGGATGTGAACGACATTGAGCCCGTTCCGAATGCCGTGGCAAGCGCGGCCGCGACGAGGGCGTCTTCGACCTTCATTTCCGGCGGAACGACCGTCTTGTTCAGGACAACGACCTTTATCGACGAGGCGAGGAGGAAATCGACGGAGCCATCGGACAATAGTTTGATATCGGCAAGACGCTTCTCCATCTCATACGACTTTCCACCGACCAACACGAACGTCTCCAGGTCCTGCGGGCGAACGCTGAGAAATCTATCGCCGAGATCCACCGTAATACGGTACGAACGGCGAAATACTCTGCCCATGCCTGGTATTACCTTGATCTCACGTTCGTTCACGTGCGCGGTGAGAAATTTCGAGGCACGAGTCCCGATCGGCACGTCGTCCCGAGTGCGTGGTCCCGTCCTCACAATACGAACCACAGTGGAGTCATCGGACTCGAACTGAGCGGAGACGCGGTCTTCGGAACGAGTGGTGAGAATATTACCGAATTGAATACTGTCTGATACGAATGTGTCAGTATCGGTCATGGGCTGTCTCCTTCTCCTAATGCTCTACTGCCGCGCAGCGATTGGATTACAACATAGTTGTAGATACAAGGTCAAATGAAGGTAAATACTCTACTGCCGAGGTCTCGTAACCCCAGGAGATGTTGCTGAATTCGAACACCAGCGACATCGCCCGCCGGAATTCCGCAGCGGTCGTCACCGTTACCTCACGCATGTTGTCGTCGATGCACGGTACCTCCCCGAAGTCCATGACGCGGGCCAGGGAATAATCGATCCGGCTGGCCAGATCGGCAACCTGGATTTCCATTCCCGCCAAGACATGGGATTTCGTTAGATCGAATTCGTCGTCAGAAAGAAGAAAGGAGGTCTGCATACAGCGAACAGCCCGATCCACTATCGAACGAAGTTCGTCGGAATGCAGGACCATGACTTCGAATTCAGCGACAGCGGCCGCTACTCCAGCGATAGTCCCTTCGATGGACGCGGAACACAGTAACCTGCCCGAAGCAGACATATACGCAGCAACCGACTCGCACCACCTGTTCTGGTACAGGTCGAGAGCCGACTCTACGAGGTGGAATCGCCCCGGGGACGCCGCATAACCAGCCAAAGGGGCAGCAACCACCACATGTGCTCGAATCATTTCATGCTCCGTGATATGCGCTCGATCAATTGTGCGGCCAGCTGATTCGGAGCGCCGATCATCAGAAAACTCTCCACGTCGTCGAGATCTTCCTTCCGGAATCTCGCGCCGAAAGCCGTCCGCACGACCCGGTCGCGTAGCGTCTCGGGTTCGGCCGCGTCGCCGGCGGCTCGATACGCGGAGCAAATCATGTCGTTGACCGCCGCCAGTTGCCCCAGCGGCTCGATGACGCAGGCATCCGCGACGCACCGCGCAAGCAGCACGCTTTCGGACGCCGAGATACGATGTGCAATACGACAACCGTTGTCGAGGAACCAGTTCGAACAACCGTCACGACGGGATATCGACCTCAATTCCCGATCGGCCATTTCTCGAATAGATGCCGCGGCCGCCGGTGTTCTGCGGCGGACCGCAAACCGCACTTCTACCAGCGGCAGCATTGATTCGACGACAGCAATTCTCACTGCGCGCCCCTGCCGACTAATTGAAACTCAGCTTCCTCGAGCATTCTGATCATGCGAACTGAATTCCGTGTTTCAGAGAACACGATCTCGGCAGGATCGCACAGGTACGGGTGCGCTGATCCGAGCCCGGTATTACGCGCTCGACTGTGCCATAGAGCGCGCTGCAGTGGATCCGAGCCGTGCAGCACCGCGTCGAGTCGGCATCGGTTGTCAAGGGCGTCGAAGGACACCGAGCCTGATTCGAGAAGTTCGCGCGCGGTCCGCAGTATCGCCCTGACATATGTCCTGATCGTCGTTGCGGGCACCGGGCCGTTCCGAATGGATATCCACCCTACGACCAAGTCGGACTCCGCTGAAGTGAACTGTTCTCCGAACTGACCGAGCCGGAGGTGGATCCGCAAGTTCGGAAATTCGTGGCCGAGCAAGGATGGTACGACGGAGTTGACGAATCGAATGCAATCGTCAGCGATCTTGATACCGAACGGAGACCCATAACCGATCACCCATCCGACAGCAGCCTCCGAGTACTCGGAATCCATGTCGTCGGGTGCTGACGACGAAATCACGGATACGAGATCCGTATCTGTCGTCCTGGCCTCTTCGAGAAGTGCGCCCAATCCTTGATACCGGGGGTTGACGAGAGACGATATATCAATTGTGGTGACAATCGGATGCACGCAAGACCATGATTGTTCGACAATCGTGAAGAAATCATCCGTACCGAGTTCGGAAAGATGATCAGGTTCGCCGAATCCCCACCCACTCGACCATCCGAGTCTGCGCGGCAATACCTCGTCCGCCATCACGGCCGACGGGTTCGATCGAGCCTGCCGCACCTCCTCGGCAATAGCGAGAACCTCATGTTCGAGGTCGACGCCCCGATACTCGAGCAGACTATCCAACAGTGTCGAGGTGTCCATCTCGAACCCACCGAAAAGAAGAAGGTTCAGCTCGGTGGTGGTTCTGAGTGTCTTCGCGGATCGACGCACAACGCGGGCCGGCTCGAATATCTTGTCGATGACGGCGAGCGCCATGTGCTCCCGGAGATGCGCGAAACCATCGATACCGAACTTCGCATCATCCGAATATCCTCCCGGAACGAGGATTGCCACGGCTGTCGCCTGTCCGGAAATCTGATCCGTCGCATGCCAACGTTGCAACATAGCGATCAGGCCCTATTGAGGGATATGCACTCTGGCTCGACCGCGTAATCGTCACAAATTCGATGACAGGCCTGCAATAGTTCGCCATCGGGTCTGCACAAGGTATCGATCACGATCTCAGCGAGCATTCGCGAGCGGTGTTGCCCGAAGCTTCTTCCGCCCCCGAACCGTCCGATCGGCTCTTGGGCCCTGCCGATGCCAGGACCGACCTCGACACAGTAGTCGGATACTTGGCCCGTCGATATCCCGGTGTTCACGACCACCGACCTCAGGGCGTCGTGGACCGGCTCCACCAATTCGTGGTAGATGACAACAGTGTCGGTTCGTGGGTACTCGTTCTCATCGGTCAGAAACTTCACGCAGTAGTCGAGGGAAAGCGCATCCAGTGCGGCCACCAGAACAGGTGCAAGGTCGACGGCGGCATCAGGATTCACCACGGAAATGTAGGTACGCTCCGGATGGTGAATGATTCCGGAAAGAGTGCCCTTCCCGTAGATGAAGAAGAATCCAGGGGAAACAGTTCCCGAATAATGCTCGACCAGGACATCGTATCCGCTCGAATCATTTCCGCCGATGATCCTGTTCGATTGACAGCGAACAGCGATTCCACGGTGGTCGGCGACGACAGAATCATTGTCGCTGTCCCGCTTACCGGGTAGCCTTACCGGAAACAGTCGCTTGCTGAAAACATCCTCCAGAAGCACCGTGTACCTGGATTTCACCCGCCAACTGGGCGCGGACGAAGCATCGTCATCCATGTCATCGTCGAATACTTCGACCTTCTTGGCATGCATTGTTTGATAGAGGCACTCGGCAAGCAGATCCTTCGCCTCCGCCGCAGGCCCTTCTATTTCGCGGCCACGATATCGGAAGGACACCACGTCCGCCGTGATGTTCGACTCCGTGATCTCGTCCACTATCCTCCGCGCCATCTCATCGACCCGAGCGCGGGTGATATCAGAAACTAGCGCAGGCATGAGTAAGTCCCAACTCTTCGTCGATATCATGTGGAAACAAGAGAAATGTTCGGCCGACTCCGGCCATCGCCTTGGTGAGCGGCGAGATGAGGGCTGCGCTATCTGCCGATGCCAGCAATCGATCGAACTGGTGCCACCCTGCGAACCGAATCGCCCGCACAATGTGATCCCGCATTTCCGAAATCGGCACGCGTTGCTTGCCGAAGTACGCGGAGAGGAAATCAATCAGATACGGCCTTGCGCATTCGACCGCCCGCCGTATCTGTTCTTGCCAGTCAGGTTCGGCAACCGTGCGCTTGACATTCCATACCTCTGTGGTCGCGATGATGTTCAGCACATTTCCCATGAAAGTGCCGGTGTCGCGTGCCGGGTCGCCCCGACCGAAAGATTCCCAATCTATGATCGCCGAGAATCGATTGCCGTCGGCTTCGTCCAGCAGCACTTGATCGATCCGCAGATCACCGTGGATGTAGGTCTGGTCGGATGCGCGGTATTCTGCCAATACAGTCGCACGAGCCGTTTCCATCAGCTGCTTGTCATTGTGCATCAGCGCCCAGGCGCAGAGTTGACCTCCGGACAAGGTGGGTATCAGCTCAACGGGAAGCGCCGGTATCCCGTAGGTGCCAGGCAGGGACTCGGCGATGTGCGGCCCCGCGATATCCCGTGCTTCGGTTCCGGCCGCATGCAGACGCTGGATGCTCGCCGCGACCCCCTGGACGACCGCCCTGTCCAGCTTTCCTTCCGTGAGTAGATCCGAGCCCGAGACCGAGGATTGCCACGGGTAGACCTGAATGCGCCCATCCGGAGAGATCGCACGGGGATCGATCGCGGAAACAAAGTTCTTCAGCTCCGCGGAATCGACGCGCATGTCGAAGAATGTGAGGGCCCGACTCCGGTTCCCGTCGACACTTGCCTTCGGATCAATCAATTCCTCGATCTTCACGAAAACAAGCTCACCATCCGATGCACGACCTTTCCAACATGGATTCCGTCCGGCATGAATATGCTGATCCTGGTCTTCGACCACAACCCCTATCGATGTCAGGAAATCCGCGGCATCAGGATAGTCGCTTATCGAGCGATGATGATACATGTGCAGTCTCACTTAAAAATGTCGTTCAGGTCGGCAATTGTGGCGGATACTGTCTCGATGTCCGGCACGTCGGCTCCGAACATCCTGCATGTCTGCTCATAATCGACGAGATGCAGCAATCGCTTCGCGACAGCGACTTCCTGAATGTAGTCATAATCCAGTCCGGCTTCTCTCATGGTCGACCGATGCTCGTCGATCAATGCTGCGGAGAACTCGGCGACCGGATAATCGCTCGGCAAGTGCGCGAGCTCCTGGATTTCTCCGAGCAGATATCCCCAGTCGAGTTCGGGCCGCCCCTGAGCCAGATCCTCCCCGACCATGACGGTGGTGTGGCCGCGAGCGTGGTGGGCTCCGCCGAGCGACGGCGCACCATGGATCACCGTTGCCGCTTCCGTACGGGCGTCACGCACCACCGCGGCCAGATGTCGCCGCAGTCGACCGGAGGTCAGCCGCGCGACAAGACCGTCGGCATCACCGTGCAGATGCTTGCCGAGACGCACGAGCCACGGCGGGCAACTCGGCAGGACGCCCACCGGAGGCAGGCGAACGGCATGAAGCTTCGAAACTACTCCGGCGAGGGCCCGGACGCACTCACGCGCACCACGCTCCTCCGAGATTCCCAGACCGGTGACCCCGTTGCTCGGCACCAGGTAGTCGAGCGAATCGCCGGCCCCGCGGCGGGCTACGCGGCAGTGACGGTCGTCGACGGCCGTCGCGGCGAAGGACAACGCCGCATCGGGTACCGGCACATCGAGCCGTAGATGGGTTATGCGCAGCGTGCTCTGATCGATACGCTCGCGTCTCGCGGCCCGGACGCTGGTCAGTGCGGTAGTGGGCGGGTCCGTCTCGCTCATCGCCCCGGAATCCCCTGTATCGAGAGCGGTGCACACAGTTCGAGGACCTCCGCGAATGCGATGGGCGCGCGACCTGCCGCTGTGCCGAGCGCGAGGCTGTAACCAGGAACTGTATCGACCAAATGGTATTGCTCGTTTTCGGCGAGAAATTCCTGAGCGATACGGAATGCCGGCGACAGTTCCGAACCCGGCGGCAGGGATGGGCAGATGAATATCGGCGCGACGCTGCATTGCAGTGCAAGCATCATAGGTGTGTCGGCTATCCCCGACCGTAGTCGTCCGAGAAAGTTCAAGGTCGCGGGGTACACGATGATCCGGTCAGCCCATTCCGACCATCGGACGTGCAGCGCATCATCTCCATCCCAACTATCCCGGCAAACGACGCGGCTCCCGGACGCGGCACACGCACGCGCGGTGACGAAGGTCTCGGCAGTTCGGCTCAGCACCACCCGAATTTCATCGTCGGGTCGCAATGCCTCGAATGTGATCAGATTGATCGGCGTCAGCGAGCCTGCTGCGGCTCCGGTCACGTAAAGGAGGAATTTCACCCTGTCTCCGATGCTCGATATTCCGGTGCGGCAGATCCTTTCGGATCTGCCGCACCGGATTCACGACGTTACGAACTCAGCAGACTTCTTTGATGGTGTTGACGACGTTCGGCGTACCACCAGCGACAGCGATCGCGCATGCCTGCGACGAGCTCTGCGCGATCAGCGTCGCGCGGATCAATACAGCGGCAAGCCCCGCCGTTGTCGGCGTCGTCGCGGGAGCCGTGGTACCGAATACCGAGGCGGTGTCCATCTCATCGTCGCTGGTGTAGGCCCGGTACGACGTTGCCAAACGAGACATTGTTTCTCCATTGCTGCTAGATATCCGCGAACCGTTCGCGGGTACTTCCCCCGTGATCTCGTGTCCGAAGGAATCTTCTTCAAGATCACGTAATTGGTTGGACGGCAGCGGAACGTGATCGGTTCCAACCTTTCTCGGGGAAAATCGGTCGGTCAGCACGGTCTACGCGCTGACCTGCGAAAACACCAGACGCACAGTACAAAAATATGATGTGGATCACATCTTCTTCGGAATCTCTTGCTGCTCAGGGGTTTCCGTGGAGGTCTCGGTCCAGGCTGATGCGCCACCCCCATCCGCGAAGATCTAGCCCGTTGTAGCCATGAGTGCTACGTGTGGCTACAAAGGAATTACGAAGACGATCACGCAGCGTGAGTTCCGAAATAACTCTGCGGCGGTGATGGACGCGGCCGAGGCCGGCGAGATATTTCGGGTAACCCGCAATGGCCGTCAGCAGTCGATTTCGGCGGTCAGGCGGAGGCGGCGCGGAGGGCGAACCAGCCGTTGGTCGGGTCCGCGTAGCCGTGGTAGAGGAGGGGGATGCGCTGGTCTATTTCGAAGTGGCGGTAGATGGCCAGCATGGCTCGGCGGACGGCGTAGTCCTGGAAGTCGTCGACCCGCCGGGGGCCGATCGGGAGTTCCGGGAGCAATGCCAGGCGCGTCATGTCGGCGGTGTCGGCGGTGTCCAGGCCGATCGGCGCGGGATCGGTGATGAAGTGGTCGTGCAGGATGGCGCGGGTGCGCGCGTAGTCGGGCAGCCGGGCGGAGAAGTCCCGGAACTCCGCATGCACGGAGCTGTTCGGCTCGACCTGGGTTTGGACCAGTTCCATCAAACCGGCATCGAGATACGGGGCCGCGGAAGTGAGCGGCGTCTGCTCCAACAGATGCAGAATGCATCCGCCACGGACCAGCGGCTCCGGAACGAGAAATACCGCCAACGCGGGATCCGCGTACTCCCGGCAGGTCAGACAGACCTTCGTGTGAATCGGATCAGTCATGCGGCCCTCCTCGCGAGAGGCTTCGGCCGCTACTCCGACCCGCAAAGCGACCTCGATTGGGTAACCATCGAACGCCGACCACCGAAGACCACTGCGATCGCCGACACCCGACCAGGCTTGCACTGGCCAGTATAGGAGCCGGGCACCCAAGAGGAAACGCCCTCACCGGGTCTGATCAAGCAGTTGGTGGAGCGTGGTGGACAAGTAGTTCAGCCGACGCAAACGGCGTCGTTGAGCAACCGTTTCATCGGAGCTGTCAGCGGCTGGCCGGTAGAGTAGGGAGCATATCCAGACTGGATCGCATCACTTCGGACCCCGCCGTGTGTCATGGCAAACCAGTGGTGCGGGGTCTGCGCTATCCGGTGGAGATGCTCCTCGAGCTGCTGGCGGCCGGCATGAGCATCGAGAAAATACTCGATGACTATGCCGATTTGGAAACCGACGACATCCTTGCGGTGCTCGAATACGCTTCGATCGTGACTGCCCAGCGGACAACGATCCCGTTCAACGCCGCGTGAAGTTCCTGGTCGATGCACAGCTGCCCGCGAAGCTGGCGGCACTCCTGAAAGTTACCGGCCATGACGACGTGCACATGCTTCAGCTCTTCACCGACCACCTGGACGACGTCGTGACACTGTTGAGCCAGAGCGCAGTCGTCGAGCTGGGTCGCGATCGGCTTGTTGCACATACCGATCGCGACCCATCAGACGAGCGCTGAGCGAACCCGTATCAGGCGGAGACAACCGCCTGTTCGCGCTGGAGTTCCAGAGCGATGTCGATGAGCTGGTCCTCCTGGCCGCCGACCAGCTTGCGCTTGCCTGCGCGAACCAGCATTTCGGCGGCCGAGACGCCGTAGCGCTCAGCTTGGCGTTCGGCGTGCTTGAGGAAGCTGGAGTAGACGCCCGCGTAGCCCATCATGAGGGCCTGGCGGTCCAGCAGGCATTCCTGGGGCATGACGGGGCGGACGACGTCTTCGGCGGCGTCGGCGATGGCGAAGAAGTCGATGCCGGTCTTGATGCCGAGCTTGTCGCAGACACCGACGAAGGCTTCGACGGGGGTGTTGCCCGCGCCCGCGCCGAACCGGCGAGCGCTGCCGTCGATCTGCTTGGCGCCCGCACGGACCGCGTAGACCGAGTTGGCGACCGCGAGGTCCAGGTTCTCGTGGCCGTGGAAACCCACCTGGGCGTCATCGCCCAGTTCCGCGACCAGAGCGGCGACGCGGTCGGAAACCTGTTCCAGGACAAGGGCGCCCGCCGAATCCACCACGTACACGCACTGGCAGCCCGCGTCGGCCATGATGCGGGCCTGCTTGGCGAGCGCTTCCGGCGGCTGGGTGTGCGACATCATCAGGAAGCCGACGGTTTCCAGGCCGAGTTCGCGCGCGAGGCCGAAGTGCTGGATCGAGACGTCGGCCTCGGTGCAGTGGGTCGCGATGCGGCAGATCGAGGCGCCGTTGTCCTGGGAAACCTTGATGTCCTCCTTGACGCCGACACCAGGCAGCATGAGCACGGCGATCTTGGCTTGCTTCGCCGTTTCGGCGGCGATCTTGACCAGTTCCTGCTCAGGGGTTTTCGAGAAGCCGTAGTTGAACGAGGAGCCACCGAGGCCATCGCCGTGGGTCACCTCGATGACCGGAACGCCGGCACCGTCGAGGGCCGCGACGATATTGCGGACATCCTCGCCGGTGAACTGGTGGCGCTTGTGATGCGAGCCGTCGCGCAGCGAGGTGTCGGTGACGCGGATGTCGAGTTCTGCGGAATATGCCATGGTTGGAGCTCCTTACACCCGGGCCGAGAGGATCTGCTTGGCCATGACCTCGCCGACCTGCGTGGCCGCGGCGGTCATGATGTCGAGGTTGCCCGCGTACGGCGGCAGGAAGTCGCCTGCGCCCTCGACCTCGACGAACACCGAAACCTTCGCCATGCCACCGGAAATCACCGACGGCGGATCGAACTGCGGCTCGTTGAGCAGCCGGTAGCCCGGCACGTACTGCTGGATATCGGCGACCATCCGATGGATGGATTCGGCGATGGCCTCGGTATCGGCGTCGTCGGGGATGGCGCAGAAAATGGTGTCGCGCATGATCATCGGCGGCTCGGCCGGGTTCAGGATGATGATCGCCTTGCCGCGCTCGGCGCCACCGATGGTCTCCACGCCACGCGAGGTGGTCTTGGTGAATTCGTCGATATTGGCGCGCGTACCCGGTCCGGCGGAGACCGACGACACCGAGGCGACGATCTCGGCGTAAGCGACCGGCACCACGCGCGACACGGCCGCGACGATCGGGATGGTGGCCTGGCCACCACAGGTGATCATATTGACGTTCGGCGCATCAATATTCGCCCCGAGGTTCACCGGCGGCACCACAGCGGGGCCGACGGCGGCGGGCGTGAGATCGACCGCGCGGATGCCGGCTTCGGCATATCGAGGCGCGGCGGCGCGGTGCACATACGCCGAGGTCGCCTCGAACACGATGTCCGGCAGCTCGGACTGGCCGAGCAGCCAGTCGACGCCCTCGTGCGAGGTTTCCAGCCCCAGCCCGCGAGCCCGCTTCAAACCCTCGCTCTCCGGGTCGATACCGATCATCCAGCGCGGTTCCACCGTGGTGGAGCGCAGCAGTTTGTACAGCAGATCGGTGCTGATATTGCCGGATCCGACGATCGCGGCGGTGACGGTCCCCGTTTCGGACACGGCAGGCCTCCTACTTGAATTGCAAACGAACAGAACCGAGTCCGGCGAACTCGGCATGGAACGCATCGCCGGGGCGGGCGTCGATGGCGCGGGTGCAGGAACCGGGCAGCACGATGTCGCCCGCCTTCAAACGCACGCCGAAACCGGCGACCTTGCGGGCCAGCCACGCCACCGCGATGACCGGATCACCGAGCACCGCATCGCTGCGGCCCTGCGCGACCACCTCACCGTTGCGGGTGAGCACGGCGTCGATGGCCTTGATGTCCAGATCTTTCGGTGCGACTCGCGCCGCGCCGAGCACGAAACCCGCGGAGGACGCGTTGTCGGAGATGGTGTCGGCGAGACCGATCTTCCAGTCCTTGATCCGAGAGTCGATCAGTTCGATGGACGGCGCGTAGGCGACCGTCGCGGCGAGCACATCGGCCTCGGTGCAGTCTTCGCCGGGCAGGTCGGCGCCGAGCACGAAGCCGACCTCGACCTCCACACGCGGGAACAGGTAGCGCGACGCTTCGACCGGAACGTCCTCGAAGACTTCCATGTCCGCGAGGAGATGACCGTAGTCGGGTTCGTCGACGCCCATCATCTGCTGCATCGCGAGCGAGGAGAGCCCGACCTTGTGGCCGACCACCGTGGCCCCGTTGTCGAGCTTGCGCCGAATATTGATCAGCTGGATCTCATAGGCGTCGACGACATCGATATCGGGATGCCTGGCGACGAGAGGGTCGATGGCCACCCGGTCACGCTCGGCGACCTCGAGTTCATCGGCCAATTCGGTTCGTACCGAGTCGGACAGCACGCTAATTTCCTTCCACTGTTGTCGGCTCGGGCACCGCGGCCCGTGCAAGGACCCCCTCGGACGCTGTCGCCCGCGAGCTGGTTTCGCCGCCTGCCGCGAACTTGCCCGCGCGACGGCCGGAGTAGATGCAGTCGGCAAGGGACAATCCGCTGACATAGGAGTCAGAGCAGATTCCGACCGCTGTTCGTCCCGCCGCGTACAGGCCCGGAATATTGTTTCCGGCAGACGATTTCACCGCTCCAGTGCCCTCGTCGACGACAACGCCGCCGAGTGTGAGCATCGGGCACGGGTTGACGACACTCGGCTTGATACCCACATCCAACAACCAGAACGGCCCTGCTCCCACCGTTGTGGTGAATTCGGCCGGCTTGCCGACCGGATCGGGTGTGCCGTTCTCGATGGCGGCATTGTGGGCGGCCACCGTGGCGCGCAAGCCGTTCGCGTCGATACCGGCCCGCGCCGCGACCGCGTCCAGGGTCACGCCGCGCACCGCGCTCCGCCGCATCGCCTCGAACTGTCCACGCTGGAACCAAGCGGATTGGCGACCGATCTGCGAGATGGCGGTGCGCATGAGGTTGTCATCGGCGAGCAGCCAGCCTTTACCACCGTGCTCGGTGATCAGCGCATGTCCAACTGCCGCGCCGTACCTGGTTTCGTCGATCACCCGCTTGCCGTCCGCATCGACCAGCACCGCACCGGTAAACGCGCTGGGCGGCAAGATGAATCGCCAGGCAGAGATATTGCCCATCCGATCGGTCGCCGCGCCGACCTGCTGCGCCATCAGGATTCCGCTGCCGTCGTCGCCGGTAGTGCCGAGGGCGAGGCCGCCGCGGTAGCGCGGCCCATGCTCCTGCAGCATTGCGCGATTGGCGATGAACCCGCCCGCGCTGAGCACCACGCCGCGTCGGGCCTGGATCCGAATGGTGGTGCGGTAGCGGCGATCCATCTTCGCCAGCTGTCGTTCCATGGCTTTACGCAGCGGCGGGTAGTAAATGCCCGGCTTGGCGGCGATTTTCGCCATCCTGGTGTAGCGCTCCCTGATCCGGCCGGGGGCGTCGCGCAGCGTCCGGCATTCGACACCGACCACGCTGCCGTTGTCATCGACGATCAAACGGGTTGCCTGCGTAAGGGTTTCCACCCGCACACCACGCCGGGAGGCCGATGCGGCCAGCGGGCCGGTCAGCTTCTTGCCGGAAGTGCCCCGGCCCTTGACCCGATGTCCGCGCTGTGCGGGCGTCGCGACCTCGCGGCCGTAGCCGGAAACCTCACTGCCGGAGTAGTAGAGGTAGTAGCTGTCGTTCGGATAGGAGGTCTTGTACGGACACAGCGACGCCTCGAACGGCACGCCGTGGCCCTTCAGCCACTCGATCATCGCGGGGCTCTCGGCCACGAAGCGACGCAGTGTCTCGGGTGTGACAGCGGTGCCGACTTCACGCTCGAGGTAGGCGAGCATCTGCTCCGGAGTATCGCGGACACCCGCTTCTTGCTGCACCGATGTGCCGCCGCCCGCGTAGATGATGCCGCCGGACAGCGCCGATGCGCCGCCACCGGCGAACCGCTCCAGTACCAGTACCTGCGCACCCGCGTCCGTCGCTTCCAGCGCGGCCGCCGCACCCGCGGCGCCGTATCCGACCACGACTACGTCGGCGGCCAGGTCCCATTCGAGGCCCATGTACTCCACTCCGGTCCGAAACTGAAACAAGTTTTCCCGACTAATGGAACGCCGAGCAAGTCTTCTGCCACACAACATAGACCAACGGCCGCCCCATTCTATAACGTGTTCTACATGACAGATCGGGAATACGACGTGGTGGTGGTCGGGAGCGGCGCTGCCGGCATGACCGCCGCCCTCGCCGCAGCACACCATGGGCTCAGCGCGGTGATCATCGAGAAGGCCGCGCACTACGGCGGATCGACCGCCCGCTCCGGTGGCGGCGTGTGGATCCCCGGCAACAAGGCGCTGCTCGCGTCCGGGCGGCCCGACGACCGCGAGGTCGCACGCACCTACCTGCACAGCATCATCGGCGACGTGGTGCCGAAGGAACGGATCGATACCTACATCGACCGCGGCGCGGAAGCCTTCGACTTCGTGCTCGATCACACCCCGCTGCAGATGAAGTGGGTGCCCGGCTACTCCGACTACTACCCGGAGGCCCCCGGCGGCACGGGCGAGGGGCGCTCGTGTGAGCCGAAGCCGTTCAACGCCATGATCCTCGGCGAGGAACGATTCGGGCTGGAGCCGCCGTACGCAAAGGCACCGCTGAACGTCGCGGTCACGCAGGCCGATTTCGTGCGCCTGAACCTGATCCGTCGCCATCCGAAGGGCATGATGCGGGCCCTGCGAGTCGGCGCGCGCACCTACTGGGCCAAGTTCACCCGCAAGCACCTGATGGTGATGGGTCAGGCCATCATCGCGGCCATGCGCAAGGGCGTCATGGATGCGAAGGTGCCACTGCTGCTGAACACCCCACTGACCAAGCTCATCGTGGAGAACGGGGTGGTCACCGGCGTCGAGGCGTTGCAGGACGGCGAGCCCGTCACCTTCACCGCGCGCTACGGGGTTGTGCTCGGCAGCGGCGGTTTCGAGCACAACGCCGAGATGCGGACGAAGTACCAGCGTCAGCCGATCACCACCGGGTGGACCACCGGCGCGGCCGCCAACACCGGCGACGGGATCATCGCGGGGATGGAGGCAGGCGGCGCCATCGGCTTCATGGAGGATGCTTGGTGGGGGCCGACCGTGTTCAAGGGCGGCAGGCCGTGGTTCGCATTGGCCGAGCGCAATCTGCCCGGCACCATCATGGTCAACGCCGACGGCAAGCGATTCGGTAATGAGTCCGCTCCTTACGTCGAGGCTGTGCACACCATGTACGGCGGCGAATACGGGCAGGGTGAGGGCCCCGGCGAGAACATCCCCTCGTGGCTGGTGTTCGACCAGCGCTACCGGAACCGCTACATCTTCGCCGGATTGCAGCCTGGTCTGCGGTTTCCGTCCCGCTGGATGGAAAACGACAACATCGTCAAGGCGGACACACTCGAGGAGTTGGCGGCGAAAATCGGCGTGCCCGCCGACACCCTCGCCGCGACTGTCGCCCGGTTCAATACCTTCGCCGAGCTCGGCAAGGACGAGGACTTCGGCCGCGGCGACAGCCACTACGACCGGTACTACGGCGACCCGACCGTGAAACCGAACCCGTGCCTGGCCGGGCTGGTGCAAGGCCCCTACTACGCGGCCAAAATCGTGCCCGGCGACCTCGGCACCAAGGGCGGGCTGGTGACCGATACCGCCGGCCGCGTGCTGCGCGAGGACCAGACCGCGATCGAGGGCCTCTACGCCTCCGGCAACTCCAGCGCTCCGGTGATGGGCCACACCTATGCGGGCCCCGGCGCCACGATCGGACCCGCCATTACCTTCGGCTACCTGGCGGTGCTGGATATCGCCGAACGGAAGAAGCAGCTCTCGGACCAGGCCGCCGCCGAGGCGTAACCGATCGAACGCGGCGTGGCGTCTCACCGACCGGACGGCCCCCTTGCCCGGCCCGAGCCGACGCCGCAGGATCGATCCGAGGCCACCGTCACCGCGAGCGACGGACCGGAGGTCGCCTCGGGTCGACCCGGCAAGGACGCGTCCGACCGAAGGCCGCCTGCACCGGACAGCGGAAGCTGTCCACAAGCACTCACAAGGAGAATTCGATGCCCATCGACCCGCACATCGCACTCGGCGCGGAGCTCCCGAGTCGGGAGTTCGCGTGGACGCCGTCCGACGTGCAGCTCTATCAGCTCGGGCTGGGTGCGGGCACCCGCTGGACCGACCCCGCCGAGCTGCGTTACCTCGATGACCGCGGCCCGCAGGTACTGCCCACCTTCGCGACCGTTGCCGCGACGCTGCACGACACCGAGCCGCCCACGGTGCGGTTCCCCGGCATCGATATCGATCTGGCCAAGGTGGTGCACGGGCATCAGGAGGTCGAGGTGCATCGCCCGATCCCGGCCGCGGGCAAGGCGACCAGCACCGGTCGGATCACCGAACTCTGGGACAAGGGTTCCGCCGCCGTCGTCGTGCAGGAGCAGACCGTCACCGGTTCCGACGGCCAGCCGCTGTGGACCGCGCGCTCGTCCATCTTCGCCAAAGGCGAGGGTGGTTTCGGCGGCGAACGTGGCCCGAGCGCAAAGTCGGTGCTGCCCGAGCGCGCACCCGATTTCGATGTCACCACACCGACGCTGCCGCAGCAGGCGCTGCTGTACCGGATGTGCGGCGACCGCAACCCGCTGCATTCGGACCCCGCATTCGCCCGCGCCGCGGGCTTCCCCAACCCCATCCTGCACGGACTGTGCACCTACGGGATTGTCTGCAAGACCGCGACAGACACCGTGCTCGACTCGGACGCGAGCCGGGTCGCCGGATTCCGTGCGCGCTTCGCCGGGGTGCTCTACCCCGGTGAGACCCTGCGCACCCGAATCTGGCGCGAAGGCACTGAGTTGACCATCGTGGCCACCGTGGTCGAACGCGACGACGCCCCCGTACTCGGCGACGTCACGCTGCGTTTCCTGCCCGCCTGATCAGCCCGCGGCCGTGGCGGACTCATCTCCGGTGCGGCCGCGGCGAGCGGCGAGACCCTGGATTATCAAGGCGTACAACACGATCACCACGATCGGCACCGCTATCGGAGCCCAGGCCAGGCGCAGCGGCAGCAGCGCCGCACCACCGGCCGCGGCGGCGAATCCGACGGCGCCGACCACCGAGGGAACCGTCGTCGGGACCACACCGCTCGGCGCCGACACCGTCGCGGTGTTCAGCAGGTAGGTGGTGGCGACCAATCCCGTCGCCGCGGCGGCCAGCACGCCGGTGTCGGCGGCCGCGAGCACGCCGATCGCCAGCAGCACCGCCGCGACGGCCGCTAACCGAAACCACCAGCCCGCCGCGACCAGTATCAACGCGGGGATCGCTGCCCATGGCGTCATGAGGGTCACCGATGTCACCAGCAGCGCACCGGACAGGACGGCGAGGAAACGGATCATCGGCGCACCCGAACCGTGCGCCGGTGCTCCGGGATCAGCCGCATGACCTCATCGAGGCGCACACCGTCCGGCCACGCCACGATGTCGACGCCGACGGTGCCCATGTCCCGGTACATCGACGTGCGCTCCAACTGCCACATTCTGGCCAGCGTCGGATCGAGATGACCGTGGAAGGGCGTGCCGCGCAGGACATCCACGACGACCACGACGTGCCCGCGCTTGCGCAGATCGATCAGTGCCAGCGCGAACTGGGTGTCGAGCAGGGTGGAGAAGGCGACCACGATGGCGCCGATCGGCACTGCCCCGTGCGGAGCGAGCGTGCCGGTCGTCGGGATGTGCTCATCGCCGACATCGAGCACCGTGTCGACGATCCGATAGAACTGGCGGCGCCCGATATCGGGCCGCAGCCAACGCGGAGACTGGCCGAGGCAGACGACCGCTGTGCGGTCACCGGCCTGCAATGTCGACTGCACCACTTGCGCCGCGCCGCGTACCGACAGCTCCAAGGACTCGGTGGCAGGCCCCGGCGCCTGCTGCGAAGTGTCCACGAGCACAACCACATCCGCGGAACGGTTGGTCAGCCGCTCGGTGACGTAGAGCCTGCCGCGGCGAGCACTCACCGGCCAGTTCACGATCCGCAGCTGGTCGCCCGGGGCATACGCGCGGATATCGGCGTACTCGACGCCGGGACCGTATTTGCGGGTCAGGTGGGTGCCGAGCCGTTCGGGCAGCTCGGTGCGCGGCAGCCGCATGCGCTGCGGATCGGTGATCGGATAGACGAACAGCTGACCGGCGGGCACCACCGCGGAGGCCACCGACAGTCCCGCCGGGCTGAGCGCGGAAATCCGTACCGCCAGCGGATACCGACCCCAACGGTCGGCCGTCAGCGCCATCCGCAGCCCGGCGGGAGCCGTCCCGGAATCAATCGCCTCCTCGACCTCGATCCCGAGTCTTTCCACCGGTTCCGGCTTGCAACGCAGCAGCGCGTGTCCGGTCTCGACAAAGGCCGCGACCGTCAGCACGACCTCCTCCGTCTCGAAACACCGCAGCGTCCCACCGCCGTCGACCAGGACCCGGGTCGGCGACTGCTGCCAGGGCGCGGTGGCGAGCACGCCGAGCAGCGGCGCGGCGAACACCACGAGCTGCCAGCGGCCCGATACCACCGCGAGCAGCAGGGCCGAGGCCGCGCACACCGCGAGCATGAAAACCAATGGCGCAGGCCGCCATTGCAATTCGACCTCAACGGTCGTGCTCGCGTCGCGATGTCTCATGTCACCGAAGCGCGTGGAACCGGAAGACGGCGCAACAGCTCGCCGATGACGTCCTCGCCGCGGATGCGGCGCACCCACATCTCCGGGCGCAGCGTGATCCGGTGCGCCATCGCCGGAATCGCCAGCGCTTTCACATCCTCCGGGATCACATAGTCCCTGCCGAGCAGCAAAGCTCGCGCCCGCGACATCTGCACCAGGTCGAGCTCGGCGCGCGGGCTCGCACCCACCTCCACCTGCGGATGCCCGCGGGTGGCTGCCGCGAGCGCGACAACGTAGCCGACCACGTCGGGGTGCACCGTGACGAACTCCACCGACTGCCGCATTTCCAGCAGCCCGTTCGCGTCCACCACCTGCCCGACCGTCGGCGGTATCGAGCCACGCTCCAAACGGCGGCGGATCATCTGCGTCTCGTCGTGCTCGGAGAGATAACCGAGCCGCAGCTGGATCGCGAACCGGTCCAGCTGCGCCTCCGGCAGCGGATAGGTGCCCTCGTACTCGATCGGATTGTCGGTCGCTAGCACAACGAAAGGCTGTGGTAGTAAATAGGTTTCGCCATCCAAACTGACCTGCCCCTCGGCCATGGCCTCCAGCAGCGCCGCCTGCGTCTTCGGCGGCGTCCGGTTGATCTCGTCGGCGAGCAGCAGATTGGTGAACACCGGCCCACGCCGGAAGGTGAACCGGCCCGAGGTCATGTCGTAGATGGTCGACCCGAGCAGATCCGCGGGCAACAGGTCCGGCGTGAACTGCACGCGGGTAAATTCCAGCCCGAACGCGGCGGCAAAAGATCTGGCGATGAGCGTTTTGCCGAGACCGGGTAGGTCCTCGATCAGGACATGGCCACCGGACAAGACGGCGATCATGATCAGCTGCAACTCGTCCCGCTTGCCGACGATGACCCGGGACAACTCCCGAAGCACCGCTTCGCTGCGCTGGACGGTCGCGTCCATCGGCATCGTCATGTGAATTCCCGCACTTGCCTCAACCCATTCATTCTCTATACATGGTGTTCAATTTGGGCATGATCGAGGCCCTGCATGGTTGTGCACACAGCCCCCTCCGGGCCTCCCTTCGCCGGCATTACATCCCCTGTAGCCGACGCAGAATCTCATCGAGCACCTCCCGCCCAGGTGCGCGAGTCGTCTGATCGCGCAAGGCCGAGTTGGCCGGATCCACCCAGCGCCACAGTTCCGGGCCGAACTGCACTATTCCGGCGGCCTCGGTCGCCCTGCGGTTTTTCGCGACCCGCAGACCGGTGGACAACTCGAACTCCTTGGCCAGCAGCGGCCGCAGGTGCCGATCCCATTCGGCACGGGTCCCCTCGGCCCGGTCGGCGAGCATCTCTGCCCTGGCGTGCCAGTGGTACAGCATCTCCGCAGGGCCGTTCTCGATGGCGTCGGTGTCGATGTGGTCGCGGTGCGCAGGCTTGGCGCGCAGCGACCAGATCAGCTGGAAAAGCGCGAGCGCGACCGGCACTCCGGCGAGCATCAGCATGGCTTCGCGCGCCTTGCCGAAGGTGACGAGCTCGATCAGCACCACGACCGCTGCCGCGCCGAGCACGACTCCCCTGCGATTCATACCCGCACCTCACCTTGCAGATCGGCGAGCACAATGCGCAGCAGCTGTTCAGCGCGCATCCGCTGCCATTCGAGCATCGAGTGCGGGCTGAATCTGGCCTCCTCGAACAGTGCGACCAGTTCCCGTGCGGACGCGTCGTGCAACGCACCGCGTTCGAAGGCGCGCGCCAGCACCTCCATCGGGGTGTCCGACGCCAGCGGCGCGGCGGCGCGATCGAAGGACAGGCCGTGCTCCATAGCGACGTAGCAGGCGATGATCGCGGTCCGCGGATCCTGGCCCGGCGCGTTCATCGCGGCGAGGCCCATCTCGGCCGCCCTCGCCAGTGAACCTGCCTCGGTCGGCGCGGCCTGGGCAGGTGGCGGTACCACCGCAACCGGTCTGCGCCGCACCGCCACCGCGACCACCACCAGGCCGATGATGGCGACGGCGACCAGCACGATGGCCGCGACCGTGGCCACCAGCAGCGCGGTGCCGGTCAGCTGGGAGGCAGACCCGGACGGATCGGCGGGTGTGGTGACAACTTGTTCGGTCGGTTCGGCGGAGCCGGTGGCGGGCGGCGGCCGCTCGGTGCCGCCGTCACGGCCGACACCGACGAAGATGACCGCGGAGGCCGCCGCGACCACCAGCGAAAGACCTGCCAGCGCGGCAAGCACCAGCATGCCGAACCTCCCGAGCCGTCCCGGCCTGCGTTCGACGACACGATCCGACACCGGCATAGCCAGCGGAAGTCGATGCTGACTTGCGATTACGCCGGCGATCAGAATGACGATCGAGACGGTCAGCAGCACCGGCATCAACGCCACCGCCAGCGCCGACGGCATCGATCGGGGCTGCGCGGACCCCGCCGCGCCCGGGATGTGCCCATGTAACGCGATCGTGGCAAACGCAACCAGCGCGATCAGCACGATCACGCGCAATATCGGCGTTCGCGCCCCGGCCACTTGGTTACCGCCACCTCTGAGTACTGCAGAAAACAGCCACATAGTTACATGCCGAGCGGTCCGCTCGAGCGCGAATCGAATACTTAGGACTTGCTTCTGTTTATCCGCGGCACCCAGCTCCAGCCCGATCGGCGTGGGGCTATCGGCACTGTTCGGACCCGTCACAAAGCCCGCGACCGAATCTTGTGACTGCTGCCTGGTTGTTGCCGGATCATGCGGCGATCAGTGGCGCGCGTCAACCGTCAGCGGGGGCTGCTCTGCCCCGCGGGGCTCTGTACACCGCCCAATGGTCTTCGGCGCGACCGGGCGCGGCCTCGACACTGAGACCACGGAAAACAGGCTCGTTGTTGTGGAGGGAATAGATGACAACCGGGGCCTTGGCGGCATACACGTCGGTGCCGAAATTTGCCTCATGCAGCGCGCGAGCCGAGGCCTCGGCGGCGGGGCCTGTGCCCGGGCTGCACGATAGCTGTATCAGCAGGCTGTTCGGATGATTGTGGTAGGCCTCCAGCAAGTGGGGATTCCCGGCCAGGATGCGGCCGAAGTTTCCGCCGTCGACATCCACTTCCGGCAGCGCACCCTTGTGCTCGACGCTGATGATGTACACGTCGGAGACAGCGTGAGCGTCGGAGAACAGCAGGGCCTCGGTCTTCGCGTTCCTGGCCCAAAGGGCCGGCATCGACGGCCCCCGACCGAATACTTGCTTCCATTTGGCCACCGCGGTGTCGGTAGGTGAGGTGACGCCGTAGCGCTGGTGCACTCTGTCGAAGCCTGCGCGACTCCATTTCGGAGGCGTGTGGCGCATGCCGACCCCTGACGGAAACGTCGCACCGACGGTTCCCCCATCCGGGTCGAGAACCGGAAAACTGTGGATCGTGTCATTGGTGAAGACGAGCCGCTGGCGACCGATCGAGCCTAGGTACAGCGGAGTGTCCGGATCGCGCTCGAGAACAGCTAACAGTCGTCGGGCTGCTTCCCTATCGCCACTGGGCAACTTCGCGCTCACCCCATGCAGGTCCGCGACGATGCCGCTGTAATTATGTTCTATCGCTCTGCTTCCTTGACTGAGCGCATGGGCCAGGCGATCGGCAGCAGCGGACCACTGGGGGAGAAAGACATTGACGATGGCAGCACGCTAATTGCGGGTGCGGCGAGGTCTCGGCCGAGATCTGCCCACGTGTGGAAGGCCGATCACGGGATCCTACTGTCGGGTCATCCGCGCGCCAGCGCCTCGGTGCAGAGCCGGAACGCCGCCGCTCCACCGGGGTTGAGCATGATGTCAGCACCCGCCGGGCAGATCTCTGGCAGCATGCCGCCAGGTATCGGATTCCACCGCTCGACATCGATGCCGCTCTTGTGTATCGCGGCGGTAGCGACAACAACGCAGGCCACACCATCGGGAGCGAACCCGAGCAGGGGTTGATCATGTTCGTCGCAGCCGACCTCGACCATCGACTTTCGGAGGACGGGAACGACTTCGTCACCGACATCGGCGCCATCAGCGATCTTTCGCAGCACGGCATCCAGGGGATCGGACGGCGAATCGTCGGCGGGCACGTACTCGGGATTCGGCTGGAACAGTCCGGCAACGTCCTCGTCGAGCATCCACGCACCCACAACCATGGATGGTGGCGGCACTTTCTCGGAGTCTGTCGGCTGCCAGCGCGGATCGACAAGTGCAACCCACTTCTCATCCTGACCGGCAGCTGGTCCCGCCTCGTCCATTGCTCCTCCTGACACCATGCCACCTGTCGACAACAACCATCATGATGGTTCCCTACCGATGGCAAGCACGAGCGTTCAGTGATGTGGGCGCATGGTCGGCCGAAATCGGCTGGGTAGTAGGCCGGTCACAGTGCACCTCCGGCAGCGCCCATCGAGCCTCCGCCCGCCCTCAGCACGTGGCCGAGCGCCGTCGATAGCAACCTGCGGCCGGCATCCGCTCGACGGTAGGCGCAACAGCTCAGCGACGGTGTCGGAGCCGCCTCGACTGCGGACTAGCTCGCCGGCAGTCGATTGCCGATCAGGTAGGGCAACAGCAGTGCGGTGAGCTGGTCGATGCTCTCCGGGGTCCCCGGCGGCAGCTGGGTACGGGCGCCTGCGAAGCGATCGAACACCGCGCCCTCGATAACGGCGATGAAATCTGCGGCCGCGGTCTCAGGATCCGGGACATCCTTGGCGCGGAATAGGTTTCGCGCGTGCTCGACGGAGAACAGACTGTGCGCCAGCCGGGGGTGGAGTTCCGCATCGGACAGGAGGTCGATGAGCAATGCGTGCCGGACGATCAGGTGATTACGACGCTCTACCAGCAGCCGGTCGAGCCAGGTCGCGATGGCGCGCGCAATATCGGGTGGATCGATCGGCGCTACCTCCCGTGCTGCGGACCGCTGATCATCGAGCTGCGGGGTGAAGGACTGCGCGCCGGGAGGCGGTGCACCGGCGGGCTGTACGTCGTCGAAGCGGGCGGCGTGGAAGTCCGTGCGCGAGCGGCTCATGATGCGGTCCGCGATCGCTTCGATGAGGGTGCGTTTGGTGCGGAAGTAGTAGGACGCCGAGCCTGCGGGCAGGTCGAGCGCCGCGTCCAGGGCGCGGTGGGTGAGCGCCCGGATGCCGCGCGTGGCGATCAGATCGATGGCGGCGTCGACAATCAGCGTGCGACGGTCGTTTGTGGGCATCGTCACCTTCCTGGCGAATACATCTCCTGATCCTCTACAAATGTAGAGGATCAGGAGGATGGATATGGATACCGGTGTGATCGAATTGGATGCCGATCAGCTGCGGGCCGCCGCTGAGCTCGCCGAACTCCTCGACCGACGCGGACGCCCGGTCAAGCGCCACCACGGGATCTACCTGCATGGCAGGCCCGGTCGCGGCAAGACGATGCTCATGGACAGGTTCTTCGCGAGCATCACCTCGAATCGCAAGCGCCGCTTCCACTTCCACACCTTCTTCGCCCAATTGCACACGGCCCTCTCCGCATCCGGCTCCATCGATCGCGCCATCGATACCCTGCTCGACGACGCCGAACTGGTGTGCTTCGACGAATTCCACGTGCACGACATCGGTGACGCGATGCTGATCGCCCGCACCCTCGACGCGCTGTTCGCCCGCCGCATCGTGCTGGTGGTGACCTCGAACTACCCGCCGCAAGACTTACTGCCCAACCCCCTGTTCCACGACCGCTTCCTGCCGACCATCGCCCGTATCACCGCCAACCTGGACGTTCTCTCGGTAGACGGCCCACTCGACTACCGCACCCACGCCGCACACAGCGGCGCACCCACCGGTTTCCTCGCGGGCCGATACCAGCTCCACCCCACACCATCCGCGCGACCGCTGGAGCAGGCGGGTGGCGTCGAGGTGACGATCGGCGATCGGCATGTGCTCGCACGGGCCGTCGAGGGAGCAGCGATCGCCTTCGACTTTGCTGCCCTCTGCGGTACCGCGACGTCCTCCACGGACTACGTACAACTGGCCCAACGCTTTTCGGCCTGGACCCTCTGCGAGGTGCCGCGCCTGCGTGACGTGCCGACCGACTGGGCGATGCGCCTGGTGAACCTCGTCGACGTGCTCTACGACGCCGACCTCCCGCTCACCCTGTCGGCTCAGGTGCCGCTGGCGGACCTGGTCGCCGACGTCGATCTCCCCGATATCGCCCGGACCGCCAGCAGGCTCGGTGAGCTCACACACTCCAACCCCGCCCTGATCGGCTCGACGCACGACTCGGCCGCGGCTGTGGCATGACAGCACTGCTCAGCGCCAGGGAAGAATGCCCACACGCGGCTCACGCGGCTTGTCGTCGGGCAGGGCTGGTCGCGCCCCGTGCCGCGTGGCGAGTGTGGCCGGCGAAACGGATCGAGCACACCTGGCGGTCGCCGACATCAAGACCGGTGGTTCCAGCCGCGCTCGCTGTAGGTGCTGCCACTGGCAAACGCGCGAATGCCGGCGAGCGGATAACGGATGATCGCTTCCTCAGGTAGAGCAGCGAGTGGAAACCAGCGAAGCTCGTAGCACTTGTCCGGCTCCCGGTTGACCGGGTCTCCGGTCCAGCGCAGCGCCTCGAAGAAAAGCCCGAGCCGAGCTTCGCGACCGGAGCCGATCACATGGGCGACGTGAAAGAGACGAAGGTCCGCAGGGTCGATGACGATGCCGACCTCCTCGTGCGCCTCACGCGCCGCCGCGACGGCCGCGGACTCACCCGCTTCGAGCTTGCCGGCGGGCAGATGCCACAGGCCATCGAACTCGTCGTCGCTACGTCGCCTGCTGAGCAACAGCTCACCACCGCGGATGACCAGGACATGAACATCGACGAGGTGCCGGTCGGTCATCGAACTCCTCCCAGGACAGATCGGTATACTCTGCGGTATGACCGCCACAACCATCAAGGTACCGAAGGCAACCCGTGACAGGCTGCATCGGCTAGCGGCAGCCCACGGGTTGACGCTGGCACAGCAGATCGACAAGCTGATCGACGAAACTGCAGCGAGACCACGCCCGACAACCGGCGGGTACCGCAGCAGCGGACCACTCACCGCCGAGGAAATCGATACAGAGCTCGCCCGAGGTTTCGGCGAGTGACGGCGCTCATCGTCGACACCAGCGCAATCCTGGCTGCATTCGATGAGGCCTACCCTGAACAACCGGCCATCTCACGAATCCTCGGCCATGCTGAGGACATGCTCGTCGTCTCACCGTTCATCGTCGCCGAAGCTGATGACATGCTGTCATCCCGACTCGGAGCAGACGCGGCTAAAGCCTTCGGCCAGGATATCGTGACAGGCGCGTACGAACTGGCGGAGTGGGCTGCGGAAGACCACGCCGTAGCAGCGGCCATCACTCGCCGGTTCGATGGCCCACAGGAGTACATCGGGATCGCAGATGCATCCAATGTCGTCCTTGCCGACCGGTACCGCACGACTTCGATCGTCACTCTCGACCAGCGGCACTTCCGTCAACTCAAACCGCTATGGGGAGCAGACCATTTCACCCTGCTCCCCTACGACGCGGACTGAGGTGTCGCGCTTCAGTCACGCAGGTCGCCGCGCCTGAGCCGCTGATCTGGCACCTCGGGACAGCCTTGCGCGGCCGACCAACCCCCGGGATCAGGTCAATTCGCGCTGAGCACCAGACCCGAGGTAGGCACCCCTGTCCCCGCGGTGACCAGGATGTTCGCGACATTGTCGACCGGGTTGACCGACGTGCCACGAATTTGGCGGACCGCCTCGGCGATACCGTTCATGCCGTGAATGTAGGCCTCACCGAGTTGGCCGCCGTGCGTGTTCAGCGGAAGGCGGCCGCCCACTTCGATGGCTCCGTCGGCGATGAAGTCCCTGGCCTCGCCGCGACCGCAGAAACCGAGTTCCTCCAATTGCATGAGGACGAACGGGGTGAAGTGGTCGTAGAGGATGGCGGCTTGCATATCGTCGGGGCGTAACCCGCTCTGCGCCCAGAGCTGCGCACCGACAAGACCCATCTCCGGTAGACCTGTCATGGCGTCGCGGTAATAGCTGGTCATCACATACTGGTCAGCACCGGAACCCTGTGCGGCAGCAGCGATTACAGCCGGACGCTGCGGAAGATCGCGGGCGCGTTCGGCACTGGTGACAACGATCGCGACCCCGCCGTCGGACTCCTGACAGCAGTCGAGCAGATGCAGTGGTTCGGCGATCCAGCGCGAATTCTGGTGCTCTTCCAGCGTGATCGGTTTGCCATAGAAGAAAGCGTTCGGGTTCACCGCGGCATGCTTGCGGTCGGCGACGGCCACCCGCCCGAAATCCTCGCTCGTCGCTCCGTACACATGCATATAGCGGCGGGCGACCATGGCCACCTGGGCGGCCGGAGTGCCGAGCCCCTGCGGGTAGGACCAGCCCGCGTCGATACCCGATGAGGTCGGTGCGGTGGCCAGCGCCGTGGAGAACTGGCCGAAGCGCGACACCGAGCGCTCGTTGAACGCCCGATAGGCGACGACCACATCGGCGACTCCAGTGGCGACCGCCATCGCCGCCTGCTGGATGGTGGCGCAGGCCGCGCCACCGCCGTAACCGATGTGGCTGAAGAACTTCAACTGTGGAATCCCGACGGCACGCGCGACAGCGGCCTGGGTGTTGGTGTCCATGGTGAAGGTCGTCAGGCCGTCGACATCGGCGGGCGTGAGGCCCGCATCGGCGAGCGCCGCGGTGACCGCCTCGGCCGCCAGCCGCAGTTCGCTGCGCCCGGAGTCCTTGGAGAAGTCGGTGGCACCGATCCCGACGATGGCCGCGCGGCCCGAGATACCCTGCTCAGTCATTCGAACCCCGATAGGAGATAACGGCTTTCGCCGTAATGTGGTCGCCGAGGCTATCCTTGCCGACGATGTCGATGTGGACCTCGTCGCCTGCCACCTCGGTCACCGTGCCGGAAAGGGTCAGGGTGTCACCGGAATACAGCGGAACACCCAGCCGCAGCGCGATCGACTTCACGACAGCGCGCGGACCGGCCCAATCGGTGACGAAACGCTGCACCAGCCCGGTGTCGGTGAGGATATTGACGAAGATGTCCTTGGAACCACGGGCGATCGCCTTGTCCCTGTCGTGATGGACGTCCTGAAAATCTCTGGTGGCCAGGGCCGTGCTGACCACAAAGGTCGGGTCGGCCTCGATGACCAGCTCCGGCAGCACGGTGCCGACCTGCACGGCGGTCATGCGCACACCCGCCAGACCGGTAGCACGGCCTCGTCGTCGAGCTTGTCGAACTCGACCTCTACCGGCATTCCGATCTTCACTTCGGCGGGGTCGATGCCGCGTAGTTCACCGAGCATGCGCACGCCTTCCTCCAATTCGACGAGCGCCACGACGAACGGCAGCTGCCGACCGGGCACTTTCGGAGCGTGATGCACGACGTAGCTGAATACTTCGCCGCGTCCCGAGGCCACCACATAGTCGGTCTGCTCGGACTTGTCTTTCCAGATCGCCGGGATCGGCGGGTGCCGCAACGTGCCGTCGGGCAGCTGTTGGATGCGCAGCTCGCCTGCTTTGGTGCCTTCCCAGAAGAACTCGGTGTCCCAGGAGACCAGCGGCTTGACGCGAGCCCCCTCGGGTTCTTTCGGTGCGGCACCGGTGCCGGGCGCGAACTTCAACAGCCGGAAGAGCATCTCGGCGACGACCTCGTCGCCGACCTGCCAGCTGGTTCGGAAGGTGACGAACCAACCCTCCCCCAGCGCGGTCCGCTTGGGGCCGCGGATCTCGGCCAGCCTGCTCGTCACCGAAACCTGCTCACCGACAGTGAGATACCGGTGATAGGTCTGCTGACAGTCGGTGGCGACCACCGAGGTGTAGCCCGCACCATCGAGCAGCTCGCTGACCTCGGCCATCGGATCGTCGGCCGGGCGCGAACCATTGAGCCCGAACATCGTCCACACCTGGGCCATAGCGGGCGGTGCGACCGTGCCGGGGAAACCGGCGGCCCGTGCGGCTTCTTCGTCGACGTAGATGGGATTGGCATCCCCGAGCGCCTCGACCCAGTTGTTGATCATCGGCTGGTTCACCGGGTCACGCCCGGGGCGTGGCGCGCAGTCCCCGGCCGCGATGATGCGCTCGGCGGCGGCGGTAATCGCTTCCGGAGTCATAATTTCCGGCACACGCGGCTCCTTTGGTTGTTCACTATCGAGGTACTCGCGGCAACTGCAGCCCCGATGAGGCGACCAGTTCGCGCATCACCTCGTTGACGCCGCCGCCGAAGGTCACCACCAGGTTCTGTTTGGTTCTGCGGTCGAGCCAGGTCAGTAATTCGGCGGTGGCCGGATCGGCGGGATCGCCGTAGCGGCCGATGATTTCCTCGGCGAGCCTGCCCGCCTCTTGCAGCGCTTCGGTGGAGAACACCTTGGTCGCCGACGCATCGGCGATCACGGCGGCCTGGTCACCGTCGACAGTGGCCGCCACCTGCCAGTTCAGCAGCTCGTTCAGCCGGACCATGGCGTGGATACGGCCGAGCGAACGGCGCACATCGGCCTCGGCGAGCACACCACGCGGCTGCGCCCAGTCGCGCACCCTGTCGTAGAGCTGCTCGATCTTGCCCGACGGGCCGAGGCTCACCCGCTCGTGGTTGAGCTGGGTGGTGATCAGCCTCCACCCTTGGTTCTCCGCGCCGACCAACATGTTCGCCGGGACGTGGACGTTGTCGAAGTAGGTCGCGTTGGTGTGGTGGGCGCCGTCGCAGGTGATGATCGGGGTCCAGGAATAACCGGGGTCGGTGGTGTCGACGATCAGGATCGTGATGCCGCGATGCCGCGACTCGGCCGATCCGGTCCGACACGCCAGCCAGACGAAGTCGGCCTCGTGCGCACCGGTGGTGAAGATCTTCTGCCCGTTGACGATCCAGTCGCCGGCCTCGTCGCGCACGGCACTGGTCCGCAGCGAGGCCAGGTCGGTGCCCGCTTCGGGTTCGGAATAACCGATCGCGAAATGGATATCACCGGAGAGGATCCCGGGCAGGAACTTCGCCTTCTGCTCGTCGGTGCCGAATTGCTGCAGCGTCGGCCCGACGGTCAACAGCGTCACCAGCGGCAGTGGCACGTCCGCGCGGACGGCTTCATTGAAGAAGATCTGCTGCTCCATTGGACCGAAGCCCTGGCCGCCGTATTCCTTGGGCCAGCCGACACCGAGCCAGCCGTCGGCACCCATCCGGCGCACCACCGCGCGGTAGGCGTCGCCGTGCCGGTTGACCGCCATCTCAGCTTCCTCTTCAGCAGTCACGAGATCGGCGAAGTACGAACGCAATTCATCGCGCAGCTTGCGCTGCTCCGCGGTCAGGTCGATGAACATCTTGCCCCCAATCGATCGAGTCGGAAGGATTCGCCGCCGAGCCAGCGCGCGATGTCTTTGGCCTGCGAGTAGTAGCGGTGCATCGGGTGGGTGATGTCGACGCCGAGACCGCCGTGCAGGTGATGACACTTCTGCATGGCCGCGGGCAATTCCGACGCCACCGTGTAGGCCAGGACATCGAGATCGTCGTCGATCCGCTCCTGGTGTGCCTGGCCGGGATCGTCGTGCGCCAACGCCCAGTTCGCCGATACGGCCGCCGCGTGCAGGGTGCGCGAGACGACATACAGATCGGCGATCTGCTGGGCGACCGCCTGGAATTCGGCAAGCGGTCTGTTGAACTGTCTGCGCGTGCGGACATGTTCGGCGGTCAAGACGAGCGCGCCCTTCAGCAGCCCGTCCGCGACGGAGCCGATCGACGCGACCGCGAGCCGGTGCAGCTCCGCGATGCCGCCGGGCAGCAATCGCTCGGCCGGAATCTCGACATTGTCCAGACGCACACTGCACTCGGGAATGCCGCCGGACACCGGCGACGGTGTCAGCGTGATGCCCTCGGCATCCGATTCGACAAGCGCGATACCGGAATCAGTGGGAATCAGCAGCCAGCGCGCAAGGTCCGCGTAGGGCACCGCCACCTTGTGGCCGGTGATGCGGACCGAATCGCCTTCGGTGACCGCCGTGGTTTCCGGTTTGACGACAAACGGGTTGGCCGGCTCGCTCAACGCCGCAGTGAGTACGGCGCCCTTGGCCACTTCGGGGAACACCTGCTCGGCAACACTCTCGGGCAGCGCGCCCATCAGCGCGAGCAGCCCGAAACCGAGCGTCGACACGGCGGGCACCGCCACCGCGTCGGTGGCCAGCTCGGTGAGCAGCACCGCTACTTCCGGCAGGCCCATGCCATCACCACCGAAGCGCTCCGGCAAGGCGACCGACAGCAATCCGCTGTCTACGAGCTTCGGCCACAGCTCGATATCACGTGCCGGTTCATGCTCCAGCAAACTCACGACGACCTCGGCCACGGCGTCCTGGCCCTCGTCCCTGGTGAAGTCCACGCTTTTCTCCAGTTGAACTCTGTATCGCTCCGCGATTCGATGGGGGGTGGTGGTCGGGTGACGGGTGGGACTCGTCGACTAGCTGTCCGTGTCGCGGGGTAATCCGAGGATCCGCTCACCAGCCACGGTCAGCAAAATCTGCTCGGTACCCCCAGCGATCGACAAACAGCGTGTGAGCAGGAACTCTTTTGCCACTTCCGAGTCCTGCGCACCGATAGCACCTGCCGTCTCCACGGCGAATTCGGCGACCGCCTGGCGATGGCGAACACCGACGAGTTTGCGCACGCTGCTCTGTGCGCCGGGATCGCCACCCGCCAGCATCCGCACCGCGGCGCGCTGCTCGAGCAATAGGCCGGCGATCGCGTCGGCGACGAATCCGCCGAGTCGATCGTTCAGCAGCTCCGCCCCGGGTCCTGTCGCGGGCAGCTTGGCGATGAGCTCCTCGAGCACCGGCCCGATTCCGTTGCCGCCCATGGCGACCCGCTCGGTCGACAGGGTGGAACGGGCGATCTTCCAGCCGTTGTTCAGCGCGCCGACCAAGCCATCGTCGGGAACGAAGACATCGTCGAGGAATACCTCGCTGAAGCGCGCCTCACCGGTGATCTGCACGAGCGGGCGCACTTCCAGCCCCGCGCTGTGCATATCGACGACGAAGTAGCTGATGCCACGATGTTTGGGCAGTTCGGCATCGGTGCGCGCCAGGCAGATCGCCCAGTTCGCCGTGTCGCCCAACGATGTCCACACCTTCTGGCCGCGCAGCACCCAGCCGCCGTCGACCTTCTTGGCGGTGGTGCGCAGAGCGGCCAGATCCGAACCGGCTCCCGGTTCACTGAAGAGCTGACACCAAATGACCTCGCCGCGCAGTGTGGGCCACGCGAATCGTTCGATCTGCTCCGGAGTGCCGTGCTGCAGCAGGGTGGGCACCGCCCAGCCGCCGATCGCCAGGTCCGGCGATTCCAGCCCGGCGCGGCGCAGTTCCTCCGAAATCACCAGCCCCGTCATCGGATCCGCGCCACGGCCATAGGGCGCGGGCCAGTGCGGCATGACGAGACCGGCCTCGACCATGGCGTCGCGTCGCTGCTCTGCGGGCAGCGCGGCGATACGGGCCACCTCGGTGGCCAGTTCGTTCACGCCGCCGTCGCCGTCAGCGACACCGTCGGCGGTGTCCGATTTGCGGCGTTCCCGGCCCCCGTCGTGGTCACGCTCCGCTACCGCCTCCGGGCCCGTCGCTCGCGCCGCGGCGAAGACCCTGTCCGCGCCGGTGGCACGGCGGTGGCCCGCGCGGGTCAACTCGGTCACTCTGGCCCGCCAGCGGGCCGAACCACCGAGCAGTTGCCGCAGGGCGAGCGCGCGGCGCAGATAGAAGTGCGCGTCGTGCTCCCAGGTGAATCCGATGCCGCCGAGCACCTGGATGCAGTCCTTCGCGGTGTCGACCGCGGCATCGAGGGAAATCGTCGCGGCGATCGCGGCCGCGATCGGCAGCTCGGCCCCGCCCTCGTCCACCGCGGCGGCGGCGTCGGCGGCGACGGCACGGATCAGCTCGGCCCGGCACAGCATCCAGGCGCAAATATGTTTGACCGCTTGGAAAGACCCGATCCGACGCCCGAATTGCTCACGCACCTTGGCGTATTCGACCGCAGTCTCCAGACACCAGCCGGCCAGCCCGGCAAGCTCGGCGGCAACGAGCACCACCACGAGATCCTCGACCGGGTGGGGCGAATCGAACACGAGCTCGGCGGGCACCCGCACCTCGGCGCAGTGCACCTTGGCCAGCGGGGTGCTCGGATCCAACGGCGGCAGCGATTCGACCCGCAGACCGTCGGCATCCGCCGGAATCAGGCACCAGCGTTGCCCATTCGGCGTCTGCACCGGCAGCAGCACCGCGGTGTCAGGCGCCGCGCCGAGCACCGAATCCCAGACACCGGTGAGCAGCACCTCATCCGCCGCGGCCGGTACGCTCACCGCGGATTCGACAACGAAGTCGAGCGCGACACCGCACGGCAGATCCTCGTCGATAGCGCCCCCGGTGACCAGATTCGCCAATGCCGTTGCCAGCACCGGTCCACCCACCAGATCGTGCGCTGCTTGTTCGATGAGAACAGCGAGGTCGGCGACCGATCCGCCCGCGCCGCCCGCATCCTCGGCGACCGCGACCCGGAAAATCCCGAGGTCCGCGAGCGCGGGCCAGTACGCGTGCCAGAAGTTTGTGGCATCGTCGCGCATTGTTGCAATTGGATGCACCGATCCGGCCCATCCACGCATCGACTCCTGAACGGCTTTATGCTCGTCAGTGGTGGCGATGGTCACACTCCGTACCGCCTCTCCGGCGTGACTCCCACACCTAGAACATGTTCTAATATCCTAGCTGGGCGGAAGTCAAGAGACGACCTCGCCTTGCGGGTCGAAAGCGCACGCCAACGACCCAAAAGCAAGCCGATCACACGACGTTTCCGGAAAGGACTCTCATCAATGGCCAGTCCCTCCCGATCTCAGCCTGCCGATTCGAGCCCGACGGCGCGAGCGACGGCCACGGAGGCGGTAGCGGAGCGTGACCACGCAGGGGCCCGCGAACGCCGCCAATCGAATACGGCACCACCTACCACGACAGTCACCACGCTCAGTGAGGACGAGCTGAGTTCGGCCGCACAACGGGAACGTCGAAAGCGAATTCTGGACGCGACCCTGGCGCTGGCTTCCAAAGGCGGATACGACGCGGTGCAGATGCGCGCGGTGGCCGAACGCGCCGATGTCGCGGTCGGGACGCTGTATCGGTATTTCCCCTCCAAGGTGCATCTGCTCGTCTCGGCGCTGTCGCGGGAATTCGAGCAGATCGAAGGCAAACGCAAGCCACTGGCCGGACAGTCGCCGCGCGAACGCATGCATCTGCTGCTCACCCAGATCACCAGGATGATGCAGCGCGACCCGCTGCTCACCGAGGCCATGACCAGAGCCTTCATGTTCGCCGACGCGTCGGCGGCCGCCGAGGTCGACCGGGTCGGCAAGGTGATGGATCGGGTGTTCGCACGTGCCATGAACGACGGCGAGCCCAACGAACGCCAGCTGGCGATTGCGCGGGTCATCAGCGACGTGTGGCTGTCGAACCTGGTGGCCTGGCTTACCAGGCGCGCCTCGGCGACCGATGTCACCGAGCGCCTGGAATTGACGGTCGATCTCCTGTTGGGTGAAAACCGCAAGTAAAGCCGAGCCGGCACCCGGACGAGCGCGGATCCAGTTGACTCCAGGCAACTCCGCCGGACGGGCTCACCACCACCGGGAGCACCTACACACGGGTCGTCCGAAGTGAGCCGGCCCACGCTGGAAGTTGGGTAAGAGCACGCCAGCTGGGAGAATCCAGTAGATGGTCGACAAGCCAGGACGCAATCGTGCGCACGCACACCGGCGCGCGTATGTGCGGCAAATTAAACACAGTATTGTTCACCGCGCCCCTGAAAAAACTCCTCCGATCACTAGGTTGGATGCGTGAGCGCACAGGATCTGCCACTGGAACTTCGCCGTGCCTTGTCGACGGTCGCGCGCGTGCCACGGCTTTTGGTCGCATCGGACTACGACGGGACAATCGCGCCCATCGTGTCCGACCCGACGAAAGCTTTTCCCCACCGGGAATCGGTGAGCGCGCTGCGCGCGCTCGCCGGCCTCACCGGTACGACCGCTGCCGTTATTTCCGGCCGCGCGCTGCGGGATCTCGCCGCACTGTCTCGACTCCCCGTCGAGGTGCAACTCATCGGTAGCCACGGCTCGGAATTCGATGTCGGCTTCGTGCATGCCATCGACAACGACGCGAAGCAGCTGCTGCAAGAAGTGCAGACGTCTCTTTCCCAGATCGCCGCGGACAACCCCGGCGCCTCGGTGGAGATCAAGCCTGCCAGCGTCGCGTTGCATGTGCGCAATGCCAGCCCGGAAATCGGCCTCCGCGCGCTCAAACAGGTCAGGCAAGGGCCGGCCTGTTGGGTCGGCGTGCAGGTGACCGAGGGCAAGGAAGTCATCGAACTCGCGGTGATCCAGACCGACAAGGGTGTCGCGCTCGATACCGTCCGACACCAGGAGGGCGCGTCCGCCGCGGTGTTCTTCGGTGACGACGTCACCGACGAGAAGGCCTTCCGCATGCTCTCGGGCCCCGATGTCGGTATCAAGGTCGGCAAGGGCGAGAGTCTGGCCAAGTTCCGGGTCGACAACACCGAGTGCGTGTCGTGGGCGCTGGCCTTCCTGCTCGAAGAGCGGCGTACCTGGTTGGCGGGCGCGAGCGCGCCGCGCATCGAGCGCCTGACCATGCTGTCGAGTCCACGCTCGGTCGCGCTGCTGACGCCGGACGCGACGGTCACCTGGTTCTGCCATCCGGAACCGGATTCGGCGGCGGTGTTCGCGCACCTGCTCGGCGGACCCGAGGCCGGCCACTTCACCATCGCTCCGGAACGGCCGGGGCTGCCGCTCTCGCAGCGCTACATCGACGGCACCATGACCGTCGAAACCCGTTGGGCCAGTCTGCAAGTGGTCGACTACCTGCCGCACGACGTCGCGCCGACCAGGACCGACCTGACCAGGGTGATCACCGGTGACGCGAAGGCTGTCGTCACCTTCGCGCCGCGACCGGAATTCGGCCAGGTGCCGGTAACCATCGAATGCGAGCCGACCGGGCTGCGGGTGCTCGGCACCAACGATCCGATGGTGCTGCGCTCCCCCGGCGTGGAATGGCAGATCCTGACCGACGGCACGCACAGCTCGGCACGCGCCGTAGTCGATCCGTCCGACGGTCCGATCGTGCTGGAAATGCGCTGTGGTACGCAGGATCTCGCCCCTGCCATGAGCAGCGAGCCCGAACGGCGAAGGGACGCAGAGGGTTACTGGTCCCGGTGGGCGGCCAAGCTCGAATTGCCGCCGCTGAAGCCAGATCTGATGAAGCGCTCCGCTCTCACCCTGCGCGGGCTCGTGCACGCGCCATCGGGCTCCATCCTGGCTGCCGCGACCACCTCGTTGCCCGAAGACATCGGCGGCGTGCGCAACTGGGACTACCGCTACTGCTGGCTGCGGGATGCCTCGCTGACCGCCCAGGCGCTGGTGTCACTCGGCTCACTCACCGAGGCCGAGGAATTCCTCGGCTGGGTGCACCGGGTACTCGAGACCTTGCCCGGCCCGGAGCGCCTGCACCCGCTGTACACGTTGTACGGCGAGACCCTGCCGCCCGAGGCCTCGATCGATCAGCTCCCGGGTTATGCGGGATCACGACCGGTGCGCGTCGGCAACGCCGCGAATATGCAGGTGCAGCTGGACGTTTTCGGTCCGATCGTCGACCTCATCGCGTCGCTGGCCCATGGCCGCGAGCACCAGGGGGTCACCGATCCGGCACAGGTGCTGCCGGATGCCGACTGGGAGCTGGTGCACGCCATGGTCTCCGCGGTGCAGCGGCGCTGGCAAGAACCCGACCACGGCATCTGGGAGATCCGCGGCAACCCGCGCCACCACGTGTACTCCAAGGTGATGGGCTGGTTGACCATCGACAGGGCGATCACGTTGGCGCAGAAGTTCGATCGGCCGATCGATCCGGTCTGGGTCACGTTGCGCGACACCATCGCCGACGAGGTCAAGACCAAGGGCTGGAACGAAGAGGTCCAGTCCTACACCGCGGCCTACGACGGCACCGACCTGGACGCGGCCACCCTGCACATCGGTCTCAGCGGGCTCATCGATCCTTCCGATCCCCGGTTCGCGGCGACGGTCGTGGCCACCGAGGCCGAGCTGCGCAGCGGCTCGACGGTCTACCGGTACCACCACGACGACGGCCTGCCCGGCGGCGAGGGTGGCTTCCACCTGTGCGCGGCCTGGCTGGTCGAGGCGTATCTGCTGATCGGCAAGCGCTCGGACGCCGAGGCGTTGTTCGCCCAGCTGGTCGATGTCGCGGGCCCGACCGGCCTGCTCAGCGAGGAGTACGACCCGGTGGCCGAACGCTCGCTCGGCAACCACCCGCAGGCCTACAGCCATCTCGGCCTGCTGCGTTGCGCCCAGCTGCTCGGCAAGCCGGTCGAGGCGCTCGTCTAGCCCTTTCGACAACCACATGACCCCGGGCCCGCGAACGATCCCCGTTCGCGGGCTCGGCTCGTATTCGGGTGACGCAGGAAACACCGACTCGTGCTCAGCGGGGACTCTTGCTAAAGTAAAACGGTAACGATTTCCATTATGATCTAGAGCACTGCCGCCAGCGACTACTTGCGGGTCGGTCGGAACACAGCGCTGCGAGATCCAGAGCGCCGCCAGGAGTACCCCGCGTGAGATCCCGAATTGCCATGAAATTCGCAGGCATCAGCGTGGGAGTGGCCGCCGCACTCACCCTCACCGCGTGCGGTGCCTCGAAGGACTCCGATACACCGAACGTTGTCACATCGACGAATGTGTGGGGCGGCATAGCCGCGACCATCGCGGGGCCGGACGCCACCGTGACAGCCATCGTCAGCGATCCGTCGGCCGATCCGCACTCCCACGAGACCTCCGCTGTCGAGTCCGCCAGGATCAGCGATGCCGACCTGGTCGTCTACAACGGTGGCGGCTACGACGAGTTCATCGAGAAAGCCGTATCCGGCACGGACAAGCGCATCGTCGACGCCTTCGAATCCCGCACCGACAAGAGCGACGAGAACGAGCACGTCTTCTACGACCTGAGCACCGTCGGTACGGTCGCCGACCGGATCGCCACAGCACTCGGCGAGATCGACCCGGCACACGCGGCCGCATACACCGACCGCGCCGCGGCGTTCAAGAGCCGGCTGGGCGCGATCACCGCGATCGCCACCAAGATCGCCGCCGAGCACCCGAAAACGCCAGTGCTGCAATCCGAACCGCTCGCGCACTACCTGCTCGCCGCCGCGGGCACCGCGGATCTGACCCCGCACGATTTCCAGGAAGCGATCGAGCAGGAGACCGACCCCGCCCCCGCCGCTGTCGCCGCGACCCAGGATCTGCTGACCGGCAAGAAGGTCCGCGCCTTGGTCTACAACGTGCAGACCCAGGACAAGATCACCAAGAATCTGCGCTCGTTGGCGGAGTCGGCGAACCTGCCGGTCGTCGAAGTAACCGAAACCCTGCCCGAGGGCTTGGATTACATTCAGTGGCAGACCAATAACGCCCAGGCTCTCGCCGCGGCGTTGCGATGACATCGCCGGAGGCCGAGCCGATTCGGCCGGCGACCGTGCCGATGTCGGCGAGAACCGCGCTGCCGCGGCCGGTGGCCGAGCCTGCGCTACCGGGGTCGAGCCCGATGCAGGCGGAGATGGGCCGAGATGAGTGAGAGAACTGCGCTGACCGAACATATCGAACGGCAGGTGCCATCGCGGATGAGCAGCGATGCGGTGGCTGTCCATCTCGACGCCGCGCGGATGTCGTTCGGCGACCGCACGCTCTGGCAGGGACTGGATCTCGACGTTCGACAAGGCGAATTCGTCGCGGTGCTCGGGCCGAACGGATCCGGCAAGACCTCGCTGCTGAAGGTGCTGCTCGGACAGCTCGCCCTCAGCTCGGGAACCGCCGAAATCGCAGGCGCGCCCGCCCGCGCGGGCAATCCCGACATCGGCTATGTGCCACAACAGAAGACCATCGACGCAGGCGTGCAGCTTCGCGGCGTCGACCTGGTCGGACTCGGCGTCGACGGACACCGATGGGGACTGGGGTTGCGCGGGCGCGCGGAACGCAAGCGCAAGGTCGCGGACGCCATCGCCGACGTCGGCGCCGAGAAATTCGCCTACGCGCCACTGGAATCCATGTCCGGCGGCGAACAGCAGCGGCTGCGGGTCGCACAGGCACTGGTCGGCGATCCCAAGGTACTGCTCTGTGACGAGCCGTTGCTCAGCCTGGACCTGGCCAACCAGCGCCTGGTCTCCGAGCTGATCGACCGGCGTAGACGCACCCACGCCACCGCGGTGCTGTTCGTGACGCACGAGATCAATCCGATTCTGCCCCTGGTGGATCGGGTGCTGTACCTGGTGGACGGGAAGTTCCGGATCGGAACGCCGGACGAAGTGATGACTTCGGCGGTGCTGTCGGAGCTGTATCAGACCGAGGTCGATGTGCTGCGGGTACGCGGCAGGCTGGTCGTGGTCGGCACCGGAGACACGATGGACGCGCTCGGCGCGGCAGGGGCCCAGCATTGCCACGGCAGCGTGCCTGCTGAGACCGAAACGCGGCTTTCCACCACCGAGACCGAGTCGAGCGGGGTTCGTTCGTGATCGACAAACTCTCGGGTGTGGTGTCGAAGATGTTCGACTTCTCCACCACCGTCGACCTGCTGTCCTACTCCTTCGTCCAGCAGGCGGTACTGGCCGCCGCCCTGCTCGGACTGCTGGCAGGCGCCATCGGCCCGCTGATCATCAGCAGGCAGATGTCGTTCGCGGTGCACGGCACCAGCGAGCTGTCGCTGACCGGTGCGGCCGCCGCCCTACTTGCCGGGATCGGGGTCGGCCTCGGCGCGATCGTCGGCTCTGTGGTGGCCGCGGTGCTGTTCGGTGTGCTCGGAACCAAAGCGCGGGAACGCGATTCGGTGATCGCGGTGGTGCTGTCGTTCGGGCTCGGGCTCTCGGTGCTGTTCCTCTGGCTCGGTCCCGAACGCGCCGGATCGAAGTTCTCGCTGCTGACCGGCCAGGTCGTCAGCGTCGGCTATAGCGGCCTCGCACTGCTGGCCACCTGCACGGTGCTGGTGCTCGCCGTGCTCGCCATGGTCTATCGGCCACTGCTGTTCGCCAGCTCCGATCCCGAGGTCGCACTGGCCCGCGGCGTACCGGTGCGGGCGCTGTCGGTGGTGTTCGCCGTCATGCTCGGCATCACCGCCGCGTTCGGCGTGCAGATCGTCGGGGCCCTGCTGGTGCTCGCGCTGCTGATCACCCCGGCAGCGGCGGCGGCCCAGCTGACCGCGAATCCGGTGCGTGCCACCGTGCTTGCCGTAGTGTTCGCCGAGATCGCCGCTGTCGGCGGCATTCTGCTGTCGCTCGCGCCCGGCGTTCCGGTGTCGACGTTCGTCACGACGATCTCGTTCCTGATCTACCTGATCTGCCGGGTGGTCGGGTCGCGCCGCCGCCGGGTCGCCCGGATCGCCTGAGCGCCTCACGTCACGTCGAACCGCTCGACCCCTCGAATACCAACCGGGAATTCGCCAAGCGCTACAACGCCGTCGACAAGCTGGTGACCTCCGACAACGCCACGCTGCTGCCGCTGTAGGGCTGTGGGCGGACAACCCTCGCATCGTCGGCCGGGCCCCGATCGGCCTTCGTCCTACGCGTCGAGCGACATTGATGTTGACGACGATGATCTCCGCATCGGAAATTCTCTGTGTTGTGCACGTCTTCGTGGCGTACATCGACCGGCGAAGCACCACCGGATTCTCGATACATCTGGTGAACTCGGCTGCCCACGAGTCGGCGCGATCGACAGCCCGGACAGCTGAGGGCGGGTGCCTTCAGTAGTGCTGCGGAGATTTCGTATGCTCGACGCACGCACCCCCGAACGAATGGTGACCAACGATGATCGACTTCACGATTCCCGCCGAACTCGCCGCCGAACGCGATCGGGTACGCCAGTTCGTTATCGACAAGATCGTTCCGTTCGAGCGTGACCCGCGGCTGACCTCGCACGGCCCGACCGATGAGCTCAGGCAGGAACTCGTCGAACTGGCCCGCGCCGAGAAGCTGCTGACCATCCAGGCCCCGGAGTCCCTCGGCGGTCGCGGGCTCACGCACATCGAGCAGGCCGTGATCTACGAGGCGGCGGGCTGGTCCACCCTCGGCCCGGTCGCCATGAACTGTGCCGCGCCCGACGAGGGCAATATGTTCCTGCTTTCCAAGATCGCCAACCCCGAACAGGTCGAACGCCACCTCGCCCCCGCGGTCGCCGGCCACCAGCGCACCGTCTTCGCGATGACCGAACCGGACGGCGCGGGCTCGGACCCGGGCCAGCTGGCCACCACCGCGACCTTCGACGGCGAGAACTTCACCATCAACGGCCGCAAGTGGCTGATCACCGGCGCCGACGGCGCGAAGACCTGGATCATCATGGCCAAGGTCGCACCGAACCCGCACGTGCCGGAAGGCCCGACGCTGTTCCTGACCGACGGCGACCAACCCGGCATCGTCATCGAACGCACCATGAACACGATGGACCGCAACTACGTCGGTGGCCACGGCGTCGTCCGCTTCGACAACCTCACCCTGCCCACATCGGCACTGCTCGGCGAGACCGGCCAGGCGCTGCGCTACGCCCAGCTGCGGCTGGCCCCCGCCCGGCTCACCCACTGCATGCGCTGGCTCGGCGCGGCCGAGCGGGCACAGAGCATCGCAGTCGATTACGCCAAGACCCGCACCGCATTCGGCAAGCCGATCGGCGACCACGAAGGCGTGTCGTTCATGTTGGCGGACAACGAGATCGCACTGCACCAGTGCCGCCTGACCATCTGGCACGCCTGCTGGCTGATGGACCAGGGCGAGAAGGCGCGACACGAAAGCTCTATCGCCAAAGCCTTCGTCTCCGAAGAACTGTTCAAGGTCGCCGACCGATGCGTGCAGGTGCTCGGCGGCATCGGCATCAGCGACGAGACCGTGGTCGAAATGATCTTCCGCGACATGCGCGCGTTCCGCCTCTACGACGGCCCCACCGAGGTCCACAAGTACGCCATCGGCCGCAAAGTCTTGCGCAGTAACTGAGCCGTGCACCAGGCGAAATCACGAGCGTCACGCCTGACGGCCCACTGGGCACGATGACACCTTCCGAGCGAAGCGAGACCCAGCACTAGAGTTCGCAGCGCCGCAGGCGCTGCACATCAAACTCCACTACCATCCAGTGGCATGAGTCCGGAATTGCTCGTCGATGTCTCTGCGGGCATCGCCGTGCTCACGCTCAATCGTCCCGCTCAGCAGAACGCCGTCACGCCGGCGATGGCTGCCGAACTCAGTGCCGCGCTAGCACGCTGCGACGCCGAGGATGCGATACGCGCGGTCGTCGTGACCGGCACGCCGCCCGCGTTCTGCGCGGGCGCTGATCTTTCCAGCCGGGTGGGTGAGGTCAGCGCGACCATCGACCCGCCACCGTGGCGGGTGCGTAAACCGGTGATCGCCGCGGTGAACGGCCACGCGGTCGGTATCGGGCTCGCGCTGGCTCTACAGTGCGATCTGCGGTACATGGCGCGGGATGCGGTCTACGGGCTCAACCAGGTGCGCCGCGGCGTGCTCGCCGATGGCTACGCGCACTGGACGCTGCCGCGGCTGGTCGGTATGGCCAATGCCGCGGACATCATGCTGACCGGCCGGACCTTCGATGGCGACGAGGCCAAGGCGATGGGCCTCGCCAACGGCTGCCTGCCCGCGGGCGAGGTGGTGCCGACCGCGCTGGCGATCGCGCACGATATCGCGAACGGGTCGGCGCCGCTGCCGGTCGCGTTGTCCAAGCGACTGTTGTGGGAGGGGCTCGGAATGAGCCCGACCGTGGTCGGCAAACTCGAGGGCGACCTGAACGAGCGCGTCGCCAAGAGTATCGATGGCGGCGAGGCGATGGCGGCCTTCCGCGATCGCAGACAACCCCACTGGACCGGCAGCATCAGCGAGGAGTGGCCCGCGTGGGACCACACGGGCACATCCGAGCGCCCGAGCCTCGATTGATGTCTACGCGTTGCCGCCGATCATGATCATCAGGACGAGCACGGCCCAGCAGACCATCAGGATCGTGCCGATGATGCCCAGGACGTACCCGACCATCACCTGAACACGGCCGCCGAAGGCGCCGCCGGATTCCTCGATCTGGTCGAGGGCGCGTTTGCCGAGAGCCCAGGCCACCGGCCCGAGCAGACCACAGCAGATCAGACTGGCCGCGCCCAGGAACAACACAGCCGTCGCATTCGGATGTTCGACCGGCTGGCCGATGGGCTGGTTGGGTATCACCACCGTCCGAATTCTACGGGGCGAGAGCCACTTTGCCGCTCAATGGCGTGCCCGAGTTTGTCGGACTGTGTCGAGTCGTCGCTCAGGCGCGGCGCTGGCGGGCGATCTCGGAGAGCACCACACCCGCCGCGACCGAGGCGTTCAGCGATTCCACCGGGCCCGCCATCGGGATGCCGAGGATCGAGTCACAGGTCTCGCGGACCAGCCGCGACAAGCCCTTACCTTCCGAACCGACCACGATGACGGTCGGCTCGCGGCCGTCGAAGTTGTCGAGGGTGGTGTCGCCACCCGCGTCGAGGCCGACGATCTGGCAGCCCTGGGCGGCCCAATCCTTCAGTGTGCGAGTCAGGTTCGTGGCCCGGGCGACCGGGAGCCTGGCCGCGGCGCCCGCACTGGTGCGCCAGGCCACCGCCGAGACACTCGCACTGCGGCGCTGCGGGATCAGCACGCCCTGCCCGCCGAACGCCGCCACCGAGCGGATCACGGCGCCCAGGTTGCGCGGGTCGGAAATATTGTCCAGCGCCACCAGGAGGGCGGGCTCGGCCGATTCCCGTACCTTGGCGATCAGATCGTCCGGATGCGCATACCGGTACGGCGGCACCTGCAACCCGACGCCTTGATGCAAACCGTTGGCGCTCAGTCGATCCAGATCGGTGCGCGGTACCTCGAGGATGGAGATGCCCGCGTCGGCGGCGATCTTCACGCTCTCGGTCAGCCGCTCATCGTTCTCGGTGCCGACCGCGACGTACAACGCCGTCGCGGGCACACCGGCACGCAGGCATTCGACGACCGGATTACGGCCGAGCACCATCTCCGGCGCGTCGTCGCTCTTGCGTCCTGCCGCGCGACCTGCCGCACCGCGTGGACCCGGACGCCCCTTCGCCTCGGCCTTCGCCTTGGCGGCGGCCCGCTTGGCCGCGGGATGCTTGGTGCGCTCGACGGCGGGCGGCGTCGCACCGCGCCCCTCGAGGCCGCGGCGGCGTTGCCCACCAGAGCCGACGACCGCGCCTTTTTTGGTGCCGCCCTTACGAATTGCGCCTCGACGCTGTGAGTTGCCTGCCATCAGTTCGCCTTTCCACTCTGCACCGCGCCAGGCGATGATGTTGTAGCGGCCAGCGACCATTCCGGACCGTCAGGGGTGTCTGTCACTTCGATGCCCGCGGCATGCAACCGGTCGCGCGCGGCATCGGCGCTCGCCCAATCCTTGTCGGCGCGCGCCTGCTGGCGGCGCTCGAGCTCCGCACGCACCAGCACCTCGAGCGCATCGAGTGCTACCGAGTTGTCCTCGGGGGTGTACCAATGCGGATCGAGCGGATCGACGCCGAGGATGCCGAGCATGGCGCGCAGTTGGCCGGCCATATCCCGGGCGGTGTCGATCGAGCCGACCTCCAGCGCCTTGTTGCCCTCGTGGACCACCGAGTGGATCTCGGCCAGCGCCTTCGGTACGGCGAGGTCGTCATCAATGGCGGCGGCGAAGGCGTCGGTCCACTTCCCAACCGGGATGTCACCCGCCCGCTCCACGACCCGATGTATGAAGGCCTCGATGCGCTGATAGGACTGCGCGGCGTCGTGCAGCGCCTTGTCCGAGTACTCCAACATCGAGCGGTAGTGCGCGCTGCCGAGATAGAACCGAAGTTCTACGGCCCGAACCTGTTTGAGCACATTCGGCACGGAAAGCACATTGCCGAGCGACTTGGACATCTTCTCGCCGCCCATGGTCACCCAGCCGTTGTGCAGCCAGTAGCGCGCGAAGCCGTCACCGGCGGCCTTGGACTGGGCGATCTCGTTCTCGTGGTGCGGGAACACCAGATCCATACCGCCGCAATGGATATCGAACTCGGGGCCGAGATAGAACTCGGCCATCGCGGAGCATTCCAGGTGCCAGCCGGGGCGGCCGGGACCCCACGGCGACGGCCAAGACGGCTCGCCCGGCTTGGCGGCCTTCCACAAGGTGAAGTCGCGGGCGTCGCGCTTGCCGTGGCCCAGGCTCTCGCCTTGGTGCACATCGTCGATCCGGTGACCCGACAGCTTGCCGTAATCCGGATAGCTGAGCACGTCGAAGTAGACGTTGCCCTCCGAGGCGTAGGCGTGCCCGCGCTCGATCAGGCGCTGCATCAGATCGACCATCTGCGTGATGTGGCCGGTGGCCCGCGGCTCCGCCGACGGCGGCAGCACACCGAGCAGGCAGTACGCACGATCGAAGGCCCGCTCATAGGTCGAGGCCCATTCCCACCACGGCCGGTCGGCCTGGGCGGCTTTGGTCAGGATCTTGTCCTCGATGTCGGTGACATTCCGGATGAACCAGACGTCGTAGTCGTGTGCGAGCAGCCAGCGCCGCAGCACATCGAACGCGACTCCGCTGCGCACATGACCGATGTGCGGTTCACCCTGAACGGTGGCGCCACAGAGATACACCGAAGCACGGCCGGGGACCAAGGGCGCGAAATCGCGCACGGTCCGCGTGTCGGTGTCAAAGAGGCGCAGAGTCACGACCGTCGATACTAGCTGGTGTACCTGCGGGTTCACGGCCCGGCTCGGGGTGTGACCGGCCGGATGCTATACCCGCGTCTCCAGCAACGCGGTAGCCACTGCCGCGACACCCTCGCCGCGACCCGTGAGACCCAGTCCGTCCGTGGTTGTTCCGGAGACCGAGACCGGTGCGTCGAGCAGTTCGCCGAGCACCTGTTGCGCCTCGGCGCGGCGCGGACCGATCTTGGGTCGATTGCCGATGACCTGCACCGCCGCATTGACAATGCCGAAGCCCGCTTCGTCCAACAACCTGCGCACTTCCTCGAGCATCGCCGCGCCGGAAACGCCCTCCCACTCGGGCCTTCCGGTGCCGAACACCGCACCCACGTCGCCGAGTCCGGCCGCCGAGAGCAGCGCGTCACACAACGCGTGGGCCGCGACATCGCCGTCGGAGTGACCCGCGCAGCCGTCGTCGCCGTCGAAGAGCAATCCGGCCATCCAGCAGGGCCGGCCCGGCTCGACGGGGTGCACATCACTGCCGATGCCGACCCGCATGCTCACGAGGTCCTCGCGTCCATGCGGTCGAGCACCGCCTGCGCCAGCAGGAGATCGAGCGGAGTGGTGATCTTGAAAGCCAATGGGTCTCCGGGAATCGTGCGCACCTGGGTGCCGAGTAGCTCGACGAGCCCGGCGTCGTCGGTGGCCTGGACATCGGTCGCATAGGCAGCGCGCAACAGATCGGCAGCGAAGCCCTGCGGGGTCTGGATGGCGCGTAGGCCCGCTCGATCGGGCGTGCCTGTCACTGCGCCGTGCGAATCGACGGATTTGATGGTGTCGACAACCGGCAGCGCGGGGACCACCGCACGGTGGCCCGCGCGCAACTCGGTGGCGACCCGCACGATCAGCTCGGGCGGCGTCAGGGCTCGGGCGGCGTCGTGTACGAGGAAGTAGGAGGCGTCCGGCGCTGCGTCGATACCGGCGCGCACCGAGTCGGTGCGCTCGGCGCCGCCGACGACCACCTGCACCGAGTCCGTGGCAGGCAGTAGGGCGACGGCGCTCTCCACGAAATCGGCGGGGACCATGACCACGACTCGGTCGACCGCCCCGGAGGCGATCAGGCCGTCTACGGCCAGTCGGACCATAGGTGTGCCGCCGACTGCGACGAACGCTTTGGGCGTGTTTTCACCCAAACGAACGCCACGGCCGGCGGCAGGTACCAACGCAACGACGCAACCGCCGTTGTGTACAACATTCACGGTCAGGAAGCCGCTGCGAGAACCTCATCGAGCAGCGTCTCGGCCTTGCCGTCATCGGTGCCCTCGGCAAGCGCGAGTTCACCGACAAGGATCTGACGGGCCTTGGCAAGCATGCGCTTCTCGCCCGCGGACAGACCGCGGTCCTGCTCACGACGCCACAGGTCGCGAACGACCTCGGCAACCTTGTTCACATCGCCGGAGGCGAGCTTCTCCAGGTTGGCCTTGTAGCGACGAGACCAGTTAGTCGGTTCTTCGGTGTGCGGCGCCCGCAGCACCTGGAAGACTCGATCGAGACCCTCCTGGCCAACTACGTCACGCACGCCGACGTACTCGGCGTTCTCTGCGGGAACGCGCACAGTCAGGTCACCTTGGGCGACCTTCAGGACCAGATACTCTTTTTGCTCACCCTTGATGGTGCGAGTCTCGATTGCTTCGATCAGCGCCGCTCCGTGGTGGGGGTAAACGACGGTGTCTCCGACCTTAAAAATCATGTGTCCCGTGCCCCTTTCGATGTTCACAGTTTAACATGCGACTCGGTAACGGCGCGATCAACTGTGCAGGTCAGGGCCACAACGAGCGTATCGCAGGGGTTGACAGAACCCACCTGGTGTGCATTACGTTGTGCCAGAACGAGTTAACGACCGGTGCGATTACCACATCGGCCGATTGGCGCGAACAGCAGCACCACGGCAACCCGTCGACATTCGACCGAACTGTTATCAACCACCCGCGAGTCGCGAGCCCCCGCGCCCGCCCGGTTGAGCCAACTACTACGCTCCCTAGTTACTACTCTCCCTAGCGGAGTGTGCCCGGTCGACATGGAGGGACAACCCGTGACTGCCCTGAAAGCTGTGACCGCCTCGAAGGGGGCGCGACGTCGCATGGTGACGGTTGCCGCACTCGCCGCCGGAGCGGCGCTCGCACTGTCCGGCTGCGGTGCAGGCCAGATCTCACAGACCGCGGCGCAGGTCGCGGCTGTGAACGGCAACCACGCCGACATCAACAAGATCTCGCTGCGCAACGTGCACATCGTCTACCCCGGCGAGGGCTACAACAATGCGCAGGGCGGCAAGGCGCTCATCGCGCTGTCGGTCATCAACAACAGCGAGTCGGTTCCGGACGAGCTCACCAGCATCACCACCGACCTCGGCCCCGTGAAGATCACCGGGCCCGCGGGTGACGCGAAGTTCGAGATCGCGCCGCAGCAGACCGTTGTCGCCGGAGCGTCCACCGAGCACGGTGCGGCCAAGCCCGATGCCCATGACGCGACGCCGACGACCGGGCACGGTGCGCCCGCCACCGGCGACAAGCCGTCCCAGGACCCGGCCGCCAAGCCTGCGACCATCGAGATCAGCGGCCTGACCAGGGACATCACCCCCGGTCTCACCTACGCCGTCAAGTTCAATTTCAAGCAGGGCGGCACCATTCAGGTCCAGGTGCCCGTCGATGCGGGCACCGGAACCGAGCGGCACGAGTCCGACAAGTCCGGCGCCGCCGAGCCCGCCAAGGGCGGCCACTGAGCTGGTTGTGACCCGCCGTCGCGCGGAGTGAACACGGCTGTCGCGCATGGCGCGGCAGCCGTGTTCTTTTCTGTCCAGCCCGGTTGTCGGACGTGGTACGTAAGGTGCGCCTGTGGCAAAGACCAAGTCGATCTTCCAGTGCTCGGCCTGCAGGCACGAAGTCGCCAAGTGGGTGGGTAAATGCCCGGAGTGCGGCGCATGGGGCACGGTGAACGAGGTAGCCGGGTCGGCGGGCGGTCCGAACGCACCCGCAGGGCGACGGGCGATGCTGCCCAGCACTGCGGCGGCGCCGATCTCGCAGATCGATTCGAAGGTGACACAGGCCAGGCCGACCGGCGTCTCGGAGCTCGATCGGGTGCTCGGCGGCGGCATCGTTCCGGGATCGGTCGTGCTGCTGTCCGGCGAGCCGGGGGTCGGCAAGTCGACACTGCTGCTCGAGGTCGCCCATCGCTGGGCCGATCAGCGCGACGAGAAATCGCTGTACGTCACCGCGGAGGAGTCGGCCGGTCAGGTCCGGCTACGCGCCGACCGGACCGGCGCGGTGCACGAGCGGGTCTATCTCGCGGCGGAGTCGGATCTTTCGGTGGTGCTCGGGCATGTCGAGCAGGTGCGTCCTTCGCTGCTCGTCGTCGACTCGGTGCAGACCATGCTCGCGCCCGAGGTGGACGGAACCATCGGCGGCGTCACCCAGGTGCGCGCGGTGGCCGCGGCGCTGACCTCGCTGGCCAAGGCGAGCGGGATCGCGGTGCTGCTCGTCGGGCACGTCACCAAGGATGGCAACATCGCGGGGCCGCGCACCCTGGAACACCTGGTGGATGTCGTGCTGCAGTTCGAGGGCGACAAAAACTCCACGCTGCGCATGGTGCGCGGCATCAAGAACCGCTTCGGCGGCGCCGACGAAGTCGGCTGCTTCGAACTGCACGACGACGGCATCGCCTGCGTCAGCGACCCGTCCGGGCTGTTTCTGCACCATCGCACCGATTCGGTACCCGGCACCGCGGTCACCGTTGCGATGGACGGCAAACGGCCGCTGGTAGCGGAGGTCCAGGGGCTCACGGTGAATACCGAGATTCCGCAGCCACGCCGAGCGGTCAGCGGACTCGACTACAACCGGGTGGCGATGGTCCTTGCCGTCCTGCAGAGCCGCGGCCGGGTCTTCCTCGGCAAACACGACGTCTATGCCGCGACGGTCGGCGGCATGCGACTGCTGGAGCCCGCCGCGGACCTGGCCATCGCGCTGGCCATCGCCAGCGCCGAATCCGACATCGCGCTGCCACCCGGCTGGGTGATCCTCGGCGAGGTCGGCCTGGCAGGCGAGGTGCGCAAGGTGACCGGAATCGCGCGCAGACTGGCCGAAGCCGAACGACTCGGCTTCACCACCGCTCTGGTGCCACCCGGATTGGAGAGATCCAAGAGCGGCATGAAAGTCCACGAAGTCACCGACCTGAAATCGGCTATCCGCCTCGCCAGCCTCCGCAAACCCCGCAAGGCCCCCGCGGAGAAGGCAGCGGATTTCTGACCCGTGCATCCACCACGCTGGCGGCATCGCTACCGATACCCCCACTGGTTACCGGACCAACTCCGAGCAGAACGAACTCGCGAGCCCAGGAGCGCAAGGCCCGGTCATGCCGAATGCGCCCAAGGCACATCCACCGAAGTCACAAATCTCCGCTGCCAACACGCCCACTCGGCATGATGATGTCTTCCGAGCGCAGCGAGACCGAGCATTAGAGTTCGCGGCCCGTCTCGCTTCCGAGCCGTCGAAGCGCACGCGCCGAAGGCGCAAGTCTCGACGGCTCGGAAGCGAGACCAAGGGGGCCGCGAACACGCAGCGCCGAAGGCGCTGCCAAAAAACACAGCTCAAGCGATGTTGAAAGGCTCTACCGAGCTACGTACCGAACCGAGTTGCGCGACAACCGCATACGCGCCCGCAGGCACCGGCACACGGTCGCCCGCACAGTTGGGCTGCGACGTCGAACCGGACCAGGTGACAGTGAAGGCCGCCTGTTCGCCGCGGTTCAGAGTCCGCACGTCGGGTTGACCATCCGGGTAGCAGTCGGTGCTCGACCACAGCCTGCGCTGGCCGTCGAGGGTGAGCACGGAAACCTGCTGGAGTCCCGAGCCGACATCGCGTGAGCACGGCGCCGTCGAGATATTCGTGATCACGATGCCGAACACCGGAGTCTCACCGGTTTTGTAGGTGGGCTGCTCCACCGTCACCCGCACGGCGAGCGACTGATCCGGGCACTGACCCTGCGCCACCGGGTTACTACTCGGCGTCGCGGCCGCCGTGCCGGAAGGCTTCGGTGCGCTCGATTCCGCGCTTGTCGACGGCTTGGCCGACGAGCCTTCGGCAGCCTTGGTCACCGACGACGAGCTCGCCGCCGCCTTGGTGCTGCCGGGGGCATCACCGCCACGCGCGAACATCACCACCAGCCAGATCACCAGCGCGAGCGCCACGACCAGGACTCCGATGGCGAGAACGCGGCGACGCCAATAGATCTCCGGAGGCAGCGGTCCATTCGGTTCCAGCACGCCTCAACGGTAAGGGCACGATCGGGCGCAGCGACTCAGGGCTCCGGCGTGTCGGTGCGGAAAAGGCGAACGTGGCGACCGAATTCTGCCCCACACGCTGGGGAAACGCTCCGGGGATCGATTCAGACGAGCTCGCCGATGTTCCCGACGACACGCTGCAGCTCCACCCGGCCGTCGGCCAGCTTGTAGGTGACGCAGGCGATCGCGCACTCGCCGGTGGCCACCCGCTGCGAAATGATCATCGAGCGCTGCATGAGCAGCCTGCTGGTTTCCACCACGTGCCTGGCCTCCATCTCGTCGACGGTGGACAGGCCCTCCCTGCGACCGATCAGAATCGACGGCGTGACCCGCTCGACCACACTGCGAATGAACCCGCCCGGCACCTCACCGCCGTCCAGCGCGTCGATGGTGGCCTTCACCGCGCCACAGCTGTCGTGTCCGAGCACCACGATGAGCGGCACGTTCAGCACCTGCACGCCGTACTCGATCGAACCGAGCACCGAACTGTCGACCACGTGGCCTGCGGTACGCACGACGAACATGTCGCCGAGGCCCTGGTCGAAGATCAGCTCGGCCGCGACGCGAGAGTCTCCACAACCGAACAGAATTGCGGACGGGTGCTGGCCACTGACGAGCTTGGCTCGGTCCACGGCGCCCTGGCTAGGATGCAGCAGATTGCCGTTGACGAAGCGCTCGTTGCCCTCGCGGAGGGATTTCCAGGCACTGACCGGGTTGGAATCAGGCATACCGACCATTGTGCACATCAAATTGGTTACCAGCGAGTTCGCATCGTTACGGGTTGGCAAATATCGACTGGCCGAAACACACGAGGAACGGTGAGGGCGGTGCCGAAGAGCGGCGCAGCGCACAAGGGCGCGGGCGCACCCAGCACGAGCAAATCGGTGCACAAGAGCATCGACGCTGAGGTGTTGCTGGACTGGTATGAGCACACCGCGCGGGATCTACCGTGGCGCAAGGCCGAGGTAACGGCGTGGCAGATTCTGATGAGCGAGATCATGCTGCAGCAGACGCCGGTGGTGCGAGTCGAGCCGATCTGGCGTGCCTGGGTAGCCCGCTGGCCGGTGCCCTCGGCGATGGCGGCCTCGTCGCAGGCCGAAGTGCTGCGCGCATGGGGCAAGCTCGGATATCCGCGCCGCGCACTGCGGCTGCACGAATGCGCGCGAGTGCTTGCCGAGCAATACGACGACGAGGTGCCCACCGACGTCGATCTACTTCTCGGACTGCCCGGGATCGGTGCGTACACCGCGCGTGCGGTGGCCTGCTTCGCCTACGGTCAGCGAGTACCGGTGGTGGACACCAATGTTCGCCGGGTCGTGGCCCGTGCGGTGCACGGCCGCGCGGAAGCGGGCAACCCGTCCTCGCGCGATCTACCCGAGACCGAGGCGCTGCTGCCGCGGCAGATCGATCGGGCTGCGGTATTTTCCGCGGCACTGATGGAACTCGGTGCGACGGTGTGCACCGCACGAACCCCGGACTGCGAACGCTGCCCGCTGCCGCGGTGCGCGTGGGTGGCCGCGGGCAGGCCGGCGTCAGAGGTGGTTCGGCGCACCCAGAAGTACGAGGGCACCGACCGGCAGGCGCGGGGCAGGCTGCTCGATGTGCTGCGTGACGCCACCGGGCCGGTGGAACGGGTGCGCCTCGACCTGGCCTGGACTCGCGACCCGGGCCAACGCGACCGCGCCCTGGATTCGCTGCTCGTCGACGGACTGATCGAGCAGACCGCCGAGGGCCTGTTCGCGCTCGCGGGCGAGGGCGGGCAACCGGTCGCTTGACCGCTACGCGCCGAGTACCCGGCGCAGGAATACCTCGACCTCGGCGCGGTACCGCTCGGGCTGGTCAGCGTGCACGAGGTGGCCGGAGTTCGGGATCTTCACATACACGGCGTCGGGGTGGACGGCGGCCATCTGCCGCATCTGCCCCGCCGGCGTAATGGTGAATTCGCCCTCGATCAGCAAAGCGGGCACCGTGATCGCCTTCCACTGCGCCCAGAAATCGCGGGTCCCCCACTCTTCGGAAATATCACGGAAGGTCGCGACCGAACCGTGCAGCCGATAGCCGTCCGCCCCGCGCTCGAACGAATTCAGGAAATACCGCCCAGCGACCGGACCGAAAAAGTCCAGCACCGCGTCCTCGTCCGGAAACGGCGGCCACGCCTCGATCATCGCCGCCCAATCCTGGGCCGTCCGTCCGGTGAAATCCGGTGCAATATCCTCGACAACCAGCGCACGGACCCGATCGGGATAGTGCGAAGCAAAGACCCACCCGTGCAGCCCGCCCATCGAATGCCCGATCACAACCATGGGCTCCGAGATCTGTGCAGTCGCCGCCGCCAAGTCTTCGATGAACGCCTCGGTAGTGAGTTCGGCGGGCGCCGGTCGACCGTGTCCGGCAGCATCGAACGTATAGACATGCCCGAACCCCCGCAGCCACTCCAGCTGACCACCCCAGGTGCGCGCACTGCCCATCAACCCGTGCAACAGCAGGATCGGTACCCCTGCCCCACCTTCGTCATGCAACACTCTGCTGATTGTGCAGCGCGTGTGCCCTCGTGTGTTCACGACCCCCTGATGGCTTGCGCGTGCTGACCGATCGATCGGCAAAACGTATTGTCGAACCCATGCCAGTTGTGAAGATCAACGCAATCGAGGTTCCTGAAGGCGCAGGCCCCGAGTTGGAAAAGCGGTTCGCTCACCGCGCGCATGCGGTCGAGGGCTCGCCGGGATTCCTCGGCTTCCAATTGTTGCGCCCCGTCGCCGGCGAGAATCGCTACTTCGTTGTCACGCAGTGGGATTCGGAGGAATCCTTCACAGCGTGGCGGGACGGGCCTGCGCGTGAGGCACATGCGGGCGAGCGGCAGAAGCCGGTTTCCACAGGTGCGTCGCTGTTGGAATTCGAGGTTGTGCTCGACGTCGCCGCGAAACCCGCTTCCTGAGGCGAGACCGGCGCACCCGGCCGGGGGACTCGCCCACCGTTGCGTCGGTAACCCGGCGGCCGTATTGACGTCGGGTGCTCGCAGGTGTCACAGTTCGAGGAGATAAACGCGATGGTGACGCGGTAATTCCGGTGCAAATCCGGAGCGGTCGCGCCACTGTGTTCCATGCATCGAGGGGTCTTTTCGAACCCTGGTGCCGGAAAGCCAGACGCCGGCACCATCGCACCGACCACTCGACGGGACGCGCATCCCTAGGAGGATTCGAATGGCCATCGCGCATTCACCGAGCCGGGCAACCGATTCACTCGCAACACTGCTCATCGCAGTGGGCGTCGTTCTTCTCGCACTTCTCACGCTGTACCTGGTCGGCTTCGATCAGGGAGCCATCTCGCGTAGCGGGATGTTCATGCACGAGCTGATGCACGATGGACGTCACCTACTCGGTGTCCCATGCCACTGAGTTCGTCTATAACGCCGACTGTGTCGGCTGCCGTCCCACTGCTCGGTTCGCTGAAAACCCTGCTGCTGCGTGGCCTGCTGGCCGGCCTCATCGCCGGCCTGCTGGCCGGTACGGTGGGCTACTTCGTCGGCGAGCCCAAGGTGGACGCCGCGATTGCCATCGAAGAGGCCAATTCCGCTGCGGAAGCGGCGCATGCCGAGTCGACCGCAGGACATTCGCACGGTGACGAGGACGAACCGTTGGTGAGCCGGACCGGGCAGAAAGTGGGTCAGTTCCTCGCGCTCGGCCTCGCAGGGATGGCGTTCGGCGCCCTCTTTGCCGCGGCAGCGCATTTCGCGCGTCGCTACACCACACTGTCGGGCCCCAAGCTCGCGATCGGCCTCGCCGTCGGCGGTTGGGCGGCGATCGTGGCCGTGCCGTTCTTCAAGTACCCCGCGAACCCACCCGCGGTGGGTGATCCGGAAACGATCAACGATCGCACTTGGCTGTGGGTGGCGGCGGTGCTGCTCGGCCTCGCGGCCGTCGGTATGGGCGTGTTCGTCTACAAAGCCCTTGCGGGACAGCTCGAGACGTTCCGGCTCATTGCCGGTGTCGGGGCCTTCGCACTGATCGCGGCGGTCGGCTACATCCTGCTGCCGGGCGTGAACGAGGTGAAGGCCGATTTCCCGGCGACCCTGCTGTGGCAGTTCCGGGCGGCCTCGCTGACCGAGTCGGCCACGTTGTGGGCGTGCCTCGGCTTGGGCTTCGCGGCACTCACCGAATTCGCCACGCGCCCTAGCACTCCGGTACGAGAGCAGATCGCTACCGCGGGCTGATCCGCGCTTCGGAAGGTCGCAGGCAGTGTTGGTCTCATGACCGGCACTGCCTTTTCCACGTGGCCAGCACCTTTGCGCGCCGAGCATCGTGTGCGCCCGCCACGCGCTGTTTCGGTGGCATTCACCGGCCTCGTCGCCGCACTGCTCTGCGGCGTCGGTGAGGCCCTCACCTATGTCGCGGTACAGCTCGACAGCCCGAACGCCGATGTGGGTTCCCTCACTACCGGCCTGGCTGTGCGCGGCGGCATCTACCTGGCGGTTCTCGCCGTCGCCATCCGGATGGCGCACGGCGCCCGCTGGGCCCGCATCGTCCTGACCATCGGCATCGGGATAGTCGGACTGGCCTCGCTGATCATCGAGCCCGCGGCCGCCACGTTGTCCGCCAAAGCAATCGGCGACCTCTTCGACAATCTCAGCCCGTCGGCGGTGATCAGCGGAATACTCCGGACCGGACATATTCTCGCCGTCCTGGTCGCGATCCCGGCGATGTACCACCCCACCGCCCGCCGCTACTTTCGCGCGGGCCGGTCATCCTGAGAAACCACTCGGTTCCTCGCACCTGCCGACGGTTGTCGGCAGGTGCGAGGAACCGGACACCCTGCTTACGCGAGCGCGGCGTCCAGCGTGATGTTGTCAACGCCCGCCAGTGCCTTGCTGACCGGGCAGCCCGCCTTCGCGGCGGCGGCCGCCGCGGCGAAACCGTCGGCATCGAGGCCCTCGACCCTGCCGCGGACGGTCAGCTTGATGCCGCTGATGCGGAATCCGCCGTCCGGGTCAGGGCCGAGGGTGACGTCGGCGGTGACGTCCAGGCTCTCCGGGGTGCCGCCCGCATTGGCGATCTGCGCCGAGAGGGCCATCGCGAAGCATGAGGAGTGTGCCGCCGCGATCAGTTCCTCCGGGCTGGTGGTGCCGTCGGCATCGTCGGCGGCACGCTTGGGAAACGACACGTCGTACTTGCCAACGCCAGAGCTGGCCAGCTCGACCTGTCCCGAACCCTCCTGCAGCGAGCCGGTCCAAGCGGTGCGCGCGGTACGTGTGGGCATCACGGTCCTTTCGATGTTGTTACGTGAAACACACCGAACCTACGCCGGTCCCACCTCCCCGCGTCTTCAGGGCTCATCCGCCTCCCCACGAACGCAGGCCAGATTCAGGTGCCACGAGGATGGCATTGGCGCCCGGTGGGTTACCAGTGCGCTCCCTGAGGGCGAACCGAGCCCACCGGGTCCCCCCTTGGCTTTGAACATCAGCAGCGCCATTTGACCCGGATCACCGCCACCGGATGACCAGTCGTCCTCGACATTCCCTACGAAGGCGAGTCCTCGCTGCTCGGGACTGCCGTGAATCCGGTTTCGCCGATCGTGATTACGCATTGCTGGTCGAGCCGGTCCCTATCGTGGAGGGCCTCCACTAGATGAGTGGACATCAGTGTCATCCACCATTCCCATGGCGTTTCCGGCGCGGCTCCACGTTCGGACTCGTCCGCGATGCGCTTGTAGTAGTCGATGATCGCTTTGTCGGCGAAGCGGATCGCGACCGGAGGTTCGAGGGTTACGCCGCGGCGCTTGGCGATCTCCAGCTGCCCCCGGTTATTCCACGGGCCGTAGCCTTCGGGCAGGTCACGCCACGGCGCGCCGGTCCGCAGTTTCCACCGGATCGCGTTGATCACCTGCGGCCACGACCCGATACCGCCAGCATGGGCTCGATCCGAGCCAATGCCCGGTCCGTCAACTCGCCACGCCCAACCACCGTATGCCGCTAACACCAACTGACACAATGAATTACAGGACAGAACCTAGTCCGGGTTGGTGACGCGGGCCAGGACGATGCCCCCGAGGATCAGCGATAGCGAGAGGAGCCTGCCCGCGCTGAGTGGGTCCTTGTTGACCATGACGCCGAGGCCGATCGCGCCAACCGCACCGATGCCGGTGAAGATCGCGTAGGCGGTGCCGACCGGGAGAGTCTGCATGGCTCGCGACAGTAGATAGACCGCTACGGCCCCCAGGACGAAGCAGATGACCGTGGGGACCAGGCGAGTGAAGTTCTCGGTGGGTTTGATGCTCTGCGACCAGATGATTTCCACCACGCCGGCCACGCCGAGGACGATCCAGTTCATCAGTATTCCTTGGCGAGGTCGCGGGCGGTGTCGATGGCGGCACTGTAGGACGCGTCGTGCTCGGCGCGCCGTGTCGCCATGAGTGGGTCCTGACGGGAATTGGCCAGTTCGGCGTTGACGAAGACGGTGTCGGACACCGCGAAGTGGCCTGCGAAGAAGTCGCGCAGAAAGCGCTCCTGGTAGTCGAATGCGGCCTTGGGAGCGCCTGGCGAGTAGGCACCGCCGCGCGCCGTTGTGACGACAAATCGCCTGTGCTCCAATGACATTCGAGGAAACGTCACCTGATCGAGCCACGCCTTGAGCGAGGCGGGGATCGAGTAGTTGTACATCGGGGTACCGATCAGGATCACATCGGCGGCCAGCAGCTCTGCGAGCAATGGGGCGACAATCGCCCAGGCTTCGGCCTGAGCCGGGGTGCGGACCAGCTCCGGGAGCCGATCCAGGTCGGTACTGCCGAGGGCGAGCACCGCGTCGCACAACTCCGTCCATGCCTCGCCGATGAACGGCACCGGATTCGCCGCCAGATCTCGGTACAGGTAGTCACCTTCGGGGTTCTCGGCGCGCCAGGCGTCAGCGAAGGCGGCGCTCACTTCGCGGCTGATCGATTGACGGCGGGCGCTCGCGTCGAGGTGCAGCAGTGTGCTCATTGTCAGGCCTCCCAATTATCTGGACATATTGTCCACTTCTTGTTGGGAACGACATTAACGCTAAGTGGACATCTTGTCCACTTGATTCGGAGTCGACTACAGTCGAAGCCATGGACCCCCGATCCGACCTGCTCGCCGGCATTTCGTCGAGTGCGACACCGCCGGAGGCGAGCACTCCCCCGCACGCCGAACGCACCGACGCGGCACGCAATCGTGCCAAGGTCCTCGCCGCCGCCGCCGAACTGTTCGCCACCCGCGATCCGCGCACCGTGACGATGGATGACATCGCCAAAGCAGCAGGTGTCGGCCGCGGCACGCTCTACCGCCGGTACCCGGACAAGAATTCGATCGCCGTCGCACTACTGGACGAGCACGAGCGCACGCTGCAGGAGAAGTTGCTGCGCGGCGATCCGCCACTCGGGCCGGGCGCACCGCCGGATGAGCGGCTCGCCGCCTTTTACACGGCCATGGTCGAATTGCTCGAAGCGCATGCACATTTAGTGCTCGGTGCCGAAAGCAGCGGGGCACGATTCCGTACCGGTGCATACGGGTTCTGGTATCTGCATGTGCGGTCGCTGCTTGTTGCCGGGGGCATCGCAGATCCCGACGCACTGGTTGATTCCCTGCTCGCACCATTGGCCGCCGAGGTTTTTCAGCATCAACGTGGACGCGGCTCCAGCGCAGCACACATCGCCGAGGCGCTGAGCAGGCTGGCTCATTCCGTCATCAGCACGGCCACGAGTTGACACTTCGCCACTCGTCCGGGCAAGCGGGAAAACGCCGAAACCGCTGACGAACCGGTGTCCGCCAACGGTTTCGAGGTATCCGAATTCCTCCGGCAATCAGACCATGTCCCGCCGGTGCACCAACAACAACGTGCCCGTAACGAACACAGCCGTATAGCAGGCGAGCACGATCAACGACTCGGTCCGCGACAGAATATCGAGCACGCCCGGCGTCGCGGGACCCTGCACCGTGCGCATCGCACCGGCCATCGATCCTGCCGCCGTGCCGGGCAAATGATCGGTGATCACCGTGATCGGCTCGAATATTCCGGCGACACCGCGCAGCAGATTCTCCACAACCAGCACCCAGACCAAGCCGAGCCCTACGGCAAGCGCAGGACCACGAGCGATCGCGCCGATCAGTGCGCCTGCCAGCGTCCACATTCCGAGAATCGCTGTCCCGGTGATGATTCCGTTCACGATCTGCCCGAAACCTGGCAGCGCGAGCGACTGCGATCGAGAGAGCGCGATGATCGACGCGACACCGATATCCGCCGTGAACGCAACGCAGACCAGCGCCACAACCACGAACGCCAGACTCACCACCGCACCGCCGAGCGAGGTGATCCGCGACGGCCCCTGGGTGAAGGTGGTCTTCCAGGTGCCCCAGCCGTATCCGCTGCCGATGGTCAAGGCACCGAGGATGAGCATCAACGCGCCGCCGAACATGGCCATGCCCTGCGTGAAAACTTCCGGGACGGCCGCGGGCAACATTTGCTGCAGCAGTATCTCTTTGGGCTGCCCGTTCGACATACGTGACGATTCACCCGAGCTGTAGGCAAGGTAGTTGAACAGGTACGAAAACGTGAGATTCAACAGAATCCAGGTACCGAGAATGATCCAGAACGCCGGCCACTTCCGCAGCCGGAGCAGCTCAGCGCTGGTGCTCGCCAGCAGATCTTTCCTTGCCTGCCTATTCATTTCGCCGCCTCCAGCTGGGTCATCTCGAAGAAGACCTCTTCGAGGGATTTTTCGTCGATGCGCAGTTCGAGCAGATCCGCGCCTGCCTCGATCACCGCACGGGCGATCGCGGGAGCCTTCTCGGCACCGGATTCGATCCGAATACCACGCGCGGTCAACAGCGCCGAACGATCACCGACCACCTGTCGCACCGCAGACAAGGCCAGTTCGAGCGGCTCGGCGCGCAGCGAGAGTGAAGAGGCGCCGCGCAATTCGGCCACCGTGGATTCCACGAGCAGGTTGCCGCCGGAGATGACGCCGACGCGATCGCAGATCTCCTGCACCTCGCTGAGCATGTGACTCGACAGCAGCACCGTGTGCCCGTCACCGGCGAGAGTGGTGATCAGCTCGCGCATTTCGGCCATGCCCTGCGGGTCGAGGCCGTTCGTCGGCTCGTCGAGGATCAGCAGATCGGGACGGCCGAGCAGGGCCGCGCCTACGCCGAGGCGCTGCTTCATACCGAGGGAATAGGTGCGGAATTTGTCCTCGGCGCGGCCCTCGAGTCCGACCCGCTCGAGCGCCTCCTCGACAGCCCTACGGTCGAGGCCCCGGTATTTCGCGAGCACCCGCAGGTTGTCGCGGCCGGACAGGTAGGGATAAAAACCGGGGCCCTCGATCAGGACACCGATGCGGCGGACCACCGCCGGGTCGCCCGGCAGATGGCCGAGCACGGTCGCGGTGCCGCTGCTCGGGCGGATCAGGCCGACCAGCATGCGCAAGGTGGTCGTCTTGCCCGCACCGTTCGGGCCGAGGAACCCGTAGATCTCACCGGCCCCGACACCCATGCTCACGCGGTCGACGGCGGTGTGGGCGCCGTAGCGTTTGGTCAACCCTGCGGTGACCACGACGGAATCTGTCATGCCCTGAGAATCCGCCCCCGACCAGGTCCGCCACATCCGCCGCGCGGCGCGGGCCGACGTACGTATCCAGGCCTACGCCCGCGAGGTGCCCGGCGAATACGCAGCGCGGCGGACGCTGAGCGCGCAGCAGCCTAATAGGCTGCAGGTGTGACAGCGCCAGGGGAATCGAAACGTGGCCCGGTCGTTCGGGACTGGGGCCTCGCGTTCGTCGTCGGGGTGATCCAGCTTGCCGGTGGGCGCAATGCGAACATCCGCCAAACCGGCGTGCACTCGCTGGACATGCTGGGCTACGCGCTGTTGCTCGTCGGCCCCGTCGCCCTGCTCCTGCGCCGATCACAGCCGCTGCCCGTGCTACTTGTGACGATCGCGTCGTGCGCGGTGTATCTGCTGCGCGGCTACGGTTATGGTCCGATCTTCATTTCGCTGGTGATCGCCTTTGTTTCCGCGGCAGTCATCGGGTCGCGGTGGTTGACTTATCCGCTCGTGCCGGTCGGCTATCTGGCGCTGGTCTGGCCATTGCCCGCGCTGATCGGGCACCCGGCCGACCCGTGGCTGGCTTTCGGGATGATCGCCTGGCTCGGCGTGCTGATTTCGATCGCCGAGGGCATCAGGCAACGACAGGCGGTACTGGTGGCCCGCAGGCAACGGGCCGAAGCCGCCCGCCGCGACGAGGAGGCGCAGCGGCAGCGGCGAGCCAGCGAGGAACGCCTCGCCATCGCCCGCGAGCTGCACGATGTGCTGGCCCACAGCCTTTCGCTGATCAATGTGCAGTCTTCGGTGGCGCTGGAACTGTTCGACAAGAAACCGCAACAGGCGCAGTCGGCGCTGGCCACGATCAAGACCGCGAGCAAGGACGCACTGGCCGAGGTGCATACGTTGTTACAGGCGATTCGCACCGGTGCGGCGGCCGATGCGCAGGCCGAGCCCCCACGCGAACGCACCGACGGCACCGCGCTCGGCTCCACCGCGGGCTGCGATTCGAAACGCGCGCAACGTCATTCGACCGACCCGCACAGCAGGCAGTCCGCATCGCAACCGCCGCTGCTTCGCCCCGCTCCAGCGCCACGGGCGCCCGCACCGAGCATCGAGGATCTGGATACCCTCCTACAGCGGGCCCGCGCCGCCGGTTTGATCGTTGACACCCGGATCATCGGCGCCCCGCACCGACTGCCGAGCGTCATCGACGTGGCGGCGGCGAGGATCATCCAGGAATCGCTCACCAACGTGGCACGGCATGCACCAGGAGCTGCGGCGACAGTGACGGTGCGCTACACAGCAGACTCGGTCGACATCACCGTCGACAACACCCGCCCCACCGGCACCCCATCGAGGTCCGGATCCAGCGGGGGCAACGGCGTCATCGGCATGCGGGAGCGGGCGCACGCGCTCGGCGGTGCACTCACCGCAGGCCCACGGCCCAGCGGCGGATTCCGGGTCGCGGCCCGGCTACCCGTCCGGGAGTCGACCAAGGACGCGGACAAACCCAGCGGTTCCACCACCCAGGAAGTGTGATGACAGACCATGGCACCACCGAGGCGCCGATACGAGTGCTGGTCGTCGACGATCAAGCGCTGGTGCGCGGCGGTTTCGTCGCACTGCTCGATGTCCAGGACGGCATCGAGGTGATCGGTGAGGCCGACAACGGCGAACAGGCCGTGCGGATGGCCCGCAGCCTCACCCCCGATGTGGTGCTGATGGACATCAGGATGCCGATTCTCGACGGACTGACCGCCACCAGAATGATCGCCGAAGACCCGAATCTCGCCGAGGTGAAGGTAGTCGTACTGACCACCTTCGAGCTCGACGAGTACGTCTTCGAGGCCATGCGCGCGGGTGCGACGGGTTTCCTGGTCAAACACACCGAACCGGCCGACCTCGTGCGTGCCATCCGGGTGGTCGCCGCGGGTGACGCACTGCTGTCCCCCGGCGTCACCCGCCGCCTGATCGCCGAATTCGCCGCACACGCCAAACAACCGCCACCCACGGCCTTCACCGAACTCACCGACCGCGAGCGCGAGGTGATGACCCTGGTTGCCGAGGGTCTCACCAATGCCGAGATCGGCGAACGCCTCTTCATGAGCCCGGCCACGGCTCGCACGCACGTGAGCCGGATCCTCACGAAGCTCGACGCCCGCGATCGCACCCAGCTCGTCGTCATGGCCTACGAATCCGGCGTGGTCCGCCCCGGCTGGCAGTAGCGAGCAGCGGCGGCCTCCCCGCAGCAACCCACATTCCGCGCTGACAGAGATCGGGTGTCCGCTACCGATGCGATTGTCGGACGGGCATTTTCGTACGTGTCCAGGCGTAGACCAGGTAGCGCCGCTCGACCGATGCCCAGGTAGGTGTGTGCGGCGCAGGCTCTCGGTATGAACATTTTCACCCAACCCGAAACCCTGACCTTCCTGGCCGAGCACTACGACCACGGCTGGCACCCATGGCCGTTCTTCTGGATCTTCCCGCTGCTGTTCTGGGTCACCTTCCTTGTCGTCGTCTTCGTCGTCCGCCGTCGATTCGTCGGACAGCAGAGCGGGATCGGCGCATTGCGCACAGCGTTCGCGCGCGGCGAGATCACCGAGGACCAGTACCGCAGCAGGTTGGCCGTGCTGCGTGAGTCGAAGCGCCCGGCCGAGAACTGATCCTGCACCGAATCACGGGAGACCCCGCCATGAGCATGAATTTCGGAATTGTCCTCAGCCCGCGCTCGGGACCCGACTGGGTGCGCGCCGTCCAAGGCGCCGAGCAACAGGGCTATCGGACGATCCTGATGCCGGACACCCTCAACACCCCGTCGCCCTTTCCAGCGCTCGCAGCCGCGGCCGCGGTGACCACCACGATACGACTGCGAACGAATGTGATTGCCGCACCCCTGCGCACCATTACCACCACCGTGCGGGAAACCACAGCGCTGCAACTGCTTTCCGACGGACGGTTCGAGCTCGGCATCGGGTCGGGGCGCCCGGAGGCCCGCTCGGAGGCCGACCGGCTCGGCATTCCGTGGGGCTCGGCGAACGAGCGACGCGGCATCCTCGCCGCAGTGGTCGCCGCGGTGCGCGCACAGGTCGACCCGACCCCGCCGATCGTCGTCGCGGCCAACGGCCCGCGAATGCTCGCCGCCGCAGCCGAATTCGCCGACCGTATCCTGCTGGCAGCGAGCCCGCAGGCCACCGAGGAGCAGCTGGCAGAGATGGTGCGCGTGGTGCGCGACAACACCGATCGCGACATTCGCTTCACCCACCAGTTGGTCGGCATCGGCGACCGGCTCCCGTATTGGCTCGGCACACACCTCGGCCTCACCGCCGACGGACTACGGGCGGACGGGGCAGCGGGTGTGCTGGATTCCGATCCAGCCGCGATCGTCGATGTGCTCGAATACCGACGGGAGAAATACGGAATCGACGAACTGGTCGTCCCCGGCGACCTTGCCCGCGACTTCACACCGATACTGCCCAGCTTCGCGCAGTAGCACGAAAAAGGCCTTCCCCCACCGGAAGCCGGTGGGAGAAGGCCTTTTCGATGCGGCTCGGAGCTTATTCGCCCGAAGCAGCTGCCTCGGGGGTGCCTTCGCCTGCGGCGGTCAGCACGACTTCCGGCTTCTCTTCGGTGGCGGGCTCCTTGGTCAGCTTCGCCTTGCCGGTGAAGGTGAACTTGGCGTCCTCGCCCGAGCCTTCGCCGTCCCAGCCCTCGACATCGACCACAATGGTCTGTCCTGGGCCGATCTCGCCGAAGAGGATCTTCTCCGAGAGCTGATCCTCGATCTCGCGCTGGATGGTCCTGCGCAGCGGCCGAGCACCGAGCACGGGATCGAAGCCACGCTTGGCCAGCAGCGCCTTGCCCTGCGGGGCCAGCTCGATCGCCATGTCCTTGTTCTTCAGCTGCGTGGCGACGCGGCCGATCATCAGGTCCACCATCTGCACGATCTGCTCGGTCGTGAGCTGGTGGAAGACGATGACGTCGTCGATGCGGTTGAGGAACTCAGGGCGGAAGTGCTTCTTGAGCTCGTCGTTGACCTTGAGCTTCATCCGCTCGTAGTTCGACCCCTCGGCGTTGCTCTGGGTGAAGCCCAGGCCAACGGCCTTGGAGATGTCCGAGGTACCCAGGTTCGAGGTGAAGATCAGCACGGTGTTCTTGAAGTCGACCGTGCGACCCTGGCCGTCGGTGAGGCGACCGTCTTCGAGGACCTGCAACAGGGTGTTGTAGATCTCCTGGTGCGCCTTTTCGATCTCGTCGAACAGAACCACGGAGAACGGCTTGCGGCGCACCTTCTCGGTGAGCTGGCCGCCCTCTTCGTAGCCGACGTACCCGGGAGGGGCACCGAAGAGCCGCGATGCGGTGAAGCGGTCGTGGAACTCGCCCATGTCGATCTGGATGAGCGCGTCGTCGTCGCCGAACAGGAAGTTCGCCAGCGACTTGGCAAGCTCGGTCTTACCGACGCCGGACGGGCCGGCGAAGATGAACGAGCCGGACGGACGCTTCGGATCCTTCAGGCCGGCGCGAGTACGACGGATCGCCTTGGAGACGGCCTTGACGGCATCCTCCTGGCCGATGATCCGCTTGTGCAGCTCGTCCTCCATGCGGAGCAGACGGGTGGTCTCCTCCTCGGTGAGCTTGAAGACGGGGATGCCGGTCCAGTTGGCGAGCACCTCCGCGATCTGCTCGTCGTCGACCTCGGCAACCACGTCGAGATCACCGGAGCGCCACTGCTTTTCGCGCTCGGCGCGCTTGGCGACCAGCTGCTTTTCCTTGTCGCGCAGGCGCGCCGCCTTCTCGAAGTCCTGCGCGTCGATGGCGCTTTCCTTCTCCCGGCGCGCATCGGCGATCTTGTCGTCGAATTCACGCAGGTCCGGCGGAGCGGTCATGCGACGGATGCGCATGCGCGCACCGGCCTCGTCGATCAGGTCGATCGCCTTGTCCGGCAGGAACCGGTCGTTGATGTAGCGGTCGGCCAGCGTCGCGGCGGCGACGAGGGCACCGTCGGTGATGGACACCCGGTGATGCGCCTCGTAGCGGTCACGCAGACCCTTGAGGATGTTGATGGTGTGCTCGACCGTCGGCTCGCCGACCTGCACAGGCTGGAACCGGCGCTCGAGTGCGGCGTCCTTCTCGATGTACTTGCGGTACTCGTCGAGGGTGGTCGCACCGATGGTCTGCAGCTCGCCACGGGCCAGCTTCGGCTTCAGGATCGAGGCCGCGTCGATCGCGCCCTCGGCGGCACCCGCACCCACGAGCGTGTGCAGCTCGTCGATGAACAGGATGATGTCGCCGCGGGTGTTGATCTCCTTGAGCACCTTCTTCAGGCGCTCTTCGAAATCACCGCGGTAGCGGCTGCCCGCGACCAGGGAACCCAGGTCGAGGGTGTAGAGCTGCTTGTCCTTGAGGGTCTCGGGGACCTCGCCGTTGACGATGGCCTGCGCGAGGCCCTCGACGACAGCCGTCTTACCGACACCGGGCTCGCCGATCAGCACGGGGTTGTTCTTGGTGCGGCGGCTCAGCACCTGCATCACGCGCTCGATTTCCTTCGAGCGGCCGATGACCGGGTCGAGCTTGCCTTCGAGGGCGGCCTGGGTCAGGTTGCGACCGAACTGGTCGAGCACCAGCGAAGTGGACGGGGTGCCCGCCTCACCACGCGACCCGGATCCCTCGACCGGCTCCTTGCCCTGGTAACCGGACAGCAGCTGGATGACCTGCTGGCGCACGCGGTTGAGATCCGCGCCCAGCTTGACCAGCACCTGTGCCGCGACGCCCTCACCCTCACGGATCAGGCCGAGCAGAATGTGCTCGGTGCCGATGTAGTTGTGACCGAGCTGCAGCGCTTCGCGCAGACTCAGCTCCAGCACCTTCTTGGCACGCGGGGTGAACGGGATGTGACCGGACGGCGCCTGCTGGCCCTGACCGATGATCTCCTCCACCTGGCTGCGCACACCCTCCAGCGAAATACCGAGGGACTCCAGCGACTTCGCTGCGACACCCTCGCCCTCGTGGATCAACCCAAGCAGGATGTGCTCGGTGCCGATGTAGTTGTGGTTGAGCATCCGGGCCTCTTCTTGGGCCAGGACAACGACACGCCTCGCGCGGTCGGTGAACCTCTCGAACATCGCTCCCTCACTCTCCTGCTTCGACGTCTATGGCGTCCGACGCTTCAGTGTTCGACTGTGGCGCCAGCCTGCCATGAAGCCCGGGGGTTGCGGCCCCCGCCTCTACTCTAGTTGGCAGGGGTTCCCGCCGCCTCCAGTCCACCCTATTGCGGACCAGCGGCGGCACGGTCATTCACTCATAACGTGAACGTTGCGGGATTCGTTTCCACCGAGGTTTTGCCCTCAGCGAACACCGGACCCGACCGGGCCCTCGGCTCGCCGCGTGAGCGCTACCCCGTGAAGGGGGGAACGAACTCGCACCCGACGTCCCGCGGGTGGGAAGGGTCGAGTGCGTTGAGCACGTAACGTGCCGCCCGTGGGCTGCCTGCAATCGCCAGATGATCGGAGTAGTCCAGCGCGCACCCGTCCTGAACAACAATGTTAGTTGCGTTCGGCCCCGGGACGAGGCCCGAGGTGTACGGGACGACGATCTCGTCGTGCGCGGTGACGATATTGGTGTAGGTGATGGTCGGCACATAGACGCCATCACTGTTGAGCTGGGTCAGGAAGGGCGAACCCTGGAGAAGTTGTACACAGGCCTGACACAGCGCACCCACCGTCGCCTCGAATGCCGGCCCGAGCCCGAGCCGGTCGGCGTATGCGACGATCTCGCTCGCGCCGCCCGCATTGGTGCCGCGCCATGCCGGTGCGATTGATACGTACTTATCGATCTTGTCGGCGCCACCGAGTCGCTTCGCGTAGTAGTTCGGCACCACCGTGCCCTGGGAATGCCCGACTACATCGACTCGGCTCGCACCGGTGGCCGCGAGGACGCGATCGACGAACGCGCCGAACTGTGCCGCCCCCTGCTCCATAGGAAGCATCCCTCCGACGGCCGAGAGGGGCCAAGGCAGCCCGTGCGCGCCGTAGGTCAACGAATAGACGCAGTAGCCCTCATTGGCCAGCAGCGGCGCATACACGCCCCAATTCGTCTGTGCGCCACCACCGGTGCCGTGGGCGAGGACGACCGGATTCGGATGCTCGGCGCTCGGGCGGCACGACCAGTCATCAGCGCCCGGCAGCGAGCCACCGTGGTCGATCAGTTCGGCGGGGATCCCGGAGAAGAAGTTGTAGTCGACCGCATAACGCTCCGCATGCGCGGAACTCGCCGCGCTGATCCACAGCGCGGCGAGCACGATTGCGATGAATGCGGCGCCTGGAGCCCGTCGCATGATGCCTCCCGAATTGGAACGTGTTCCAGGAAGCTACCGCGCGTTCGGCCCCGACAGGGGCGAAACCGCGGACTATCAGGCCCGGCGGTAACCCGGGGCGCCGAATTGTGCGGAGTACTGGTTGTCCGCCTGCGGCGCGGAGAACTGACCGGGCACCTGCGGCTGCGCGCTCTGCTGCGGCGCCTGCTGAGCGACGAACCGGCCCGGCGCCGAGCCGACCGGCGAACCGGCCACGGCGGCGGTGTTGCGTGCGTGCTGCATACCGGCGACGAAGAGCGCGCCGATCAGCGCGAGGAAGGCCAGGGTGTGGAACACGGCGCGCACGATATTCCAACGAACCCATGCGGATTCGAAATCGGCGCGAACCTGCGCCAGATCGACGATCGACGCCGGGTCACCCGCGGCGGCGAGCTGATCGTTCAGCGGGACGTTCGATCCGGAGGTCACCGCGAAGGCAATGATGTTGAGCACCAAGGCCACTGCGATCCAGATCAGCGTGGTGCGATGCTCCTTGCCCAAGTGCAGCGCCGCCGCCAGGACGGAGAAGGCGACGGTGCCCATGAACCCGATCATGAACACCGGGTTGATGATCACCACATTGATCTTCTGCATCACATCGATCATGGCGCGGTCATCGGTGCGACCGAGCGCGGGCATCACCGAGTTCGCGTAGGCGTAGAAAAGGCCTGCGATCAGGCCGGTAGTGAGCGTGGCCGCCACCAGTGCAGCGATCCGAAAGGCGGTCATGGTTTTCTCCTACCGTAAAACTGCCGGAGCCCTCGTCGCTCCGTGCCATAACTCTTAGTCAACAGCCTCCGCGCACGACTCTCCATGGCTGAGACGCTCGGCCGACTACGCGATCGTCTACACCCGGCGCAGCGCGCACCAAGAGAGGGCGCACCAAAAGAGGGAAGGACGGCTCACAAATCCCGGTCGGAAATCAGACCACTTTGCATGGCGAGGCCGGCGAGGCGAACCCTCTTGAGGTTCTGCGGAAGACTTTCCACGCCGAACTTCGCGAACAGCGCACGCAAATGTGTCTTGATCGCATCGACGCTGAGGAACAGTTCGTCCGCGATCTGCTGATTGGAGGCGGGGGTGGCGAAGCCCGCCCCGTTCTTGTACGGACGGCACAGTGCGATCAGCACCGCGCGCTGCGTCTCGGTGAGCGAGCGCAATGTCGGTATCGAGCCGGTCGAGGTCCTGGTGGCCTCGTCGGCCTCGCTACCGAAATCGTGGAATGACACCAGCGAGGTGCCGACCCGAATTCGATCGCCCGCCATCAGCCTGCGTCTGCCGACCAACCGCTCACCGTTGATGAAGGTGCCGTTGCGGGACAGGCCGTCGTCGACGATGGTCCAATGCGCACCGAGATACTCGACGGCCGCGTGCAGGCGGGAGACCTCGGCGTCCCAGGGCAACGCCAAATCGGCCTGCGGGGAACGGCCGATGGTGATGCGTTGCCGGTCCGCGGTGAGCATCAGCTCCTGCTGACGTCCCTCGTCATCAGTGAATCGCAACAATGATCCGACGAATGCAGTCACTGCCCCGATACCCCATCTCTCCAAACCGTCAGTGACATCGTCTGCACAGTTTCCATGGTGCCGCGTCCCGGTTCGGCGAGCAAGATCGCGTCGGCCCGGCGCGGCGGCGTCACCGCATGGGGTCTTCTTGCCATATCGAAGACCTATCAAATAAACAAGCTGCCGCCCGGGCGTCGCACGATTTGCCCGGACGGCAGCCCGAAAATTGAGAAACTCAGGCCTTCGCGGCCTTGTTGTACGCATCGGTGATGTCGGCGGAGATTCGCCCCCGCGCGGACACCTTGTGGCCATTACGGCGCGCCCACTCGCGAATTGCAGCACTTTGTTCACGATCGATCGAGACCCGGCTCTTCGGGCTTCCCGCCGCCGCGACCGCGGCCTTGACGCGACGCCGGCCGCTTACACGCCGAGCACTCGAAACCCACTCTTCCAGCCCGTCGCGCAGCTTCGCCGCATTTGCCGACGACAGGTCGATCTCGTACGAAACACCGTCGATCGCAAACTCGATGGTCTCGTCCGCGATGGACTCACCATCGACATCGTCGATCAGGCTAACGGTGACCTTCTTTGCCATGAGATGAACGTCCTCTCGAAATCGTGCGACCCGCATACTAGGCCGATTACCCGAGGCAAGAATACCCCGAATTTCGAAAATTCCAAGACGAGGAGCTGCGGTATGGAATCCGACGGTCAGCGAGTGACTGGACGCACAATTGGGAACAGTATCGTTTCGCGGATTCCCAATCCCGTGAGTGCCATCAACAACCGATCGATTCCCATACCCGTACCCGTTGTCGGAGGCATGCCGTGCTCCATCGCGGCAAGGAAGTCCTCGTCCAGGACCATGGCCTCGTCGTCACCCTGCGCAGCCAACCGCGCTTGGTCGACGAACCGCTCGCGCTGGATCACCGGGTCGACCAACTCCGAATAGCCCGTTGCCAACTCGAAGCCGCGCACATAGAGGTCCCACTTCTCGGTAACTCCAGGATTGCTCCGATGCTGTCTGGTGAGCGGCGAGGTCTCCACCGGGAAGTCGCGCACGAATGTGGGGGCGTACAACTTGTCGCCGTACTGGTGTTCCCACAGTTCTTCTACAAGTTTGCCGTGGCCATAGCCCTTGCCTTCCGGAATTTCCAGACCGACCCGATCGGCAAGTGCGCGTAATTCCGAAACCGATGTTTCCGGAGTGACTGATACACCCAGTGCATCAGACAGCGAGGGGTACATCTCGACCGTTGTCCACTCACCGCGCAGATCATATTCGGTGCCATCCGCAAGAGTCACCACCTGCGTGCCGAACACCTCCTGCGCAACTTCCTGTACCAATTCTCGGGTCATGCGCTGTGCATCGTCGTAAGTGCCGTATGCCTGGTATGTTTCCAGCATCGCGAACTCCGGCGAATGCGTAGAGTCCGAGCCCTCGTTGCGGAAGTTCCTGTTGATCTCGAAGACGTGCTCCAGGCCGCCGACCACACACCTCTTGAGGAACAGTTCCGGCGCAATTCGCAGGTAGAGGTCCATATCGAGGGCATTCGAACGCGTGACGAACGGCCGGGCCGCCGCACCACCGTGCAGTGTCTGCAGCATCGGCGTCTCGACCTCGAGGAACCCGCGACGCTCCAAGGCATTGCGCAGCGCACGCACGACCGCGACCCTGGTCCGGGCCATTTCCCTGGCCTCGGGACGCACGATCAGGTCGACATAGCGCTGCCGAACCCGGGACTCCTCGTTCATCTCCTTGTGCGCGACCGGCAGCGGCCGCAGCGACTTGGCGGCCATGGACCAGGAATCGGCCATAACACTCAATTCGCCGGTCCGCGACGAGATGACCTCGCCGTGCACGAAAACGAAGTCACCGAGGTCCACATCGGACTTCCACGCCGCGAGCGCATCGGCACCGACACCGTTCAGGCTGATCATCGCCTGCAGCTTGGTGCCGTTGCCCTCTTGCAGTGTCGCGAAACATAGCTTGCCGGTATTACGCATGAATATGACGCGGCCCGCGACACCGGCCTGCAGGCCGGTCTGCGTGTCCGCCTCCAGATCCGGATAGGCCGACCGAATTTCAGCGAGGGTATGCGTACGGGGCACGACGACCGGATATGCCTCACCACCGTCGGCGAGCAGGCGCTCGCGCTTCTCCCTGCGAATCCGTATCTGCTCCGGTGCGTCATCTACTTCGGACGCGGTTGGGCTTGATTGCTCCGCAGGAACCGAACCCGCAGAGCTACCGGACGAGGGCGTGTTCGGGGTGCTCACATCCAACAACACTAGCGGGCACCGGAAATCGTTTTGCGAGCCGCCCGTGCACTACCGCGGAGTAACGAGCCTACCTCGGTTCCCGCGCGCGACCGCGACCGATTTTTCGCAGGCCGAGATCGCCCGCGAGACCAGGTCGTAGACGAAACCTACTGTGCCACGGACTATTTCAAGATAGAACTAAATCGTCGGCAATTACAGCGAGGCGAGCGCGTCCACCGCACGCGCGAAGTGCGGCGCCTGGATTCCGATGGTGAGCAGGCTCGCCGCCTTCATCGCCTGGTAGCCGCCGATCACGTCGGTCGCCCGGCGCAGTCCGAGTTGCTGCAACGCGGCGGCGGCGAGACTGGAGGTATAGCCCTCCGAGCAGACGATGATCCATTCCACATCGTGATCGGCGGCCAGCGCCAAACGCGCGGAACTGGTCGGGTCCAATCGCCATTCCAGAACATTGCGCTCGATCACCAGGGCGCCGGGCAGCGAGCCTTCACGACCGCGCTGGGCTTGGGGACGGATGTCCACCAGAATCGCGCCCCGTGCGAGCGCCTCCGGCAATTCGAACGCATAGATCCGGTTCAGCTGGGCCCGCGCGTTGTCGAGCATCTGGTCGATGGTCAAACGGGTCATTACATATCGCCTTCGGGCTGGTCGGTGAGGACGGTTCGGGTGCGCCGCAAGGTGCCGTGGCCGGTGACCTCGTAATAGGACATAGCGGTGAGCGGCGGCGAATAGGCATGCACGCTGAGCGTCGGATCGAGGGGGCCGACGGACTCGGCGGTGTTGTCGGTAACCGGACGTGGGCCGGCAGGCGCCCGCATGACGTCGTGCACCCATCCGATCGGGAACGAGGCCTGATCACCCGCCGTGAGCGTGCGGCGCCGTAGTTCCGTTCCGTTCCAACGATATTCGGAGAGAGCGCCACTGAGTACGGTCAAGGCGCCGAGCGATCCGGCGTGATCGTGCAATTCGGTGGATTTGCCGGGGGTCCAGCTGATCAGCCAGACATCGACCTCGTCGTCGGCGAGCAGCCTGGTCGCCCAGCGTTCGTCGGCAGGCCACACCCCGTCAGCGGGAAGCCGATGGTCGTAGCGGCCGCTGAGCACGTCCTCGGCGCCCTCGTCGGTCAGCCGAAGCAGATCGGCGGGACGCAGGCGGGTCGGCAGTGCGGGTGCGACAGCACGATCCAGCGGCGGGGTAGCCGAAAAGGCGTCCCGTGCGGACGAAAGGGGAAGAACAGAGGAACGCATGAGCGAATCTCCAGGAAGTGTGTCGACGGTCGAGGGACTTGGTCAGCCTCGAACGGTCGAGGCTGGATCAGCCTCGACAACACTCCTGGGTGCGCACGCGGAAATACACGGTTGCGAGTGTAGCAGAGCGCGAACCGCCCACTCGATCTCCTTTCGCCTTCCCAATAGCGGAAAGCGTGGACATCAAGCAGTTCCCTTCCTGCGCTGGTTGCGTTCGTAGACCAGGCGCAGGCCGGTCAGGGTCAGATGCGGCTGGTGATGGTCGATTGTTTCGGACTCAGGGACGATCAGTGGCGCGCTCGCACCGGTTGCGACGATCGTCACATCGTCACCGGCGAAGGCGTCGAATTCGTCGCGTATCCGATCGATCAGGCCGTCGACCAAGCCCGCGAAACCGAAAATCGCGCCGGACTGGATAGCCTCCACGGTGTTCTTGCCTACCACCGAGCGCGGGCGCGCCAACTCCACCCGGCGCAGCGCGGCACGCTCGATCAGCGCCTCGCTGGAAATCTCCACACCGGGCGCGAGCACCCCGCCGAGGAATTCGCCCTTCGCCGAAACCAGATCGACGGTGGTCGCCGTGCCGAAATCGACCACAATCGCGGCGGTGCCGTAGAGATGGTGTGCGGCAAGGGTATTCACGATGCGGTCGGCACCGATTTCCTTGGGGTTGTCCACGAGCAGCGGAATTCCGGTGCGCACACCGGGTTCCACCACCACGTGCGGCAGATTCTCCCAATAGCGATGCAGCATCGTTCGAATCTCGCGCAGCACCGGCGGAACCGTCGACAGCGCCGAGACCCCGACGATTTCCTCTGCCTGTGCGCCGACGAGACCGCGCACCTGCATGGCGAACTCGTCCGCGGTCAGCAGTGGATTGGTGTGCATCCGCCAGTGCCTGGCGAGCTTCGCGTGGGTGCCGCTGCCGGAGAACAGGCCCAGCTCGATGCTGGTATTGCGGACATCGATGGCCAGCAGCATGGCCGTCAGATGTGCCCGACGGGCACGGAGGCGGCCGCCTGCGAATCCACGGCGGGCCCGACGAAGGTCGCCTCGCACACTGCGGCGGTCAGCATGCGCGGGGTGACCAGGCCGGAGCCCTCCGGTGCGTGCGCCGGATCCGAGCCGAGGTCGGTCGGACGGTTGGCGCCGTCGACGAAGACAACCTTCGGGGCGTACTCGCGGATCTCGGCCTCGTCCATCATTCCGTAGGCGATCAAAATGACCAGGTCACCCGGGTGGACGAGGTGGGCTGCGGCGCCATTGATTCCGATCACGCCGGAACCGCGCTCGCCCGCGATCACATAGGTCTCCAGGCGGGCGCCGTTGTCGATATCGACGATGCAGACCTGCTCGCCCTCGAGCAGATCGGCGGCATCGAGCAGGTCCTGGTCGACGGTCACCGAGCCGACGTAGTGCAGGTCGGCATGGGTCACCGTGGCACGGTGGATCTTCGACTTCATCATGGTGCGCAACATCGTCGTCGCCCTTTCCTAAATGTTGGCCTGGGCAGGCTGGGAGTCGTCCGCGGCTGCGCGCGAATCGGGAAGTGTGGGATGACCGCCGTCGACCGGCGCACCGAGCGCGACGGCCGTGTTGTCGATCAGCCGGGTGGCGCCGACCTTCGCCGCGACGAGCAGCCGGGCATTTCCGTTGGCAGGTGCGGGCCCGAGGGTCGATGACCGCAATTCGAGATAGTCGAGCTCGACGCCTGCCGCGGCATCGAGGACACCGCGCGCCGCGGCGAGCACGGCGTCCGCGCCGAGTCCGCCCGCGTGCTTGCCCGCGGCCAGCGCCGCCGAGAGAGCGAGCGCCGATTCCCGTTGCGCCGCATCGAGGTACCGATTGCGGGAAGATAGCGCGAGACCATCGGGCTCGCGGACGGTGGGCAGCGCGACGATCTTCACATCGAAGTTCAGGTCGCGAACCAGCTGCCGGATCAGCGTGAGTTGCTGATAGTCCTTCTCGCCGAAGAATGCCTCGGTCGGCTTCGCGATCTGCAACAGCTTGGCGACCACGGTCAGCACACCCGCGAAATGCGTCGGGCGGCTTGCGCCTTCCAGCTCCGCGCCGACCGGACCGGGGTACACCGTGGTCCGCATGCCGTCCGGGTACATATCGGCCGCGCTGGGTGCGAACACCAATTCCACGCCCTCCTTGCGGAGCAGCTCGACATCGGCGTCCAGGGTGCGAGGGTATTTGTCCAGGTCCTCGCCCGCACCGAACTGCAAGGGATTCACGAAGATCGAGACGATCACGACCTGGTTGGTCCGCTTGGCACGGCGCACGATCTCTAGGTGCCCCTCGTGCAGTGCACCCATCGTCGGTACCAGGCCCACGGTGCGTCCGACGCCGCGTAGCGCTTTCGAGACCGCTTGGATCACGGCGGGATCGTGGTGCACGGTCAGCTCGCCCGGCCGGAAGGTACCGCGCAATTTCGGATCCACTATCGGCGTCCTTCCAGTAGTTCGATCAAAGCGGGATTGGTGTTGGCGCGCTCGGCCGTGCGCAGCGACAGTGCGCGATATCCCGCGGCCAGCCGGGCATCGACGGCTTCCAGCGCGGCCAGATGCGCGACAACGGCGTCCGCGTCACCACGGGCCACCGGGCCGGTGAGCGCGGATTGGCCGCGGCGCAGGGCATTGTCGAGCGCGGCGGAAGCCAGCGGGGCAAGCAGCCGCTCCGCCAGACCGTTCGGCTGATCGTCGACGAGCTGCTGGCCGAGCAGACCGGGACCCGACAGCGCGGTGCGCAGCGCGGCGACCGCGTCGACAATGACCGTCACGAGATGATTGCTGCCGTGGGCCAGCGCCGCGTGATAGAGCTGGCGGTTCTCCTCCTGGACGCGGACCGGTTCGCCGCCCATTTCGATCACGAGGGCCTGCGCGATGGCGAAACCGACCTCGTCGGCCGCGGTGACCCCGAAACAGGCGTTGCCGAGTCGGGCCAGGTCCTCGTCGTGCCCGGTGAACGTCATCGCGGGATGGATAGCCAGCGGCAGTGCGCCCAGCGCCGCGAGCGGAGCGAGTACCGCAACGCCATTGGCGCCCGAGGTGTGCGCGACGATCGTGCCGGGCCGCACCACGCCCGCGGAGGCGAGACCACGAACCAACCCGGCCAATTCGGCATCGGGCACCGCGAGCAGCAGCAACTCGCTGCGGGCCGCCACCTGTTCGACGGGCAGGATCTCGGAATCGGGCAGCCTGGTACGCGCCCGCTGCACGGAGGCATCGGAAATCGCGGCGACGCCGAACACCACGTGCCCGGCGCGCTCGAGTGCCGCACCGAGTGCCGAGCCGACGCGCCCTGCCGAGACGATTCCTACCGTCAGTCGTGCGGGCGCGGGGTCCAAGCCCGCGGGCTCGATGCCGGCCCGCGCCGGCTCGTTGCCAGAACTCGAGGTCAACGTTGTCCTCTCGAAGTGCGATGGCCGGACACTCGTCCGTCCCAGCGCTTGATCCGTTCCAGTCCCGCCATGCGGGTACCGGACGTTACGTCACGAGGATATCGGCCTCGGGTTTGCCGATGCCATGCGGCACCGGCGTGATCTACACCGCAGTGGCGCTACCTGCGACCGTTCTTCTCCGACTGCAGGTTGGCCATGATCTCGGCCACCGAGAGACGCCGCGAGGAATTGCCGGAGTCCGCGTCGGGGTCGACGCGGCGGCGCCTGCGGGAGGTCGGGGTGCCGACCGGTGGCGCGGAGGTGGTGGCGCGGGCCTGCTGCTCCTGCGGCTGGGGCGCCTGCTGCTCCTGCGGCTGGATCGGGGCCGGGGCCGGGGGTTCTTCGGTGAAGGCATCGGCCCAGCCGTACGCCGACTGGAACGGCTCGAAGTCCCGATCGGTGTCGGTATCGGTGAGCTCGGCGTCGCTGAGTCCGTCGTCGAACTCCAGTGGGACCACGGCGGTCTCGGCGGTCACCGGTTCGTCGAAGGGGCTTGCGAACATCGGCGGCTCGGGATGATCTGCGACGAATACCGGCGTGACACTGCTACGTGGTTGCTCGGGGCCCGCGTAACCACGACCGCCGGCATTCGCAGAGCTATCGTTCGCCGGATCCGCGACGGCGCTGGGGAGCTCGTGAATCCGGGTCGCGTCCGCGCGCAGCGCGGGCCGGTCCATCGGCAGGTCGCCGTCGAAGAGACGCTGCAGGCTCTGCCGGAGCACGGTGAGTTCGGCCCGGAGCGCGGCGATCTCGGTGGCGTCCGCCCCCACCTCCGCGCGCACCCGCGACTCGATGCCGAGCTCGTATTCGCGGCGGGCGGTGATCTCGCGCTCCAACTGTAGCTCGTACACCGTCTGCAGGTCGCGGACCTTCGCCTTGTCGATCGTGGCCTCTTTGCGGTACCGCGTGGCAGCCAAGGCGCCGACAACAGCCGCCCACAGGGCCGCAACGAGGCCGATGCGGACAAATTGCAGACTGTCGCTGAAAACCAGGAAAACGCTGGCAACCAGACCGAGCAGAATCAAGACACCAATGAACAGCTTTCCCGCCTCGTCCCGCCGCCGACGGGAAGTGCTGCTACGGGAGGGTGAAACCATGGACGCCAGGGTAGCGCGGATGGCGAGCCGCGTTACCAATCAGCCGTGGTAATTCCACCAAGAAGGCTTGCTAGGTAGTTGCCGGATCGTCCGAGGGGTCATCAGGCGCACGACAGCAATACTCGAGCCACAACGCCGCAGCAACCAGCGCCACCCCCGCGAGCATGCCGACGACCGCGCTGGGACTGTCCGCGGCCGCCGCGCGCAACGTGCCACGCTGCGGCAACACCCAGCACAGGAAACCCAGCCAGACGCCGGCCGCGAGCGACCCCACCTGGGCGGACGCCTTCGCCAGCGCGACCGCGCGGGCCGCGGTGATCGGATGCAACTGGTGGGCGCCGTCACCGATCTCGTGGTCGTTGACCCGACCGCGGATCACGAAGGCGAGGGCCACCTCGATCGCGGCCACCGGATATAACGACGCGCCGGCAAAGGTCGAGATCGGCGGGAAATTGCTGTAGGTCAGCCGGGTGGCAATCCACGCGATGACGGCCGCGATGACGACATTCGCCAGCAGATCCCAGATTCGGGTCGGTTTGAGCTTCACGACAACGACCCCTCCGCAGGCTTGGCCGGTGCCAACGAAAACTCGGTCGCTCGCACACCGGCGCGTTCGGCGGCGTCCAGTCCATCGAGCAGATCGCGCACCGGCACAAGGCTGCCGTCGACCTCGAGTACCGCGTCCGGTTCGACGTCCAGCCACGGGATGAGGACGAACGCCCGATTGTGCGCCTGCGGGTGCGGCAGTGTCAGTTCCGGATCCGTGCTGCGGCAGGCGGTGCCGCCCGCTTCGGCACACCAGATCACATCGACGTCGAGAGTCCTTGCGCCCCAGCGCACCTCACGAACACGATCGGCAGCCTGCTCCAGCCGCCTGCCGCCGAGTAGCCAATCTCGGCAGCCGAACTCCGGATCGTCCACCAGCACAACGGCATTCAGATAGTCCTCCTGTTCGACCCCGCCCCACGGCGCGGTCGAATACACCGGCGACACCGCGACGACCCGCGGTCGGAAACCGTCGATCACACTGCGCAGATGGGCCAGCCGGTCCCCCAGGTTCGACCCGATCGAGAGCACGGCCCTGCTCACGACCGCACCCCGCTCGCGCTCGGCCGCTTGGTGCGCACCGCGCACTGTGACATGGTCGGCTCGCTCACGAACACACCTCGCCGGTCATCGGCGCATCGTCGTGGAACCTCACGCGGCGTGCTCCCGGTGCCGCGCGGTGACGACACGCACGTCCGCGAAGGTATGCGGAATCGGCGCGGACGGTTTGTGCACCACCACCTCGACCGACCGGATGCGCGGGTCGGTCATCACATCGTCGGCGATCTCGGAGACCACCGTCTCGATCAGATTGCGCGGCGGGCCCTGGATGATGCGCACGGCCCGCTCGGCCAGTCTGCCGTAATCGACGGTGGCCGCAAGGTCGTCGGACGCAGCGGCGGCAGCGAATTCGACCGACACCGTGAGGTCGACGATGAACTCCTGCCCGTCCCGGCGTTCGTGCTCGAATACTCCGTGATGGCCGAAGGCACGCAGGCCACGTAACTCGATTCGGTCGCTCATCGGTCGGCTCCTCGCGAATTCTGCCCGGCGGCGCGTTGCCAGGCGTCGGTGACGGCAATCGCGTCCAGGGAAGCGCGGACATCGTGCACGCGCACGCCCCAGGCGCCGTGCTGGGCGGCCAGCGCCGATATGGTCGCGGTGGCGGTCTCGCGACCATCCGGTGGGCGGGGGCCCGCGGCATCGGCGAGCAACGCGCCGAGGAAACGTTTGCGTGATGCACCGATGAGAATCGGCAATCCGTTGCCGACCAATGCGGGGAGCGCACCGAGCAGTGCCCAATTGTGTTCGGCGTTCTTGGCGAAACCCAGGCCGGGGTCCAGGATCAGCCTGCCCGGATCGACGCCTGCCGCGACGGCCAGCTCCACCTGCGCGGATAGCTCGGCGAGCACCTCGGCGACCACATCGTCGTACTGGTCGGCGGGTCCGGTGTGCCGATAGTCGGCGCCCGCTCGCCAATGCATGAGAATCCACGGGGCATCAGCCGCGGCAACGACTTTCACCATATCGGGGTCGGAGCGACCACCCGAGACGTCGTTCACCACGCGGACGCCGGCCGCCAGCGCCGCATCGGCCACACTCGCGCGCATGGTGTCGACGCTGGTCGGCACACCGGCGGCAACCAGGCCGCGAATAACGGGAACCACCCGCGCCGCCTCGGTCTCCGGATCGATCCGGATGGCGCCGGGGCGAGTCGATTCGCCCCCCACATCGACGATGTCCGCACCGGCCTCGAACAACTCGATACCGTGCGCGACGGCCAGACCCGGGTCGAGGTACTTGCCGCCGTCGGAGAAGGAATCGCTGGTGACATTGACGACACCCATCACGACGCAGGAACGTCCCCCGCGCGGAGTGACATTCCGGGGACCGGACACCGCGAACTCACTCACTTCCGCAGAATGAGATCGAGAGCCTCCGCCCGCGAGGCGGCATTGGATTGCAGCAGGCCGCGCACCGCGGAGGTGGTGGTGCTTGCGCCCGGCTTGCGGATCCCGCGCATCGCCATGCACAGATGCTCGGCCTCCACCACCACGATCGCGCCGCGCGGGTCCAGCTTGCGCATGACGGCATCGGCGATCTGGCTGGTCAGGCGTTCCTGCACCTGGGGGCGCTTGGCGTAGAGATCGACCAACCGCGCCAGCTTCGACAGTCCGGTCACCCGGCCGTGCGGGCCGGGGATATACCCGACGTGCGCGACGCCGTGGAAGGAGACCAGGTGGTGCTCACAGGTCGAGTACATCGGGATGTCACGCACCAGCACGAGCTCCTGATGGCCCTCGTCGAAGGTGGTATTGAGCACCGAATCCGGCTCGATGTACAGACCGGCGAACATCTCTCGGTAAGCGCGGGCAACGCGGGAGGGGGTGTCGAGCAGGCCGGGACGGTCCGGGTTCTCACCGACCGCGAGCAGCAACTCTCGGATTGCGGCTTCGGCACGGTCCTGGTCGAACGGCCTACCGGTCTCCAGGGCGACGAGTTCCGGCTTGGCAACGGCCGGGCCTGCACCGTTGTGCTCGCTGTTGTCCGACTGGCCGTTCTCCGACCGGCCACCGCCCGACTCCGTTAGCGCGTGGCCGCCGACGTGATTCTTGGCCGACAATCGAGGACACCTCCAAAATCTCGGGTGCCGGCAATTACTCGGCACCCCGATGGTCGAGCCTAATCGTCGCCGGCTGTGGCACGAACGACGGGCCCGAAGGCGGCAGCTTCGGGGGCCACTCAGGTCCCGAGGCTGCCGCCACCGATTCAGTGCCGACCGTTAGGTCCATCCCAATCGCGACTATCGCCCTCGTCGGCCGGGTTGACCCGACCCTGCTCGTCGTAGCCGCCCTGGTCGCCACGGGCGGGACCCGGCTGGCCACCCGGCTGGTTCCACGGCTGCTGATAGCCGTGCCGTGACTGCGGGTCGCCCTGCCCGGGCCGACCGCCGCCGTAGCCCGGTTGTCCGGGCTGCTGCTGTTGCTGCTGCGGTTCGTCCCGCGGCGGCCAGCCCGGCGCCGACCAACCGGCCGGAGCGCCGTAGTCCGGTCGCGAACCGTGCGTCGTCGCGCCACCCTGGCGCGGGTAGGCGGCCGTCGGGGCCTGCGGCAGCGGATAGCCGGTCGCGGGCGGCGTGGGGTAGCCGTACTGCGGCGGGTTCTGGTAGCCCGGTTCCAGGTAGCCGTTGGCAGCGGTGCCCGCGGGTACCGGCGGTACCGGCAACTCCGGCGGCCACGGCTCGCCGCGTTCGGCGGCCAGCTCGCCCGGCGTCTTCACCGGCGGCTTGTCCGACGGCGGCCGATCACCGAAGTCGTTGAACGCGGTGATCCGCGGCCGCTTCTCCACCGTGGCGAGCAGCTCCTCGAGATCCTTGCGATGCAACGTCTCTCGCTCCAGCAGCGCGGTCGCGAGGACATCGAGCACGTCGCGGTACTCGTTGAGAATCGCCCACGCCTCGGTGTGCGCGGCCTCGATCAGGTTGCGCACCTCCTCGTCGATGGCGCCCGCGACCTCGTGCGAGTAGTCCGAACCCATGCCCATCGAGCGACCGAGGAACGGGTCACCCTGTTCCTGGCCGTAGCGCACCGCGCCGAGACGAGCGCTCATGCCGTATTCGGTGACCATCGCGCGCGCGATCTTGGTCGCCTGGTCGATATCCGAGGACGCACCGGTGGTCGGCTCGTGGAACACCAGTTCCTCGGCCGCACGGCCGCCCATCGCCATCACCAGGCGAGCGATCATCTCCGAGCGGGTCATCAGGCCCTTGTCGTCCTCGGGCACCGTCATGGCGTGACCCCCGGTACGACCGCGGGCCAGGATGGTGACCTTGTAGACCGGCTCGATATCCGGCATCGCCCACGCGGCGAGGGTGTGGCCACCCTCGTGGTAAGCGGTGATCTTCTTCTCGTGCTCGCTGATGATCCGACTCTTGCGGCGCGGACCACCGACAACGCGGTCCACCGATTCCTCGAGCTGTTCGCCGGTGATCACCGCACCGTTCTCACGCGCCGTCAGCAGGGCGGCCTCGTTGATCACGTTCGCGAGGTCAGCGCCGGACATGCCGACGGTGCGCTTGGCCAGACCGTCGAGATCGGCCTCGGGCGCGATCGGCTTGCCCTGCGAGTGCACCCGCAGAATGGCGCGGCGACCGGCGAGGTCGGGATTGCTGACCGGGATCTGCCGGTCGAACCGGCCGGGACGCAGCAGTGCCGGGTCGAGGATGTCGGGGCGGTTGGTTGCCGCGATCAGGATCACACCGGTGCGGTCACCGAAGCCGTCCATCTCGACGAGCAATTGGTTGAGGGTCTGCTCGCGCTCGTCGTGACCACCGCCGAGGCCGGCGCCGCGCTGGCGGCCGACGGCATCGATCTCGTCGACGAAAATGATGCACGGGCTGTTCTGCTTGGCCTGCTCGAACAGGTCGCGCACCCGGGAGGCGCCGACACCGACGAACATCTCGACGAAGTCCGAACCGGAGATGGTGAAGAACGGCACGCCCGCCTCTCCCGCGACGGCGCGGGCCAGCAGCGTCTTGCCGGTTCCCGGCGGACCGTAGAGCAGCACGCCCTTCGGGATCTTCGCGCCGAGCGCCTGGTAGCGCACCGGGTTCTGCAGGAAGTCCTTGATTTCGTACAGCTCTTCGACGGCCTCGTCGGCGCCTGCCACGTCCGCGAACGTGGTCTTGGGCATGTCTTTGGACAGCTGTTTGGCCTTCGATTTACCGAAGCCCATCATGCCGCCGCGACCACCGCCCTGCATGCGGGACATCACGAAAATGAACAGGCCGAGCAGAATCACCATCGGCAGCACGAACAGCAGAATCTGGGTGAACCAGCTCTCCTGTTTGACCACGGTGTTGAACGGCGCGCCGGATTTCTGGACAGCGTCGAATACCTGCGCGGACGCCTCACCACCGCCCGGATACTTGGCGATGATCTTCGCGGAGCCGCTGGTTGCGTCGTTGCCATTGTTCAGCTCGATGCGCAGCTGCTGCTCGCGGTCGTCGATCTGGACGTTCTTGACGTTGCTCTTGTCGTTCAGCTGAGTCAACGCCACCGAGGTGTCGACGCTCTTCCAGCCGCGCGTGTCATTGCCGAAATAGCTGAACGCATAGATCACGAGCAAGATGCCCGAGACTATGGCCAGGGTGCGAAACACAGTCTTGCGGTTCATAGAGCGTAGGCCGGGCGGCCAGTCCTTTCCGGTTCTCCGGTGCATGCCTGCGAAGCGTCGGGGTCGGCGGTAGCAGTTCTCACCCTGCTCCCAGCCGGATTCCGGGTGGGTTCGGATGCGGACAAGCCACGTTACCGCGTACGGTCTACTCGATACATCGCGCAGTTCGGCAGTTGGTGCAGTTCGACAGGTAAACGGCCGGGGAACGACGGTGGTTCCCGAGGTCTCCGGTCGGGTTACTCCAAGTGGTCACAATCATGGCATGTTCGGCCTATCGTGAGCGACGACACAACACCGCGGCGTGAGCGACGGGCCCGAAGGCGGTAGCGCAGCGTAACCACGCAGGGCACCGCGAGCGCCGCAAATCAGACAAGAGCGCAGGGGGTATGGACATAGTCGAGCTACGGACACCCACAGCGATAGTGCGGCACGGGCGCGGGCGATTGATCGTCCTACGACCGGGCACCGACGGCGAGCGCGTATTGGATGTGCCGGTCACCGACCTGTTGAAGGTCCGACTGAACCGTCGCGCCGATGATGCCGTCGTCATCGAAATCTATCTTCGTTATCCCACTCCGGTGCTCACGGGCGTGCCTGCAGACCGCACTCCGCTACCGGTATTGATCGCAGAACACGATGTCCCCGCAGCGACCGAGATCGTCGATCGGATCAACGATCAGATCCTGACCTCGCAGCGCATCGACGTGGCCGCCCCCGATCTGAATCCGCCCGCCCCTGCGTGGGGCAAGGCCGGACCGACTCGCGCGGACGTGGATCGGGCCGTGCGACGAATGACGCCCACGCGCGACGCGAAGTCGGCGATAGCCGCACTGCATCGCTATGTCACAGTCGACGAATATGTGCTCGAGACCGCGATCGCGGTGGCGCACCCGCCTGCGGGCACCGGACCGGGCCTGCTCGCCGCGACCACCGGACGGCTGCTGTTCATCTCCATCGGCACCGGTTCCCGCTACGCGCACGAGCTACCCATCCCCGCCGTGCTGTGGGCTCGCACCACCGAGGGCACGGCACCGGCGCCGGGTGAGATCGGCTCGAACCGCGGCGAGACGGGCATCGACGTGCACGACGGTAATATGACGCTGCATTTCACCGGCGCCGACCGGGCCGACACCGAGCGGGTCACCTGCGCGGTGAACTTCGCCGTCCGGCGCGACTCCTCGGACGGTGCGGCAGGCCCTGCCGATCCCGGCGTCTCGCAGCTGTATTCCGAGTGGGAGCTACTGGTCGAGCGGCATTCGCTCGGCATGGTCGACGACACACAGTTCCAGCGCTATGGGCGCGGGATCCTGCGGTCACTCCCCGACGGGAACTGACTGCAAGCCGATCCGCCGCCACGGACTGGTCGTGCGGGTCCACAGGCGCAGTAGTTCCATGCGCCGGTCCACGCCGCCGTTCTTGAGTTCGGCGAGGTCCTCGCAGGCCTGCCAGTAGGTCCAGCCGGTGAGGTAGGCGTCGCCGAACTGACGCCAGTTCTTATATTTGCGCTGTGCCAGTGGCAGGGCGCGCGCCAGGTAGCCCCATGCGACGTCGGCGTCGAGATAGCCTGCGGTGAAAGCCATTCGAGCCACCGCAACAACCCGGGCCAGATCCCAGGCGTGGATATCACTCGGCAGCGGCCGAGCGAGATGATCGGTGAAGCCGATCTTGATCGCCTGCGACCAGATGTCGTAATCGCGTACGAGCGCCTCGGGATTGTCCATGCCGCGGAACGAGCCGACCTGACGTAGAAAGGCGCGGTGCCGATCGGCCCGTTCGCCGAACCGATCCCGCTCGCTCGCATTGATCGAGGCCATCACCAGCGGATGCACCATGGCGTAGAGCGGCGCGTGCATGCCTTCGAGTAGCTGTTCCATCGAGGCCTGCGCCTCGGTGCCGTCGGTAATGCCCCAGGCACCGGTCAGCGTGTCGATGGCGAGTTCACGGCGGTCACCGAGCGGATGTTCGCGTTCGGGGCCGAGTAGCAGCGCGTCGTGGAAGGCGTCCCATCGAGCCGAATAGAAGGCGCCCAGCGCCAACGATCGCAATTCGTCCTCGGAGACCGCGGCGCCGGACCAATGGTCCTCCTCCCGCTTGTCCAGCTCTTCGTAGGGGAAGGTAGTCAGCGTGGGCACACCGCGGGCAGGCATGCCCCCGATTGTTCCCCATCGATCTTGAAACAACCTGAGTAATCGCCAAGGGAATCGACGGGTGTCGGGTCGGCGGATTCGATCCGCCGGTCGCGACCCGAGCAACCACCACGGTGCGCGTCCGACAAGCGCCGTTCGCCGTCGCGGCAAATAAACCTGATTCTTTCCTGTTTTTTCCCTGTCCTGGGATTCTTGCCGTGCCACAGACGGTACAGAGGGCTAATGTGCATCCATGAGTGGAAACATCACCCTCCTGCGTGGCCTGGATCCTGCCCCTACCGAGCAGGAAATCTATGCTGCCGCACTGCAGTACGTGCGCACGGTCGGTGGCGTTTCCGGCCTGAGCACCACCACGAAAGCCGCTGTCGACAAGGCTGTCGCAGCCATTGCCGCAGCAACGACCCAGCTGCTTGCCGATCTACCCGACGGTAGAGTCGAGCCGCCCCGGGAAGAGTAACGGCCACCGCGTCGACGACCCGATCACGGCAGCACGTCGACACCATAGGTAACGACGCAGGTCAGCGCGAGTTCCAATGGCAGACTGCGCTCTTCGATCGGATAACCGAGCAGTTCCTCGATTCGCTGGATCCGGTAGCGAATCGTGTTCTTGTGCACCCCAAGCAGTTTCGCCGCGGCCTCCGGGCTGCGATGGCTCGACAAGTAAGCGTGCAGCGTCTCGCGCAACCGTGCGGCATTGGCGTCACGGTGGGCAAGCACCTGTAACTCCCTGCCGATGAGCGCACGCATCGCCGCGCCATCAGTGCCTACGAGGTGGGCGATCTCCACCTCGCGATAGCTCGTGACCCGATCGGCATCCACCGGCCCGCGCTCGGCGACTTGCCTGGCCGCGACCGCTTCACGATGGCTCTGCCGAAAACCCGCGACCTGCGCGGCGGGCACCCCGAAGGCGACCCGCACCGGCGGCTCGACCAGTCCCGCGGTCAGCTGCGCCAATCGACCCGGCGCCGCCAGTTCCGCGGCGTGCTGTTCATCGTCGAGGCCGACCCACGCCCACATCCCGCTGGCACCAGACGGCATGCCGAGCACTCGGCCGCTGCCGAGGGCCGACGCGAGCCGCGCGGCGACCCGGTCCAGCAGACCACTCATCGCACCGTCACCGCCCGCAGGCTCGTCGGTCCACAGCACGCAAGCAAGGTGCTGTTGGGCGAGCCGGTAGCCCAGGCGCAGCGAGGCCTGCTCGACATCGGGTTCGTCACCGGCCAGCAGGGCGTGCACGGTTTCGGTGCGCCGATTGAGAGCGGCGCGCAGCACCCGCTCCCGTTCCTCCATGTAGGTGTCGGTGAGCATCTCCACTGAGGTGCTCACCCATCGGGTCGACCGCTCGAACAGCCGCAGCAGCACCGCACGCTCGATCTCCGGTGGCGGTGTCCGCTGGTCGATGGCCTCGGTCATGTACTCGAGCACCGCCTCCTGCCCCACGTGATAGGTCCGTAGCAGCAGCCGCAGGTCATAACCGCGCCGGGCCAGCGTGCGCGCGAATGCGTGCGCCTCCTCGGGCAAGGCGAATTCGAAAGTGTCACTGGTGAGTCCGCTCAAAACCACCCTGGCGTGCGCACGGGTGCTCGCCGCGAGGTCGCGGCGAATATCGCGATCGGCCAGCTCCGGGATACGCGCGACGATCGCGCCGTCGAGTCGGTCGACCACCTGCTCGAGCGCCTCGCTGCGCATCGTTTCGTACACGTACTCGGCGAGCCAGTCGCGCACTACTTCGCTGCTGGGCCCAACTGTGTCGGCCCTGGCTCGCGCGCGTTGCGTCACGATTCCTCCAATTTGTGCCTAGAGAACAAATTCAGCCGCATTCGTTGACAAATCGGTCCAAGAAAGTCCCGCTAACTTGTGCCACGATCATAGGTCAGTGAACTGATTCACAGTATCGTTCGCCAGCGGTGCACAGCACAACATCAGTGGGAGAACAGCAGTGACCAACACCGAATCAGCGACCGGCGCGGCCAAGAAGGCCCCGGCACGCAAGACCCCCGTGAAAAAGGTCGAGCCCGCGGTCGATCCAGCCGTCATCGCGGTACGCAACCCCGGTACCGGCGAGGTTGTCGGCACCGTCCCCGACCAGAGCAAGGACGAGGTTGCGGCCAAAGTCCGCGAACTTCGGCTCTACCAGCCGGAATGGGAGGCCATCGGCCCCGACGGCCGCAAAGTATGGCTACTGAAGCTGCAGGATTGGCTACTCGACAACACCGAACACCTCGCCGATGTATTGCAGTCGGAGACGAGCAAGCCGCGCGTGGACGCCCTCATCGATCCGGCGTTCTCGGTAGATCTGACCGGCTACTACGCGCGCCGCGCCGCGAAGTTCCTCGCCGACGAGCACCCCTCCCCGCACAGCCCGCTCGGCCGGGTCAAGAAGCTCACCACGGTGTACAAGCCCTACCCGGTCGTCGGCGTCATAACGCCGTGGAACTTCCCGCTGGCCATGCCGGTGATCGATGTGATTCCAGCGCTGGCCGCCGGTGCCGCTGTGCTCCTCAAGCCGTCGGAAGTGACCCCGCTTTCCGCACTCGAACTGGCCCGCGGCTGGGCCGAGATCGGTGCGCCGCCGGTGTTCGCCGTGGTCACCGGGGCAGGCGCGACCGGCGCCGCGGTGGTCGATAATGCCGACTACATCCAATTCACCGGCTCGACCGCCACCGGCCGCAAGATCGCCGCGGCCTGCGTCGAGCGGCTGATCCCCTACAGCCTGGAACTGGGCGGCAAGGATCCGGCCATCGTGCTCGCCGACGCCGACCTGGATCGGGCCGCGCACGGCATCGCCTTCGGCGGCATGTTCAATGCCGGCCAGGTGTGCATTTCGGTGGAGCGGGTGTACGTGGAAGCGCCGGTCTACGACGACTTCGTCGCCAAGTTGACCGCCGCGGTGCAGGGCCTGCGCCAAGGCCTCGACGGCCGCGAGTCCAAGCATGATGTCGGCGCGCTCGCCAACGAGAACCAGGTGCAGATCGTGCAGCGGCACGTCGACGAGGCCGTCGCGGCCGGCGCCAGGGTCCTGACCGGCGGCAAGCGCACCGGCGTAGGAACCTGCTTCGAGCCGACCGTTCTCGTCGATGTCGATCACACCATGTCGTGCATCAACGAGGAGACCTTCGGTCCGACGCTGCCGGTGGTGAAGGTCGCCGACGAAGCCGAGGCGGTTCGGCTGGCCAACGACTCGGTCTACGGCTTGTCCGCCTCGGTGTGGACCGGCGACAAGGATCGCGGCGAACGGATTGCGCGCCTGCTGAATGTGGGTGCGGTCAATATCAACGACGTCTTCTCCAACCTGTTCAACTTCGCACTGCCCATGGGCGGCTGGGGGCAGTCCGGCGTCGGGGCACGCTGGGGCGGCGCCAACGGCGTCCGCAAGTACTGCCGCCAACAGGCGATCACCAAGCCGATCCTGCCGACCCCGCAGAAGGAGCTGCTCTGGTTCCCGTACCAGATGCCCAAGCTGCTGTTCGCGCTCGGCGCGATGCGCGCCGCGGGCGCCCGCGGCCTGCGCCGCCTCGACCTTCCGGCCTTGCTGAAGCTCAAGGGAGACAACAAGTGACCGCGGTGCGAGCGACAGGGCCGAACGCGGCAGCACAGCACGCAGGGCACCGGGAGCGCCGCCGATCCACCACAGACGGGGCGAAGATCCGGGGGAAGGTCGTCGTCGTTACCGGCGGCGCGCGTGGGATCGGGCTTGCCACCGCGACCGCTTTGCGGGCGCTCGGCGCGAAGATCGCGATCGGCGATATCGACGAGACCACCGTCAAGGAGTCCGGGGCCGCACGCGACTTCGAGTTCTACGGCAAGCTCGACGTCACCGACTCCACCTCCTTCGAGAGCTTCCTCGATGAGGTGGAACGCACCGTCGGCCCCATCGACGTGCTGATCAACAATGCGGGCATCATGCCGACCGGCAGGGTGGTCGACGAGCCGGATCAGATCACCCGGCGCATCCTCGACATCAATGTCTACGGCGTAATTCTCGGCTCCAAGCTCGGCCTCGCGCGGATGCTGCCGCGCAAGGCCGGGCACGTCATCAATATCGCGTCGCTGGCAGGCGAGACCCACATCCCGGGTCTGGCCACCTACAACGCGAGCAAGCACGCGGTACTCGGGTTCACTGACACACTGCGCGAGGAGTATCGGGGGTCGGGCGTCGAGTTCTCCTCGGTGTTGCCGACCCTGACCAATACCGAACTCGGTTCCGGTGTGAGCGGCCCGAAGTTGCTGCGTTCGGCGGAGCCCGAGGAGATCGCCGATGCCATCGCCGGGTTGATCGCCGCACCGAAGTCGAAGGTCAGGGTGACGGCGGTGGCCGGGTTCCTCTCGCAGCTGGTGAACCTGCTTCCCGAATCCGTCGCCGATGGTCTGGCACGGGTGCTCGGTTCCGGCGATGCGTTTCTCGGCGCGGTGGATGCCGAGAAACGCAAGGCTTACGAGGACCGGGCGCGCAGCGTCTGACCCGAGTACACAGCGAGGCGCTGCGGTCGTGGATGCCCGACCGCGGCGCCTTTCGGCTGTCCGGGTGGCGCCACACGACGGCCGGACATGGCCACCCGATCCACCCGACAAACCTATTCGTGACGAATGTCACACGCAGACCGATCGCGGCCCCCCAGGGCCTCGACGTCGATTCCCCGGCGGTGGCCGGCAATCCTCCAGCGGTCTCCATCGAGCCGCGCGCGGACACTTCGAATCCCATAGCCGCTGGTCAACCGTCCATGATCGCCGACAGCGGCCATACCCACGGCGGATGCGAGAAGTTCGCGGGCTCGATGATGCAAATGACCACGACAGGCAATATGCTGTCTTTAACAAACCCGTCGACTGTTTCTGCACCACTATCCGAACTTTTCGGCCTAATTAGGCTGGAAATTCAGGACCGATTCTGATAGCAAGGGGCTATGGACCCGCATTTGCGCGACCTGCGGTATTTCGTCGCTGTCGCTGAGGAACTGCATTTCACCAACGCCGCGCAGCGGCTGCACATCGCTCAACCCACCCTGTCGCGTCAGATTCGTCAGCTGGAACGCCAGCTCGACGTGGTCCTGTTCGACCGCAACCAGCGCAGTGTCGCGCTGACCGTCGCGGGCAAGGAACTGCTCGAAGGTGCCCGCAAGATCCTGGAGCTCTGGGAGGTCACCAACGTCTCACTCCAGGAAGCGGGCGAGGTGCTGCGCGTCGGCATCCAATCCGCGCTCGGCCGCGGCCTGATCAACGATCTGGAAAGCGCGAGCGGCCATCGACTGGCCCTGCACGCGGCATCCTGGACCGACCCGTCCAGTGGCCTGGCCGGACGGCAGGCCGACCTTTCGCTGGTTTGGCTGCCTCTACCCGACCCGAACCGCTACCGCTGGCAGGTGCTGCGTACCGAGCCGCGCTGGGTGCTACTGCCGGAGAACCATCCGCTCGCCGATCAGGACAGCATCGCGTTCGCCGACTTGCTCGACGAGCCGTTCATCGCGCTGCCCACCGAGGCCGGCGCGGTGCGCGACTTCTGGCTCGGCAACGACGCCCGCAACGGACGTCAGCCGAAGATCGGCGCGGAAGCCGCGACCGCCGAGGACAAACTGGAGGCCGTGAGCCTCGGCCTCGGCGTCTGCCTACTCGCCGAGAACAATGTCCCGATGTACCGGTGGCCCGGTCTGACCGCGCGCCCGGTAACCGGGCTCGCGCCGTGCGAACTGGCCGTGGCATGGCGGGCCGACGACAATCGCCCCACCATCCTCGAGTTCGCGGGCCGTGCCGCCGACGGCGGTTTCTCCGCGCAAGCGCCACAGCAGTCGGTCGCCTGACAGATCATGGTGGCGCGCCACGGTCACGACCGTCCGGCGCGCCACCATCACGACGTCGAACGCGCCATTGTCACGGCGCGGTGCGCTCCCACGGGTGCAGCGCTTCCAGTTGTGCGGACAACCGCAGCAGGGTCGATTCACTGCCGGGCGGTCCCGCAAGTTGTGCGGCCACCGGGGTACCCGAGCGGGGATGCAGCCCCATCGGCACCGACGCGGCAGGCCAGCCGACGATGTTCCACAGTGGGGTGAATGGTGAGAAACGGGCGCTGGCAACAACATTGGCCAGCCAACCCCTGGTGTGCCAGGCTCGAGCCTTCGGTGGCGCGGCGGCAAGCGTCGGCGTGATCACGACGTCGTAGCGTTCGAAGAATTCCAGCAGTCGAGCCTCTACCCGGTCGACCTGACCGGGGCGAATCACACCGAGTCGCTGCACCAACCTGCCGAGCGCGAGGTGGCGGCGGGTGCGCGGTTGCAGCCGGTCCGGACGGGCCAGCGTCGCGGCTTCGCGCGTGCCGACAGCGAGCCAGCGCAGCAAGACCGAGCTGATCGTTTCGCCATAGGGCAGCGTCGCCGGTTCCACCTGGTGTCCTGCGGCAGCGGCGGCCGATGCTGCGGCGCGGGCTGCCGCGGTCCAGTGCCGATCGACCCGGAACAAGCGGGACGGTGGCGCGACGGCTAGCCCGATGCGTAGTCGACCAGGTGGTTCGACCTCGGCTAGGTCCGGCCTGGCCGCCAGCACCGACAGGGCGAGCGCCGCATCCCCGACGGTTGTTGCGAGCACGCCGTTTTCGATCATGCCCGCCCACGAGTCGACGCCGACCTCCGCGGGCACCGTGTGGCGGCCCGGCTTGATCCCGAACACCCCGCAGCATGCCGCGGGGATGCGCAACGAACCGAGTCCATCGTTGCCGTGTGCCACCGGAACCAGCCCGGCCGCGACCGCTGCCGCAGAGCCGCCGGACGAGCCGCCCGCGCTGCGTGCGGTGTTCCACGGGTTGCGGGTGGTGCGGCCCTCACCGTCGGTCATCGCCCACAGCCCCAGCTCGGGAACCGCGGTCAATCCGACGATCACCGCACCCGCGGCACGCAGCCTGCGCACCACCGGATGGTCGGCGGCCGCCGGATGCGTATCGGTGGCGGCCGAACCGCACAGGTTCGGCTCACCTTCGACCTCGAGGTTGTGTTTGATCGCGATCGGCACGCCCGCAAGGGGGAGCACATCCAGATCGGAGCGCTGTTCCAGCGCGAGCGCCTCGGCCTTCGCCTTGGCCGAGCGAACGACGGTGAACGCGTTCAGCTTCCGGGTGTCGGCGGCGATGTGCTCCAGCGCCGCGTCGAGCACCTCGGTCGGGCTGGTCGAACCGTCTCGCACGCCGGCGGCGATCGCCACGGCGGGTCCGCGCGGCGCGCCGGGATCAATCGGAGAATTCGGACCTGGCGCCTGGTTCGTGCCCGTGGAGATCCGCGGAGCGGCTACTGTCTGCGGAGCTACTTGCGCTACGGCCGTACCGTCCGCCACTGCTGTGGCCTCATTGTGCATGTGCTGGTTCTCCCCCGTCGCATCGTTGTCGAAATCGGGTGATCCGCTGTGCAGGCGCAAGTTATCATTCCGGATACTGCGAGGGGGACGATGTCGTCGGGTGTGGCGGAATTTATCCGCCATACGAACAGACCGACCAGTGCGGATTCTTCGGTATCCGCGGAACCAGTAGGTCCGAGAATGAGTGCGAATTCCGAGAGAAGTTCCGAATCCACTTCGGGTTCCACGACCGGAGTGAGTCACGGTAGTGCGGTCGAAGCCTTCGCCACGGCGTGGAAATCGGCTGCCAGGCAATCACCCCAGCGACCGCCGGAGATCGCCGATTACCTACCCGATGCGCACACGCTGCGGCGGGAGGCCCTGATCGAATTGATCCGCGTCGACCTGCGCCACCGGTGGGTGCGGTGGGCCGAGTCCACCGCACCGCGCAAACGCTTGGCCGATTACTGTGCGGAATTTCCCGAACTCGAACCCGACGACCTCCCGGCCGGGCTGGTGTACGAGGAGTTCGTCATCCGCAGGCACAGCGGCGAGCGCGTGGATCCGCGGGAATGCCTGCGCGAATTCCCGGCTCAGGCGGCCGCCCTGCGGGCATTGCTCAACGCCGACGAGATAGATCAGAGCACCCGGCGGGCGGCGGTGGAAGACCCGACCGTGACCGCGCTTGCCGCGACCACAGCCGCGCAGGCCACGGATCTGAACCAAACCACCCAGTTCGCTCGTAATACGGAGGTGACCCGCGCAACCCCCGACCTGACCGGGACGGCGACCGCGACCCCGACCACGGTCGGGACCGGTCCCGGGAACTACGACGCGCTGGACCGGATCGAAATCGGCCAGCGGATCGATGATTTCGATCTGCTGACCGGTCTGGGCAGCGGCGCGTTCGCACGGGTCTTCCTGGCTCGGCAGCGCTCATTGCAGCGGCTGGTCGCGGTGAAGATCTCCGCCGACCACGGCACCGAGCCGCAGACTCTTGCCCAGCTCGACCACGACTACATCGTGCGCGTCTTCGATCAGCGCCTACTCGGCTCCGAAGACATGCGCGACAGTGGCGGCAGGCGGCTGCGTTTGCTCTACATGCAGTTCCTGCCCGGCGGCACGCTGCTCAGCGTGCTGCGCTGGGTTCGCGCCACCCCGCCCATCGAACGCACCGGACGGCTGCTGCTCGACGCGGTCGACGCCGCCATGGAGGAGAAGGGCGAGATCCGTCCGACCGATTCCAGTGTGCGCGCGGAAATCGCCTCGCTCAGCTGGCCGGAGACCGTGGCGTGGCTGGGACGCAGACTGGCGGAGGCACTCGAATACGCCTCCTCGCACGGCGTCCTGCACCGCGATGTGAAGCCTGCCAATGTGCTGCTCACCGCGGAGGCGGTACCGAAGCTGGCCGACTTCAACATCAGCTTCAGCCGCAACGTGGCCGACACCAGCCCGGTCGCCTATTTCGGTGGATCACTGGCCTACATGTCACCCGAGCAGCTGGAAGCCTGCCACCCCGGCCGCGAACGCACGGCAGCCGATCTGGACACCCGCTCCGATATCTATTCGCTGGGCGTGGTGTTGTGGGAATTGCTGACCGGTGCAAAACCTTTCGATGACAGCACCGCAGGCGCGAATGAATACGGCGACGACACCACACTCGAGGCGATGCTGGAGCGGCGCGCTTCGGGCGTGGATACGGTCGCGTTGGACCGACTGCCCGCCAACTGTCCGGCAGCATTGCGCCGGGTGCTGCTGACCTGTCTGGAACCCGACCGCTCCCGGCGCTGGTCGAGTGGCGCGGTGCTGGCCAAGCAGCTGGACCTGTGCATGGACGCACGCGCGCGGGATCTGGTCGACCCACCGAGCGGCAGCTGGCGGCTGAAGCTGCGCTCATGGCGATTGCTGATCGTCACGCTGGCCATCGGGGTGCCGAATGTGCTCGCCTCGATCTACAACATCCTCCACAACCAGCATTTGATCGTCAGCAGAATGAGTGAGGATGCCCAGCAGACCTTCCTGGTCATCACCGGTGTGGTGAACGCGGTGCTGTTCCCACTCGGCGCGGCGTTGATACTTTATATGTCACGCCTGGTGATGACGGTGCCGCACGGGCTGCGCAGAGGCCGACGATACGACGCGGACACACTCCGACGAGCTAGAGCCGATTCATTGCTGTTCGCCGATCGTGCTGTGGTCATCGTGTTCTCACTGTGGGTGTTCGCGGGCATCACCTTCCCGATCGCGTTGAAATTGTCCACCGGCGAGATCGCGGTGAGCGCGGTCGTGCATTTCCTCACCTCGATCGTGGTGTGCGGCGCGATCGCCGTGGCCTATCCGTTCTTCCTGGTGGCCTTCTACATGGTCCGCTGCATTTATCCGGTGTTCCTGCGGCACGGCGAAATCAGCACCGACGACGCGGTGTGGCTGCGTGGTCTCGATCGCCGCGCCAATGGCTATCTCGCGGTCGCCGCGTCGGTGCCACTGCTCGCGGTGGCGGGCGTGACATTCCTGCCGCCTGCCGATATTCCGCAGGTGATCTTCGCGGTCCGAGTGCTGTGCGCGGGCGGCATCGTCGCGTTCATCGGCTCCTACCTGCTTTTCCGGGCCTTGGAGGCCGACTTGAGCGCGCTGGAGCGGGTGGTCGCGCCGACTGATGCGATCGGACGGGAGCCCGCAGCTCCCGCCGGGGCGGAGCTCGAGGCGTGATCGAACCCGGCCTCGATCACGTCGCCAGGTTCGCCGCCGATTGGCAACGCTGCCTGCGCGAGGGCAGGCCCGACCCGCCGCTGGTGGCGGAATATGTACCCGATGGCGCACAAGTGCGGCTGGCGGTGCTCACCGACCTGGTGCGCATCGATTTACGACAGCGTTGGATCCGGCCCGGCCTCGGCAAGCGGATCATGGAGTACTGCAAGGAATTTCCCGAGATCGAGCACAGTCCGATATTGGCTGATCTGGTGTACGAGGAGTTCCTGATTCGACGCAGGCACGCACCCGTCGAGGCCGCGGATTTCCTTGCCGAATATCCGGATCTGGCCACCGAGGTGCGCGAACGTCTCGCCGCGGTCGGGGCCGACGCGGAAGATGAGCACTCCGAAATCCCGAGTGCGCCCGCCGAACTCGACAGCGCACGGGCCGCCGCCCTCGTCGCCGATCTGGCGCCGGGGCAGCGCATGGACGACTTCGATCTGCGTACCGATCTCGGGACAGGCGCACTCGGCCGCGTCTTCCTCGCCACGCAGCGCTCCATGCAGCGTCTTGTCGCCGTGCGTTTTTCCGCGGGTATCAGCGCCGCACCGCGCACCATGGCGCAGCTGGACCATCCGCACATCGTCCGGGTCTTCGATCAGCGCGTGCCCGTCGACTCGGCGGCACTGCGACTGGTGTACATGCAGTATCTGCCCGGCGGCACCGCGCTCGACCTGCTCGCCGAGCGGCGGCGTGGCCCGGAGTCGGCGGGCGGTGCGCTGCTGTTACGGGCCGTGGACGCGGCCATGGAGGCGAAAGGCGAGATCCGGCAGACGGATTCGAGGGTGCGCGCCGAGATCGCCGAGCTCAGCTGGCCGGAGACGGTCGCGTGGATCGGTCGGCGACTGGCCGATGCGCTCGATTACGCAGACCGCAACGGGGTGGCGCACCGCGCGATCAAACCGTCGAATGTGCTGTTCACGGCGGAGGGCATCCCGAAGTTCGCCGATTTCGCGTTGCACGACGCGACCAGGCCGACCGTGCAGGACGATTCGCCCACCTACCGCTCGCCCGAGGAGCTGGCAGCGGCCCTCGATCCTGCCGCGCCCGAACCGGATACGCGCAGCGATATCTTTTCTCTCGGCGTGCTGCTGTGGGAAATGCTCACCGGCAGTCCCCCGTTCGACGACGACAGCGACACCGCGGCAACCCTGCCGCACCGCGCGCTCGACCATCGCAGACGCGGGGTGCCGAGCCCTGCGCTGGAGCGTATTCCGGCGGACTGCCCGGCCGCGTTGCGCCGGGTTTTGCTTACCTGCCTCGCGCCGGAACCCGAACAGCGCTGGCCGAACGGCGCGACGCTGGCACAGCAGCTGGATCTGTGCCTGGATGCACGCGCGCGCGACCTTGTCGACCCACCGGAACGCAGCTGGCGCTCGCGCCTACGGCCGTGGCGGATCCTGCTGGTTTCCCTCGCGATCGCGGTGCCGAATGCCCTCGCCTCGGTGTACAACGTCGAGCACAACGCCAAGACGATGCACTATCGCCAAACCGAGGAGGCCCAGCACCGGTTCGAGATCTTCACCGCGGTGGTGAATCTGGTGTCCTTCTCCGTCGGCGCCGCCGTGCTCGTTTACCTGAGCAGATACCTGATTTCGGTGCCGCACGGATTGCGCAAAGGGGTCCGCTACAACCCGGAGGTATTGCACCGGACCCGCACCGACGCGGTGCTGTTCGGCGATCGCGCGGTCCTGGTCATCATCTCGATGTGGTTGCTGTCGGGTATCTCGTTCCCGATAGCCCTGCACGAGACCTCCGACGGCGTCGCCGCGGCCGACTACGCCCATTTCGTGGGTTTACATGTGGTGAGCGGCGCCATCGCACTGACGTATCCATTCTTTCTGGTGAACTTCTACGTCATCCGGTGCATTTATCCGATGTTCCTGAGTCACGGCGAGATCCGTGCGCGGGACGCGGCGCGGCTGCACGGGCTGCGACGCCGATCAGGGTTCTATCTGAGCCTCGCGGCGTCGATTCCGCTGCTCGCCGTCGCGGGCGCGACATTGCTCGCGCCATCGGATCTCGACAAGATCATCGTCAATGTGCGAGTGCTGTGCATCGGCAGCATCATCGCCTTCGTCGCCGTGTACATCGTGTTCCGAGCACTGGAGAACGATCTGCGCGCACTGGAACGAGTGACCGCGTCACATCCGCACAAGAACGCGGACGCATCGTGAGCGGGGAGAATCAGCAGCGATGAACGCTCCGTTCGGACGCCTGGTCAGTCTGTCGCATGTGCACGATCCGGCGACGACACCGCTATTTCCCGGCGACCCCGAATTTCGCACAGATATCGCGGCGACAGTGGCCGACGACGGGTACTACCTGCGCTATATCCAGCAGGGCGAGCACACCGGAACCCATTGGGGCGCACCGATTCATTTCCACGCCGACGGCCTGGCCGCCGACCAGCTCGACCTCGAGGACCTGCTGCTGCCCGCGGTGAAGATCGATGTGCGGGATCAATGCGAACGCGACCGCGGCTACGCGATCACCGTTGCCGACCTCGAGGAATGGGAAAGCAGGCACGGTCGCATCGCCGACGGGTCCGCGGTCATCGCCTGGACCGGCTGGGATGCGAAATGGGGCACTCCGGAGTTCCTCGACACCACCGGAGCCGGGAATCAGCAGCCGGGTTTCGCGGTCGAGACCATGGAATGGCTACTGCGCACCGGGCGCCTCGGCCATCGCGGTGCGCTCGGCATCGATACCTTCGGGCCGGATCTCGGCAGCGACGACACCTACGCGGTGTCGAAATTGCTGTATCGAGAGCACCGAATCAGCTTGGAATGTCTCGCCAATCTCGCCGCGCTGCCGGTCACCGGCGCCTGGGTGCTCGTGGGCGGTGCGCTGTATCGAGGCGGGTCGGGTTCGCCTGCCACGATATTCGTGCTCATCACCGATGGATCGGCGGAAACGTCGATCCCGGGCGCATTCCGGCGGGCGCCGGAATAGGCGGCGGCGTTCTCAGTTGCCCCCATAGACCTTGGGGTCGAGGGTGCCGATGTAGGGCAGGTCGCGGTAGCGCTCGGCGTAGTCGAGGCCGTAACCGACGACGAATTCGTTCGGGATATCGAACCCGACGTGTGCGACGTCCACGTGAGTACGCAGCGCGTCGGGCTTACGCAGCAGGGTGACAACCTCGAGCGAGGCCGGGTTACGGGTGGAGAGATTGCGCTTGAGCCAGGACAACGTGAGACCGGAGTCGATGATGTCCTCGACGATCAGCACATTGCGGCCCGCGATGTCTTTGTCCAGGTCCTTCATGATGCGCACGACGCCGGAGGACGAGGTGGACGAACCGTAGGAGGACACCGCCATGAATTCCATCTGGGTCGGAATCGACAGCGCCTTGGCCAGGTCGGTCATGAAGAAGATCGCGCCTTTGAGCACGCCTACCAGCAGCAGATCGCCTTCGGGAGCGTCGGCGGGATAGCGCTTGGCGATCAGCTCGGCCAGTTCCTGAGTCTTGGCGGCGATCTGTTCCTCGCTGATCAGCACCGACGCGATGTCATCCCCGTACACGTCAGTTGTGTCCTTCCGTGGTGTTGATCCCGAGCGACCGATCCATTATGTGCCATCGGCCCGAGCTTTATGCGTCATCAGCGCAGACGCATAGTCAGCCTGCCATGTTCGCGCGCCGCGACCAACCTGCTGCCCGGCCCGCCGCCGCCGACCGCGACGCCGCCCTGCCCGCGCCAAGCGGTGATCAATTCGTCCACGGCGTGTAAATGCTTGCCGGTCAGGGCTTTCGCACCGCCTGCGAGCAGCCAGGCCCGGATCGCCCGGCGGCGCAGCGCGGCGGGTGCAGTGGCGAGGGTCTCGATGGACAGGCTCACCCCATTACTCCCGGAGTCGTCACCGACGGCCTGTTCGCTGTCCGAGTCGGCGCTCGCAGCACGCAGCAGTTCGCCCGCCAGCGCATCCAGTACCGCACCGTCGGCGCGCAACTGCTCGGCGGTGCGTGCGAGCGCGGCCGCTACCCCGCCGCCGAGTACGTCCTCCAGCAGCGGCAACACCTCGGTGCGCAACCGCACCCTGGTGAACTCCGGCGCCGAGTTGTGCGGATCCTCGTGGGGGGTCAACCCGAGATCCGCGCACAGCGCTCTGGTGGCCGCCCGTCGAATCCCGAGCAGCGGCCTGCCCCATGGATCGGCGAAAGCCGCCATCCCCTGGATCGAACGTCCGCCCGACCCGCGCGCCAGGCCGAGCAAGACCGTCTCGGCCTGGTCATCGAGGGTGTGTCCGAGCAAGACCGGCAACCCGGCTCGTGCCGCGTCCAGCGCCGCGTAGCGAGCCTGCCGCGCCGCCGCCTCCAGCCCACCCGCGCGACCCACCCGTACCGCGAGCACGCGAGCCGACCGGCAACCGAGTTTCAACGCGGCCGCCGCGGCGACGGCCGCGACCTCCCCCGAGCCCGGCTGCAACCGGTGATCGACAACCAATGCCTCGACGTGCCCCGCCTCCACCACCGCTGCCGCCGCGAGGGCGAGTGAGTCGGCCCCGCCCGACAATGCGACCGCCACGCCGGACGAAGCCGCGGGCGCGTACTCGGCCAGCCAACCCCGCACTGCCCTGCGTACTTCGAGCACCGCCTCGGTCTCGGGGAGACGCGGCACCTTTTTACCAGCCCCCACCTGCGGGTTCCGTGACGTCGCTCGTCCCGCACCGCTCATACCTGGAGCCTACCGACGCACACCGGTTCACCCCGTCCCCGAGGGTAGTGAAGCGGCCTAACCGAGCACCCGGGTGATCCACCGCTGCGGGTCGTCGATTTCGTCCAGCCGCGGCAGGGTGTCCGCATCCGTCCACACGGTGTTGAACTCCGCCATGCCGACCCGATCGACGACATGGTCGACGAAGGCCTTGCCGCGCACGTACTGAGCCACCTTGGCATCGACGCCGAGCAGGGCCCGCAACAGGCGCTGTAGCGGATTGGTCGGGCGCTTGCGGCGCTTGTCGAAAGCAGCGCGGATCTGTTCGACCGATGGGACGACGGCCGGTCCGACCGCGTCCATCACGTGGTCGGCGTGGCCCTCGAGCAGGGTGCCCAGCATCAGCAGCCGATCCAGCGCCGCACGCTGCGGGGGCGCCTGGGTGGCGCGCAGCAGGCCGACGACACCACGCGCGCTCGGATCGTCGGTGGTGGCGCCGCTGCGGCGGTCGCGCACCTCGGCGAGCAGCCGGGACAGCATGTCCGCCAGCGGCTCGTCACCGACCGCGCCGAGAGTGTCGACATTGGCGCGCATGTATTCCGCCAGCCACGGCGCGGAGGAGAACTGCACCCGGTGGGTCACCTCGTGCAGGCAGACCCAGAAGCGGAAGTCGGTCGGCGAAACACCGAGCGCGCGTTCCACCGCCATGATGTTGGGCGCGACGAGCAGCAGCGTGCCGTCGGGACCGGTGAAGGGGTCGTATTGGCCGAGGATCGCGGTCGACAGAAAGGCCAGCATCGCCCCGGCCTGCACACCTGCGGGCTTGCCCGCGAACACGCCGCGCTGAGTGTCGGCATCGAGTCCGGTGCCGGTGAGCTGGCCCATGGAGTCGGCGGCTGCCGCGATCCAGCCGGGCCGGTCGACGATTCTCGCCGCGGGGATCGGCTGGTCGTCGAGCAAGCCGCTCACCTCGCGGACCGGCCCTTCGGCCCGTATCGACGCGTCGGCCAGTTCGGCGACGACCCGCTCGGCGGAATATCGCGAAGCCCGCGGCCCAGCGGGGACAAGGGCCGCACCGGTGCGCGCGGCCAACCGCCAGTCGACCGCGCCGGACAATCCGGAACGACGCCGTTCGGAGGCAGCGCTGTCTGGCCTCGAGCGGGTATCGGCTGTTTTGTCAGCGCCTTCGAACATCGTCATCCATCCGTCATGAGCATCCACAATTACGTAGCGTGCCTGCTATCGCGTCCAACGCGGGCCTGCTGGCCTCCGGTGGCCGATCGTTGGACATCAACGCGAACGTCAGCACCCGTCCATCGCGGTCGAGTACATAACCCACCAACGTGCTGGCCACCGACAGAGTTCCGGTCTTGGCACGTACCCACCCCGCGCCCGCCCGGTCCCGATTGACGTAGCGGCCTGCCAACGAACCGGTCGCACCGGCCACCGGCAGGTCATCCAGCAGCGGCGCCAAAGTGACCGCGAGCTGATCGGTTTCGGGCCTGGCCATGGTGTTGTTCGGCCGCACCGCGCTGGATCCGCTCGGCTTGGCCGCGGTGGCCAGGATCTTGTCGAGCAGCCGCGGCGGCACCCGATCCTCCGTCGAGAGTCCGCTGTTGTCCTGCATGGACATTCCGGTGAGATCGAATCCGGCTCGGCTCAGCGCGGCGGTCACCGCGGAAACCGCCCCGGTGAACGACGGCTCGGCTCCGGTCGCGGCCGCGATCTCACGGCCGATCGCCTCGGCGAGCACGTTGTCGGAGTGGACCATCATCTCGCGCAGGCGGTCCCGCAGCGGTGCGGACTGCACGTTCGCGACCTGCCGCGCACCCGGCAGTGCCGTGCCGATGCGGACCCGGCCCGGGTCGAGGCCGAGTTCGGTGGCCAGTCGCCGTCCGGCGTCCAGCGCCGGGGTCGCGGTGCGCGGGGAGTATTCGACGAGGGGATCGAGCCTGCCGCCGTCGATCATCACCGGTTCGATCGGCGCGATCGACCCCTCGGGGATGTCGACCGGTTCCCAGCCCGGCGCCATGGTCGGCCCGGCGAACGCGGAGATATCCACCACGATGGTGTCCACCGCACCGCCCGCGGCGTGGACCTGGGCCACCAGATCCGATAGGCGCGGCCCGTTCGGGTAGTAGCCGTTGCCATCGGGCTGCGCGGTCAGCGTCGGATCGCCGCCGCCGACCAGCACCAGTTCGTTCGGCGCCGAGCCGGCCACCACGCGAGTGATCACCCGATGGTCCTGCGGCAGGGTGAGCAGCGCGGTAGCCGTGGTCAGGATCTTCGCGGTGGAGGACGGGATCATCGGCTTGTTCGCATCACCGCTCCACAGCACGGTCGCACTGGCGGCGTCGCTGACCGATCCGGCGAACGCGCCCAGATCCGGATTGCCGATGACGGCGGCGAGCGCGGCGGCGATGCCGGCGGAGGTCGGTGCGGGCGCATTCGACGGCGCGGGCGCGACCTGCGGGAACGCCCGGGCCGGCGCGGGCGGGGCCGCGATCCTCAGCCCGCCGTGCCGAAATTCATCCGTCCACGGCTTCAGCGCGAGCAGCGCCGCTCCGGTCGCCACCAGCAGCACGACCAGGACAATCGAGAATCCGACCCACATGTTGCGGCGCCGCCGGGCGGCCAGACCACCGATATTTCTACTGCTCCGACCAACCACGTCCCGCCGTCTCTCCTCAACGCGGCCGCCTGCCGCACCCATGTGCTCGCCGACCACACTATCCTCGTTGCGCAACCGTTCCCCCGAACAACCTGACGAGTCGGCAGTTCGTGCCTGCTCGGCTCCTAAATGCACCGGAAGAAGGAGATGGCGTGGAGTTCGACGTCACGATCGAGATCCCTAAGGGTTCCCGTAACAAGTACGAGGTCGATCACGAGACCGGCCGGGTCCGGCTCGACCGGTTCCTTTACACGTCCATGGTCTACCCGACCGACTACGGCTACATCGAAAACACCCTCGGTGAGGACGGTGACCCGCTGGACGCGCTGGTCCTGCTCCCCGATTCGGTGTTCCCCGGCGTGCTGATCGAGGTGCGTCCGGTCGCGATGTACAAGATGACCGACGAAGCCGGCGGCGACGACAAGGTGCTCTGTGTTCCCGCGGGCGACCCGCGCTGGGACCACATCCAGGACCTGGCCGATGTGCCGGAGTTCGAGCTGGCGGCGATCAAGCACTTCTTCGAGCGCTACAAGGACCTCGAGCCGGGCAAGTTCGTCAAGGGCTCGGAGTGGGTCGGCCGCGCCGAGGCCGAGGCCGAGGTGGAGGCCTCCATCAAGCGGCTGCAGGACAACGGCGGCCACTGATTCCCCGGCACACAAGAGCGGGAAGTCCAGCGCGAACGGACTTCCCGCTCTTGTCGTTTCGATGCTTCCGGCCCCTGCGCGCACCGAGTCACGGGCGCTCGATGACGCGTTGGTACCGGGATCGACGCTCGGCGACGACCTGATCCAGATGTTCGCGCAGCAGCAGCACGATCGACGCTTCCAGCTCGTGGTCGAGCCGCTCGTGGGTGAGATGCGGATCCGGCATCGGTGCGAATATCTCGGCGGCCGCCCGGAACACGCGCGCGGAATCCGCCGCCCGCCCGAGCCTTTGCAGGATCACACCGTGCAGGACCAGCACTCGTGCACGGTGCAGCGGACCCGTCGCCCGCGTCAACGCCCGCACCGCGCCATCGACGACCGGCTCGGCCTCGGTCAACCGCCCCGCCATCAGGTACACGTGGGCAAGACGGGCCAGCGCCCAACCCTCCCGCAGCAGCACACCACTGAGCCTGGCCAGCCGAACCGCGGCGCCGCACAGTGCCACCGCGGCGCGATGATCGCCCTGATAGCTACGGCTCACTCCCAGCTCATGCGTGGCCAACGCCTCCAGCGCCGTATTACCGATCACGGCGGCCAGCGCCACGGCGCTGCGGGCATGCGCCTCGGCCTCGGCGAATCGACCGGCGTCGGACAATGTCTTGCTCGCGTGCACCAGGCAGGTGCCTTCGATCGCCGGATCGCCGACGCGACGCGCCAATCGGATCGCGCGGTCTACATGTGCGAGCGACGCGGCGTCCTCGACGCCCATTCGAGTGGAGGAGGCGAGCAGTTGCGCCGCGAAGGCCGTCAGCCTGGCATCGGTGTTCGAGTCGCTGCCCAGCGACAACGCGATCCGCTGATGATCGCGACCCGAACACATCGCACCGAGCGCGTAGGTGAAGATCGCGCCGAGAGCGACCCTGACCCGGCATTCGACCGCGCGGTCACCCGCGAGCAGCGCCGCGTCGAGCAGTAGTTCCAGTGCCCGCGCCAACTCCTGGCAGTTGGGCCCACCATCGATCAATTCCGCAGTGGCCCATGCGATGTCAGCGGCCACCGGCAGCGCGTCCCCGCCAACCTGCGCCGCCTGTTCATACAGCGAGACCAGATTCGGGCGTTCCGCGCTCAGCCACGCTTGCGCGGCCGTGCTGTCGGCGAAGGACATCCCCTTCGAGCCGGTGTTGCGTAGATGTTCCGGCAGTCGGGTGCCCGGATTACACACCGCCACCACGTTTTTCACGGTGGCGAGATAATGATCCAGCAGCCGCGACAGCGGTCCGGACGCGGGATCGGCTGCGGGACATGGCGGTAGGTCACGCGCGAACAATCGCGACAGATCGTGATAGCTGTAGCGGCCGGGTGCGGTGGACTCCATCAGGTTGAGATCGACAAGGGATTCACACACCTGCTCGATCAGCGCTCGGCCCGCACCCAGGATCGCGGCCGCACCGTCGAGCGAAATCTCGGCGACGCCGGGTACGGCCAGCATCCGGAATGCGGTGGCTTGTTCCACATGCAGCTGGTCGTAGCTCAATTGGAACGCCGCTTCCACGGCCAGATCGCCGGTGCGCAACAGCCCGAGACGCTGCTGTTCGTCGACGAGCCGTTCGGCCAGGGAACCGACGGTCCAGCTCGGCCGTGCGGCCAGCCGCGCGCCGATAATCCGCACCGCGAGTGGTAGCCCGCCACACGCGGCGATCACATCCTCGACCGCGGTGGGCTCGGCGGCGACCCGATCGACGCCGATGAGGGTGGCCAGCAGCTCACGCGCTTCGTCCCGGCCGAGCAGACCGAGTCGGACGTCGAGTACGCCGGGCAACTCGGCCATCGCCGATCGACTGGTGATCAGCACCGCCGAACCGGGCGTACCGGGAATCAGCGGGGCGACCTGCTCGGCGTCGCGCGCGTTGTCCAACACGACGAGCACCCGCCTGCCGTCCAGACAGCTGCGGTATTGGGCCGAACGCTCCGCGAGGGTGGGGGCGATTTCGCCCTCGGGTACCCCGAGGGCGCGCAGGAAATCACCGAGGGTGTCAATGGCAGGCGTCCCGGAACGCTCGGTCCCGTGTTGCCCCGGCTGGTGTGTGAATCCGTACAGATCCACATGCAATTGCCCGTCCGGGAACCGGTCCCGAATGCCGTGGGCGACATGTACGGCGAGCGCGCTCTTGCCGATCCCGCCCATGCCGCCGATCGCGCAGACAGCGACAGCACTGTGGTCGGTGCGGGTGAGCCGGTCGGTGATGCGCCGGATCATGTCGGCCCGGCCGGTGAAGTCGGCGATATCCGCGGGCAGCTGGGCGACGCGCTCCAGTGGGCGACGGGCGAGAGGCAGTGGCGCCTGCGTTGTCTCGACAAGTCCCGGTGCAGGTAACTCGGCGCACAACATGCGCTGGTGCAAATCGGCAAGCCGTTTGCCCGGCTCGATGCCGAGCCGCTCGATGAGCATGCGTCGGGTGTCGGCGTACACGGCGAGCGCTTCCGCTCGGCGGCCCGCGTGATACAGCGCGGTCATCAGCAGCGCACGGGTCTGTTCGCGCATCGGATGTTCGATGCTGAGCGGCGCCAGTTCGGCGATGGCTTCGGGGTAGCGGCCGAGCCGCAGATCGAGTTCGACGCGTTGTTCGAGCAGAGCGGCCCGGCGTTCGATCAGGTGGGTGCGCTGCCGGTCGGCGTAGGGGCCGGGCAGCCCGGCCAGCGGCGTGCCCGACCATAAGCGCAGCGCGGTATCCACACGCTGCCTTGCCGATTCCACTCCGTCGCGAGTGGCGGACTCGCGGTACTGCGCCAGGCAGTCCTCGACGAGCTCGACATCGACCGCGTGCGGCTCGAGCCGCAGCGCGTAACCACCGCCGATACCGACGAGCACGGTGGGTGGCGCGCCGGCCCGGCGATCGGGTTCCAGGACCCGGCGCAGGTGCAGGATGTGGTTGCGCACCGCACCGACCGCGCTCGGTGTCGGATGCTCGCCCCACAGGCCCGCCACCAACTCGTGGACGGTCGCCGTGCGCCCGTGACGCAACAGCAGCGCGGTGAGCAGCGCCCGGCGCTGCCTGGATCCGAGGTCGATTTCCGTCTCGCCACGCCAAGCACGAACCTCACCGAGCACAGCGAACCTCAGCATGAATTCCCCATCTCTGACCACTCCGCGACAACACCGATGACCCTGCACCATCGAAATGACACTCAACCAGAGCACTTATGAGACTTTCATGACGGCGAAAGGGACACCCGGCACAAGCCGAATGTCCCTCTCTGGTCCGCGGATTCGATCAGTAATAGATGTACAGATCCCAGCCGCTCCAGGTTTCCTGGCATTCCCAGTACCAGCCGCCGGTAACCGGAGATTCACCGTCGGCGCGGCAGGCGCCGTATGTCGCGTAAGTGCCGTAGTAGTAGCCGGTCGCGCTCGCGCGGTATTCCGGTGCGGCCGAGGCACTCGCTGCAGTCGACACCCCGGCGACGGCAGCGATGGCCAGCAGGCCCGCGGCAAGGAAGGATTTGAGACGCATTTTCATTGCTCCTGAAAAGCGAGGTCGATTCTGACCTCGTTCACGTTATGGAGTTCGAGTGCCCTGAACAGCCACCCCTAGGGTTCGATCGGCCAAGCCCTTGGGAGGTTTCACCTTCGCCACCCGATGCCGAAACCCGTCAGTGGTAGTGCTGGCACTACCGCTCGACCCCCGCGGCCGGTACCCCGAATTCGGGTACGCGTGGCATGGGCGGTGGATGTCGGAATTCCTAGGCTCGAATCCGAAAGGGAGCAATGACGACTCCCGGGCTCGAACTGGAGGAAATCACTGCTCATGAACATCATTCGGCGAAAGTCCACCAAGGTTGCGCTGTCCGGAATCGCGGTGGGGGCGATTTTCGCCGCGACCGCATGCAGTGCTGACACCTCGACGCCCGCCACCCCGGCTGCGGCGCCGTCGCCGGCGCTCGTCAAGGCCTTGGACCAGGTCGTCGAGCGCGGCTACCCCGGTGTTCAGGCGGTCATCGACGGCCCCGGCGGGCATCGAGTCCTGACCGCGGGGGTCGGCGATCTGCAGACCGGCACACCATTCGCCGCGGACGCACAGGTCCGGATCGGCAGCAATACCAAGACCTTCGTGACAACGGTGCTCCTGCAGTTGGTGGCCGAAGGTACGGTGCAACTCGACGCGCCCATCGAGCGGTACCTGCCCGGCGTGGTGCAGGGCAATGGGAACGATGGCAACCGAATCACGGTGCGGCAGTTGATGCAGCACACCAGCGGCATACCCGACTACCTCGGTCACGGCACGGTCGACGGCGGCATAGCGAGCGAGGGCACCCAGCTCGACCCCACCTCCGAAGCTATCCGGTGGCAGCGCTTCGAGCCCGCGGACCTGGTCCGCAGGGCGATGGCCATGCCGCCGACTTACGAACCCGGCGCGCGCGCCGAGTACACCAACACCAACTACATCGTCCTCGGCATGCTGATCGAAAAGGTGACCGGCCGGTCGCCCGCCGCCGAGATCACCCGCCGGATCATCGAACCGCTCGGCCTGCGGGCCACCTACTTTCCCGCGCCGGGCGACACCGGAATCCGCGATCCGCATCCGTCCGGCTACCACTCGAGCGCGGGGCAGCGCATCGATGTCACGAATGCCGAAACCTCCTGGGCAGGCGCAGCCGGCGCGATGATCTCGACCGGCGCGGAACTGAATCGGTTCTTCGGCGCGCTGCTCGGCGGAAAGCTCTTGCCCGCAGCGCAATTGGCTGAGATGCAGCAGACCGTGCCGTTCGATCGCGAACCGGGATCCGGCTACGGACTCGGACTGATCCATCGACCCGTGCCCTGCGGCAAAGAGGTCTGGGGACACGGCGGCAGCATCCCCGGCTTCGAGGTCCGCACCGGCGTCGCCTCCGACGGCACCGCGGTCGTGGTGTCGACGAATCAACTGCCGACCGACCAAGCGGAGTTCGACGCGGTCGAGAACGTCGTCAAGGTCGCCATCTGCGGCTACTGACCAACGAAACCCACAGTCCTCTACCAGCGTATTCGATCGAGCATCGGAGAACCGACAGTGAAACGCCATAAGGCGACGATGGCCGTCCAGGCCACCTTGGCCGCCCTCCTCGCGGGCACCGGTCTGGCCTGCACCGCCCCCGCAGACGCCCACCCCGCGCCCCTGGATCGCTTCTACAGCCAACAGCTGCAATGGAAATCGTGCGACGACCCACGCCTGGACCCGGCGGGGGCACAATGCGCCGATATCTCGGTGCCGCTGAATTACTCCGAACCGCAGGGCGAAACGATCACGGTGGCGATCTCGCGGCTGGCCGCCACCGATCCGGCGCGGCGCCACGGAGTAATGCTGTCCAATTCCGGCGGCCCCGGCGGCCCCGGACTCGATTTCATGGTCGAGGTCAGTGCGGGCATGACCCCCGACGTGCGGGCCCGCTACGACCTGATCGGCATGGATCCACGCGGCGTCGGGCGCTCGTCGCCAGTGGACTGCCATTGGCCGCGCGGCTTCGGATTGCAATCCGCAGGCGTCGATGCCGTCGGCTTCGCCGAATCCGTTGCCACGCAGAGCGATCTGGCCGCCCGCTGCGCCGCCACCGAGGGCGAGCGCCTGCGGTACTTCACCACCCGCAACACCGCGCGGGACATGGATGTGATCCGCGGCGCGCTCGGCGTCGAGAAGGCCAGCTACTTCGGCACCTCCTACGGCACCTACCTCGGCGCGGTCTTCACCCAGATGTTTCCCGAGCGCAGCGACCGAATCGTGCTGGACAGCAGCGTGGACCCGGACCGGTACGGCGCGATCGGCATGATGCAGGACATGGGCCCCGCCAACGAGGCCGCGCTGGACCTGTGGGCGGACTTCATGGCCGCCGGCGACGGCGAGTACCACTTCGGCACCACCCGAGAACAGGTCCGCGGCAAGATCCTCGACCTGATCCGACGCGCGGCCGCGGATCCGATCCGGCTGGGCAAGTTCGCCATCGACGACCACACCCTGCCGATAATGCTGTTCATCGGACTCGACGACCCGCACAACTACGCGACGCTGGCCGGGCAGATCCGTCAGGTCGCCGACGCCGCCGAAGGCAAACCGGTCGAGATCGCACCAGAACTCGACACCGCGTTCTCGTTCATGCTCGACGCGAAGCCGCGCGACAATTCGGCGCAGATGGCCATCATGTGCGGTGACGTCGCAACGCCTCGTGACCCAACGCTGTACTGGCGCAATATCGAAGCCGCTCGCGCGACCCAACCGATCTTCGGCGCGTTCGCCAACAACATCACCCCGTGCGCCTTCTGGGCGCCGCCCGCGGAACCGCCGACCCAGGTGCGCAATGCGGTCCCCGCCCTGATCGTCCAGTCCACCGGCGACACCCGCACGACACACCAGGGGGCGGTTGCCATGCGCCGCGACCTATCGGCGTCGCGCATGGTCACGTTGCAGGACGTCCCGATCCACTGGATCTTCGGGAACTACCCGAACACCTGCACCTACGACGTGGTGAACACCTACCTCCGCGACGGCACCCTGCCGACCGACGACGTCACCTGCCGAACCGACTGATACCGCCACACCATCGTCCCGACAGATCTCGGATCGGGGTGGGCCATGATTCCGCCGTTTGCCGCAACAGTGGACAGGTAATCGCCTGAGCCTCACCGAGGTTCAGGCGATTCAGGGTGCCGGCCTGTGACAAATCATGCGTTCAGATACGCGAGCACCGCGAGCACCCGCCGGTGGCCCACCTCATCGGCCGACAGCCCGAGCTTCGCGAAAATACTGCGGATGTGCTTGTGCACAGCGCCTTCACCGACCACCAGCCGCTGGGCGATCGTCGTGTTGTTGTGCCCCTCCGCCATCAGCGCGAGCACCTCCCGTTCCCGGGCGGTGAGCGCACCGAGCGGGTCATCCGCGGTGCGGCGCACCAGTAATTGCGAAATCACCTCGGGGTCCATCGCGGTGCCGCCGTCGGCGACCCGGCGCAGCGAATCCAGGAAGCGGTCGACCTTCCCGACTCGTTCCTTGAGCAGGTAGCCGACGCCGCCCGCACCGTCACCGAGCAGTTCCGCGGCGTAGCTGTCCTCCACATACGACGACAGCACGAGCACCGGAAGGCCAGGATGTAGGGCGCGGGCGCGGACCGCCGCACGCAGCCCGTCGTCGGTGAAGGTCGGTGGCAGCCGGACATCGACGACCACGGCGTCCGGTCGATCGGCGGCCACCGCGGCAAGGAAGTCGTCGGCATTGTCGACCGCCGCGACCACCTCGATGCCCGCGGTGCTCAGCAGCAGCACGAGACCCTCGCGCAGCAGGGCATCGTCCTCGGCAATCATGACCCGCACGGCAGCTCCACCCGCAACACAGTAGGGCCACCGTCAGGACTGGTCAGCTCCATCCGGCCGTCGAGCGCCGCGGCCCGCCGCCGGATGCCTGCGAGCCCGCCGCCGTAGGCCTCCCGGGCGCCGCCGACGCCGTCATCGGAGATCTCGATCGCCAGTACCTCCGACACACCGCCGAGCACGATCGAAATAGATTCGGCGCCAGAGTGTTTGGTGGCGTTCGTGAGCGCCTCGGCAATGACGAAATAGGCGGCCGCCTCGACAGCGGCCGGCCGCCTGCCCGCGTGGCTCAGGTCGAGCACGACCGGGATGGGACTGCGGGCGGCGAGCGCCGAGATCGCGCTCGCCAGCCCGCGGTCCGAGAGCACCGGCGGGTACACGCTGCGCACCACATCTCGCAGCTCGGCCAACGCCGCCGTCGCGGTGTCCTGCGCTTTGCGTACTAATCCCTGTGCCGCTTCCGGATCCTGCTCGCGCAATTGGTCGGCCAGGCCGAGCTGCATGATCACCGCGGCGATCCTGGCCTGCGCACCGTCGTGCAGATCGCGTTCGATCCGGCGTAACTCCGCGCCGTGCGCATCCAGCGCGGCCGCCCGTGTCGCGGTCAGCGCCGCCACCCGGTCTGCCAGCAGGACATCCTCCGGTGGCGAGAGCAGTATCCTGGCCGCCGTTGCCTGCCAGCCCGCGATCACGGGCAGTTGTAAAGCCACGGCCCCGACCGGGACCGCGATCAGCATGCTCAGCAACGCCGTCGGCCAGGAGTCGACCGCCATACCGAAGTTGTCGACCGCGCCGGCGGGAACCAACCGCCAATACGCCGGAATCACCAGCTGATTGAGGGCGCTCAGCGGCAGCGCGACAGCCAGTCCCCCGACATAGATTCCGGTCGTCGCATGCAGCAGCAACCACCCGATATCGCGGCGATTGGCCGGATCGGTGAATGCGGTGACCAGGCGCCTGGACAGGTCGCCTTCCATCGGCCGATAGACCGCTTCGATGGGCTCGCCGAGCCGCCGAGCCGCCCGGCGGCGTTCGACTCCGGTCAGGGATCGCAGCACCCGCAGCGCCTCGGGTATCGCCGGAATCCCGATACCGACCAGGCTCAGCGCGACCACCAGCAACAGTCCGATCACGGCAAGAAGGGACAAGACCGAGGTGACGCTGCCGATGACCAAGTAACCGATCGCCGACGGCAGCCGCCGTAGCCGGTCCCGGAGGTAGTGCATGGTCAGCGCACCCACAACATCGTCACGACGCGACCGTAACCCACGCTGCTCGCGCCGATCCCCGCACCGTCGCGTCACCCCACCGGAAACTCCTCCCGGCGCAGGGCCTGATGATTGCGGTGCGGGTGACGCCCGCGGCGGCCAGGATCGCGACGACCAGGATGCCGCCGCCCGGCACCGACGAGACCGGCGGAACCAGGCGGCGACAAGGTGGTGGGTTCACGCCGAGTCGGCGCTACCTACCGTGTGCGGCCCCGCGCCGTTCGAACTCGCCGCACCGTTCGACTTCACCGCGCCGTTCGAACTCGCCGCACCGTTGCCCGACATCGCCACGGCTTCGACCGAATCTTCCGACGGATTCAAGACCTCGCCACCTGCGAGCGGCAGTCCCGTCCGTTCCACGACATCCGGTCCCGCACCGTTCGCCGATTCCGCCGCGTCGCCCTTGGCGGCCTGGATCCCGCTCAGCATCCGCAGCGGCACCTCCTTCCAGAACAGCACCAGGATCAGCGCGAGCAGTGCGACCGCGGTCGCCGTCAGGAACACCGTCGACATCGATTCGGCGAACCCGACCTTGAACGGCCGCGCCAGGTCGGGGTTCAGCTGCTGGATGATCGAACTGTCCTTCAGCACCTCACTCGCCGCCGACGTGTCCTGGGCGAGCAGGCCCTTCGCGAGTGCGGCATCAGCGGGGTTGCTGCCCTGCGCGCCCTGAACGACCGCGTGCTGGAAGGTCGGATCGGTGGCCGCGGACTTCATCTCGGTGGAGATGTTCGGGGTCAACTGCGCGAACAGAATCGAGAGGAACACCGCGACACCCAGCGTGCCGCCGATCTGCCGGAAGAAGGTGGCGGCAGCGGTGGACACGCCCATGTCCTTGGGCGGCAACGCATTCTGCACCGCGAGGGTCAAGGGCTGCATCAGGTTGCCGAGGCCGAAGCCGGTGCAGGCCATGAAGATCATGACCAGCCACAGCGGGCTGTCGGCGTCGAGGAAATGCAGCAAGAACAGGCCGAGCGTCAGCATCGACGCACCGATCAGCGGGAAGGCCCGGTAGCGGCCGGTGCGCGAGATCAGTTGTCCGGACACGACCGAACCTGTCATCAGCCCGAGCACCATCGGCAACATCTGTAGACCCGCCAGCGTGGGGCTCGCACCACGCACCACCTGCAGATACTGCGGCAGCAACGAAATTCCGCCGAACATCGCGGCGCCGACAACGAAGGAGATGACAACGCCGAGCGCGAAGGTGCGGTTGGTGAACATCCGCAGCGGGATCAGCGCCTTGTCCTTCAACGCCTTCTCGACCAGGACGAACCCGATGATGCCGAGGATGCCGATCGCATAGCAGAGCACCGAACGCCCACTGGCCCAACCCCATTCGCGGCCCTGTTCGGCGACGATGAGCAGCGGCACCAACCCGACCGCGAGCACGAACGCGCCCCACCAGTCGACCCGGTCGGTGGAATGCGGGCGCTTGGGCAGCTTGAGCACCTTGGATACGACGCCGAGCGCGATCAGCCCGACCGGCACGTTGACCAGGAAGACCCAGCGCCATCCGCTGACCCCGAGAATGGTGTCCTGACCTGCGAGCACGCCGCCGAGCACCGGGCCGACCACGCTGGAGGTGCCGAACACCGCGAGGAAGTACCCCTGATACTTGGCGCGTTCACGTGGACCGACGATGTCGCCGAGGATGGTCAGCGCCAGCGACATCAAGCCACCCGCGCCGAGCCCCTGGAACGCGCGGAATGCCGCGAGCTGGTACATCGACTGCGCCAGTGTGCACAGCAGCGAGCCGACCACGAAGATGGTGATCGCGGCCATGAAGAACGGCTTGCGGCCGAACATGTCCGACAACTTGCCGTACAGCGGCGTCGCCAGCGTCGCGGTGATCAGGTAGGCCGTGGTCGCCCAGGCCTGCATCGAATAGCCGTTGAGATCATCGGCGATAGTGCGGATCGCGGTGGACACAATGGTCTGGTCCAGCGCCGCGAGCAGCATGCCGAGCATCAGGCCACTGAGAATGGTCAAGATCTGCCGGTGGGTGAAACCGGTGGACTCCTCCACGGTTGCCGGTGCGGTCACGAATCGTTCTCCGTCTCACTGTTGTACAAGTCCTGGTTGCCGCGGATGGCCGCGAGCATGCCGGGTTTGGCCTGCTCGAAATCGTCGACGAACTGCCGCAGCAGCCCGGCGAAGAGGGCCCGGTCCTGCGGCGTCCAAGCCGCCATCACCCTGGTCAGGTTTTCGTGCCTGCGCCTGCGGATCTGCTCCGCAAGGGCGCGGCCGGGCTCGGTGACGACCAGCACAGTGGCACGGCCGTCGGATCGATCGGCCTGCCGCTCGACCAATTGCCGGTCCACCAACTGCGCGACCTGGCGGCTGACTGTCGAGGCGTCCGAATGCACCGCCTCGGCGAGGGCGCCCGAGCGCATCGGCCCGTCGCAGAGCAGCCGGAACAGGATCGCGAATGCCGCGGGATCCACGCCGTCCTTGGTGCGCAACTGCGCCGCGACTCGGTCGCGGTGCCGCTGCAGCCGGGTGAGCTGGATCGCGATCGTTTCGACCGACTGGTCGTCAGCGTCCACTCGGCCCTACCTTTACTTGCGTGAATCAATTAGTTGTGTGATGCAAGTATGTAGACGAGCCTGCGGCTAGGGCAAGCGTTTTACCGGCCTTTACCGTCCCTTGAACTCCGGTGCCCGCTTCTCGAACACCGCCTGAATGGCCTCCGTGAGGTCCTCCGAGGGCAGGAATGCGGAGTTCCACGCGGACACATAGCGCAGCCCTGCGGCCACCTGGTCCTTGGTCCGCTGCTCGAGTACGTCCTTCGCGCCCTGCACCACCAGCGGCGGGTTCGCCGCGATCTCGCGTGCAGTGGCATGTGCCGCGTCGAGCACCGCGTCCCGATCAGCGAACACGTCGTTGACCAGGCCGATCTTCTCGGCGCGCGCGGCGTCGATGTCCTTGCCGGTGAAGGCGAGCTCGCGCAGGTGCCCCTCACCGATGATGCCGGGCAGCCGGTGCAGCGACCCGATATCGGCGACAATCGCCACCTTCGCCTCACGCAGGCTGAACTTCGCATCCGCGCTCGCGTAGCGGATATCGACGGCAGCGATCAGGTCGAGCCCGCCGCCGATGCACCAACCCGCCACCGCGGCGATAACCGGCTTGCGGCAGTCCGCCACCGCGGTCACCGCGGCTTGCATCCGGCGCACCTCGTACAGGAAATCGGTGCGCGGCGCGGCGAACGCCTTATCGGCCAACACCGAACCGAACGTGCCCGCCATCGCGCCCAGGTCGAGACCGTAGGAGAAGTGCTTGCCGGAGCCGGTGAGCACGATCGCGCGCACCTCGGGGTCAGCGTCGAGGCCATGGAAGATCTCCGGCAGCTCACGCCAGAAATCCGGGCCCATCGCATTGCCCTTGCCCGGACCGGTCAGCGTCACCTGGGCGACGTGATCCTTGGTTTCGACGGTGAAAGCCTGCCAATCAGTCATTTGTACAGCGTATCGAGCCGAAGGGAGACCAACACTCCGGATCCCGGAAATGCCGGCACCCAGCGGCACTGCGCCCGGAACGCCGCATGTAAACGCTGTGCAAAGAACGGTGCGCCGCGCTGGTCCTCGCCCGCCGTCGGCTCCATGATGGAACGAATCAGCAAACTTGCTCGCCGGGCTCGGAGGTCATCATGCTGATGCATCAAGGAATCGGTCTCGACCGCTTCAACACGATCAGTCGCGGCCGCGCCGTACATGCTCTGTTCGAATGCTGCAGCAATGTCACCTGGGCAGCCACGATCGCCGACGCTCGTCCGTTCCCGGACCGGGACGCGCTGCTGGCCAAGGCGGATGTCGAACTGCTCGCGCTCTCCCAGCTCGATCTGCATCGCGCCTTCGATGCGGTTGTGCACGAACAGTTCTCGCGACGCGTCGTCACCGAGCTCGCACGGATCACCCGGTCGCGCATCGACGCCATGCTCGGGCCCTCCGACGGCTACCCGGATTACTGACCGATTCACTCACCCGGCGTACCGCCCGCAATCGCTCTACTCTTGTTTCATGCGCAGGTCCCTACCACCGGTCGCATGCCGGGTCGCGGACACGTTGATCGCGCGCGGCCATCACGGTGTGATCGTCACGCAGCCCGCACCGACACCCACCGCCGCCGATGCCGCGCGGGCACTCGGCGTCGAGGTGGGAGCGATCACAAAATCACTCGTATTCCTGCTCGACGAAGACCCGGTGCTGCTGCTGGTTTCCGGCGCGCATCAGGTCGACCTGCGCAACACCGGTGAACGTCTCGAGGGAACACTGACCCACGCGCCCGCCGCGATGGCGCAGGAGGTCACCGGCCAGCCGATCGGTGGTATCGCTCCGGTGGGACACCCCACAAACCTGCCTACCTGGGTCGATACCGCGCTCTCCTGCCATCACGAGCTATGGGCCGCAGGCGGTCATCCGAGCACCGTATTCCGCACGTCTTTTCGCGAACTGGTGCGCATCACCGCCGGACTTCCGATCGACGTGGATTGAATCTCGACCGATCGCGATCACGCCGGGCGAGCAGCACAGCAGCCGGTGAGAACATCAATCGAACAACGACGTCGGCGCCCAACACTCTCGAACCGGGCGTAGCTTCGACATGTGACCGAAGCACAACGGCCCGCCTCTAATTTCCGGATTCCCGACGATCTGAGCGGCATTACCGCCGAGCAATACCTCGCCTCTATGCGCCACTATCCCGCTGGCGTCACGGTCGTCACCCTCTGCTCCGAGACCGGCCCGGTCGGCTTCACCGCGACATCCTTCGCGTCGTTGTCGCTGCAACCCCCGCTGGTCTCCTTCAACATCGCACACACCTCGTCGAGCATCGCTGCCCTGCTGAAAGCCGATTCGGTGGTCATCCACTTCCTCGGTGAACACCAGCACCACCTGGCCCAGCGCTTCGCGCGCGCCGCGGCGGAACGTTTCACCGACCGCTCGCTGTGGACCACCCTCGACACCGGCGAGCCGGTCCTGCACGGCACCCCCATCTGGGTCCGCGCCGTTCTCCAGCAGCTCATCCCCATCGGCGACCACACCTTCGCCGTCGGCTTGGTCACCCGCGTCCACGACAACACCGATGAAAAACCGGCCGCCGCGCCGCTGCTCTATTACAACGGCCGCTACCACCGCCCGAACGCCCTCGGCGAATGAGCCCGGTTACCCGACGTCCAGGGTGTTGAAGAAGATCTCGACGGGGAATGGCTCGCCGAGTAGCAGCACATCCCACCCCCGAAGTTCGGTCAGCCGAGGTGGCAGGGTGCGGCGCCGACAGCGGTGTCGGGGCTGGTGAAGGGGCGGGTTTCGGGGGTGGGGTTCCATAGGCCGTCGGTGGCGGCGTAGTTCCAGGTAGCGCCGGATTCGACAAGGGCTGCGATGGCCTCGACGAGGCGGTCGACGTCGGTGGAGCTGGTGCCGAGGCCGATGCTGGCGCGCAGTGCGCCGTCGAGACCGAGGCGGGCCAGCAGCGGGTGGGCGCAGAAGCGGCCGTCGCGGATGCCGATGCCGTGTTCGGCGGAGAGATAGGCGGCGACGTGGCCGGGGACGAAGCCGTCCAGGGTAAAGGCGACAATGCCGACGGTGTCAGGGCTGTCGTCCCAGATGCGCAGCAGGTTGACGCCGGGAATGGCGGACAGGCCGGCGCGGAGTCGGTCGGCGAGCAGGCGTTCGTGGGTGGCGAGGGTTTCGGGATCGATCGCACAGAGCGCGTCACAGGCGGCGGCGAGCGCGGCCGCGCCGAGGACGTTCGGGGAGCCTGCCTCGTGGCGCTGCGGTGCCGGGGCCCAGTCGGCGCCTGTGGTGGTGACTTCGCGAACCGCGCCACCGCCTGCCAGATACGGGTCGGCGGCATCCAGCCAATCGCGCCGCCCGACGAGCACACCCGCGCCGTAGGGCGCGTACAGCTTGTGCCCGGAGCAGGCGAGATAGTCGATGCCGCTGTCGCGCAGACTGATTCGGCGATGCGGAGCCAACTGTGCGGCATCGACCAGGATGCGCGCACCACACTGGTGTGCGATGGTGGCCAGTCGCTCCAATGGCAGCACCTCGCCGGTGACGTTGGAGGCCCCGGTGACCGCGAGCAGCGCGGCGGGCTTGCTGCACAGTTCGGCGACCAGCAGCCGGATGGTCTCGGCCACGGTGTCCGCGGCCCGGACTACCCGGCGGCCATTGCGCGTCCACGCCAGGAAGTTGGCGTGGTGCTCGATATCCAGCACCACGGTGTCGCCGGGTACACAGGCGGCGAGCAGGTTCAGCGCGTCGGTGGTGTTGCGGGTGAACACCACCACCTGGTCGTCGTCGGCATCGAAGAATCCGGCCACCGAACCGCGCGCCGCCTCGTAGCACTCGGTGGAGATCCGCGAGGCGTAGCCCGCACCCCGGTGCACGCTCGCGTAGAACGGCAGCAACTGCTGCACTCGGTCGGTGACCTGCGCCAATGCCGGTGCGCTTGCGGCGTAGTCGAAGTTCGCGTAGGTGGTCGTTCCGCCCTGGACGAGCGGCACCCGCAGATCGTCGCCGGAGACCCGGGCGAGGGCGGCGCAGGTCTGCTCCACCACAGCAGTCATCACGAAATCCCGTCGGCTATGGGACCCGGAACCAAGGGGGTTGACGAGTCCGCGCTTGCCGCGCCCGGTCGGGCGGCGGCCAGGTCGTCACCTGGAGCACCCCACCGCGGAGGAGGGTTGCCGACCAGCTAGCCAGGGCTTGATGCTGGTACTCATGACCTGCACCGAGATTGGCAGACCGCACCGGCCGCTGTCAACCGGAATCGGAAACACCACACTCGCGACCAGGAGAAGGCGAGCATGGTTTCGACACGCCGAAACCCGGTTGCGCCATGTCGTGATGTGCGGTCCCCTCGGTGAGTGACGCTTTCCCTGCTGCTCAGTTTCGTCGGCCTGTGCGTGCTGCTGTCCATCACGCCCGGCCCCGATTCGTTCCTGGTGCTGCGCTTCTCGATCGTGGACGCGCGACCCGGGATCGCGGCAGCGATCGGATCGGCGCTCGGCGGCATCGGATGGGCCATTGTGGTCGCGGCGGGCGTCGCAGCTTTGCTGGAGCAGTCGGCGACGGCCTATCGCGCACTGAAGATCGTCGGCGGAATCTACTTGGTGTACTTGGGAGTTCGGGCGCTCATCGATCACCGGCGACAGCGGCGGGCCGCCCTCGACCCGGCCGAAGCGGTTACCGCGCAGGCGAATTCCGCTTCCCCCGCCTCGATTCGCTCGGCATTCGCCGCAGGGCTGGTGTCGTGCATGTTCAACCCGAAGGTCGGTCTGTTCTACCTGGCGGTGCTGCCCCAGTTCCTCACCGACGTCACCTTCGCCAACACCCTCGCCCTCGGCGCGGTCGAATCGAGCATCGCCGCGGTGGAGATGGTGCTGCTCGCGATCGCTGCCTCGCGCGCCGTGGCGATGCTACGCAGGCCGAAGGTCCGCGCTCGCCTGGAGCAGGCGAGCGCGGCTGTCCTCGCTGCCCTCGGTATCGGCACTGCAGCCTCGGCCGCCTAGGTCACCCTTTTTCCTTGCGCCACAAGAGGATCGATGCAACGAGCGCGACGGCTCCCGCACCGGTCAACCACCCGAACGACCGCTGGAAGCTCACATCGATGGACACACCCGCCGCGGCCGCACGATAGAGGACGACCGCCATCAATGCCGCACCGACGGCGCCACCCACCCGCTGCACGATATTCACGAACGACGCGGCATCCGGGAGTTGCTCGCGACCGACTGCCGCATAGGCCGCCGTAACGATGGGCATTCCGGTCAGTCCCGCAGCAATCCCTCTGACCAGCAACAACGCCTGCACAAGTAGGGGATTCAGCGAGGCGTCCGACAGCGCGAACGACACCGTTGTCGCGACGATCAACGCATTGCCCGCCACCGCGACGACACCACCCCCGTAGCGGTCGGTCAGCCGTCCCGATACCGGCAGCGCGACGATGCCGCCGAGACCGAACGCGAACAGCGACAGCCCGGTGGCGATCAACCCTTTGCCATGCAGTAGCTGGAAATACAAGGGCAGCAACAGCATCGACCCGAACATCGCCACGCCTGCGAAGAAGTTGGCCACGTTCGCGGTCGCGAAGATCGGATTGCGGAACAGGCCGACATCGAGGACCCGCGGCCCGCGCCCGCGCACCGAGCGCAGGACGAAGCCACCGAGCGCGACCGCGCCGACCAGCACGGGAACCCACACCGACACCGCGGCAAGCCTGCCCCGACTACCGAATTCGCCGAGTCCGTAGACCAGTAGCGAAAGCCCGGCCCCGATCAGCACGAACCCCGCGACATCGAACGGCTCACCGCTGCCGCGCACGTCCTCGCGCGGCAGCACGCGCCGTGCGAGGACAAAAGCCACCGCGCCGAACGGAATATTGATCAGGAACAGCCATTGCCACGACAGCTCGGCCAGGAGCACGCCGCCGATGGTCGGCCCGATCGCGGGCGCGGCGACCACCGCGATCCCGACCACGCTCATCACCCGCCCCAGCCGCTGTGGACCCGCGACCCGGCCGATCAACGTCTGTCCGGCGGGCACCAGCAGCCCGGCGGCCAATCCCTGCACAACGCGCAGCCCGATCAGCCAGCCGATATTCGGAGCAAGCGCGCAGAGACCGGAGACCACCGTGAAAGCGACCAACGCGCCGAGCCACACCCGATCGGTCCCGACCCGGCGACCGAGCCACCCGCACAGCGGCAACGTGACCGCGAGCGCGAGCAGGTAGGCGCTGGCGATCCACTGCGCGCTGTCCAGCGCGGCGCCCAGATCGCGCGCGATCACGTTGAGCCCGATATTCACCAGCGAGGTGTCCAACATGCCCATCACCGCGCCGAAGACCACAACACCGGCTACCCGCCACACCTGTGCGGTGATCGGTTCCAGTGCGGCTCGACCTGCGGTGGCCGCGTTCCGAGTGTCCGTCATGGACCCTCCCCAATCTGTTGAGTTTGTAGATTGCGGAGGTTATCAACAATCTACGTTCTCAACAATAGGTAGAATTTCAGGATGACTGCCGATTCCGAGCACCCGCCCGGCCTACTGCGTTTCCCGACGTATGTGTTCGGCAAGCTGCATCAGGCGCTCAAAAACGAGGTCGGCACGTCATTGCGCGATCAGTGGGTGCTGGTTCACCTGGAAGACAACGACGAACTCAGCCAGCAACAGGTGTCGGACGCGATGCACATCGATCGCAGCGAGGTCGTCCGGATGATCGACGGGCTGGAGCAGGCGGGTTTCGTGGTCCGCACGCGCGATCCGGGCGATCGCCGCAAATACCGCCTATCCATCACCCAGGCCGGTAAAGCCGAGCGGCGCCGCACCGACGAGGTGATCGAGCAGGCCACCGCCAAGGTGCTACGCCGCCTCGACGACGAGGAACGAAAGACCCTGCGTCGCCTGACGCTGAAAGCCCTCGGATACGACGACTGAGGCGACCGACCACCCGGTTCGTTGAACGACGAAAGCCCGGTACCGCAGGTACCGTGGACTGTTGGTCACCATGGCGTTTGCCGATTGGTAACCCTCTTGTGAAACAACACTCGTGAAGCGCTAGGCAGGTCTATGAGAGGTGGGCAGGACGTGATGCTGCAGCCGCAGGTCGACGCCATTGCGGGCGAGGACCCGATCACCTCGGATCCGCTCCGGCGCGCCGGGCTCGCTCCGCAGGTCAGAACCCTTGTCGACATCCTGACCAGCACCACCGCCGCCTACCCCAACGCCGCCGCCATCGATGACGGCACCGTGGTGCTCAGCTATACCGAGTTGCGCGCCGAGATCGCGACCGGAGCCGCTCGGCTGATCGCGGCCGGCGTGCGGCCCGGCGACCGAGTCGGCGTGCGGATGCCGTCGGGCACCCATGAGCTTTACGTCACTATCCTGGCCATCCTGCACGCGGGCGCCGCCTACGTGCCGGTCGACGCCGACGACCCCGACGAACGCGCCAGGCTGGTCTTCGGCGAGGCGAAGGTCACCGCGATCGTGACCGGGGCGGGCATCAAGACGACCGCGGAAGGCGCCGAACGGATCGCGGCGGGAGCCGACTCGACCGCCGCCGACACCATCGATGACTCGCCCCTGCGCCCCACCCCTGGTGACGACGCGTGGATCATCTTCACCTCCGGTTCCACCGGCACCCCGAAGGGTGTCGCTGTCACCCACCACAACGCCGCCGCGTTCGTCGACGCCGAGGCACGACTGTTCCTGCGGGACGCCCCGATCGGACCGGGCGACCGGGTGCTCGCCGGGCTCTCGGTCGCATTCGACGCCTCCTGCGAGGAAATGTGGCTGGCCTGGCGCAACGGCGCCTGCCTCGTGCCCGCGCCACGCGCCCTGGTTCGCACCGGAGCCGACCTCGGCCCCTGGCTGGTGCGCCGGGAGATCAGCATCGTCTCCACGGTTCCCACCCTGGCCGCGACCTGGCCCGCCGAGGCACTCGACCCCGTCCGGCTGCTGATCTTCGGTGGCGAGGCGGTGCCACCGGAACTCGCCGAACGCCTTGCCGGAAACGGAGATTCCGACCGTGAGGTGTGGAATACCTACGGCCCCACCGAAGCAACGGTCGTCGCCTGCGCGGCGCTGTTGGACGGCGGTTTCCCGGTTCGGATCGGGCTTCCACTCGACGGCTGGGATCTCACCGTCGTCGACGCGGACGGAAATCCGGTGAGCGAGGGCGAATCCGGCGAACTGGTGATCGGCGGGGTCGGTTTGGCCCGCTATCTCGATCCGGCGAAGGACGCCGAGAAATACGCTCCGCTGCCGTCGGTGGGCTGGGACCGCGCCTACCGCAGTGGTGACCTGGTCCGCAACGACCGCGCGGGCTTGGTCTTCCTCGGCCGTGCCGACGACCAGATCAAAATGGGCGGCCGCCGCATCGAACTCGGCGAGATCGACAACGCGCTGCAGCATCTGCCCGGAGTGACCGGCGCTGCCGCGGCGATCCGAACCACCAAGGCGGGCAACAAGATCCTGGTCGGCTATCTGACCGGCACCGCCGTCGACTTCGACCTCTCCGCCGCCAGAGCTGTACTCGCCGAACAACTCCCGGCACCACTGGTCCCACGCCTGGCCGTGGTCCCCGAACTGCCCACCCGCACTTCGGGCAAGGTCGACCGCGACGCACTGCCCTGGCCGCTGCCGAACGAGACCGAAACCCCGAGCCACGAACTCACCGCCACTGAGCAATGGGTTGCCGACCTGTGGGATGCGATCCTCGGCGCCGAGGTCACCAGCCCCGATACCGATTTCTTCGACGTCGGCGGCGGCTCACTCGCGGCCGCACAACTGGTCACCGCGCTGCGCGAACGCTACCCGCGCATCGCGGTCGCCGATCTCTATGACCATCCCCGCCTCGGCGCGCTCGCCGAATTGCTGGACGAGACCGCACCGACGGCGGCCACCGAAACTCGTGTCGTGCGTCCGACTCCGCTGCGCGCCCAATGGATCCAGGTGCTGGCGACCGTTGCGCTCTCGACCCTGACGGGCATGCAGTGGCTCACCTGGCTCGCGATCGTCGGAAACATCGCGGGCCGGTCCGGCTCACTGCTGTGGTTGCCGCACCTGTCCTGGTGGTGGACTCTTGCCGCATTCCTACTCTTTATCTCCCCGCCCGGCCGCATGGTCATCTGTGTGACCGGGGCCCGCGTGCTGTTGCGCGGCGTATCGCCGGGCAGTTATCCGCGCGGCGGATCGGTGCACCTGCGCCTGTGGGCCGCGGTCCGGCTGTCGGAGGCCAGTGGGGCCGAAAGCCTCTCCGGCGCACCATGGATGGTGCCTTTCGCGCGCGCACTCGGCGCGAAAATCGGCACCGGCGTCGACCTGCACACCCTGCCGCCGGTGACTGGAATGCTCGCACTCGGCGACGGCTGCAGCGTGGAACCCGAGGTCGACCTGTCCGGATACTGGATCGACGGCGATGTGGTGCGCATCGGACCGATCGTCATCGGTCCTGGCGCGGTAATCGGTGCGCGGTCGATCCTGCTGCCCGGCAGCAAGATCGGCAAGAACGCCGAGATCGCACCGGGCTCCGCGGTCTCGGGCAAGGTCAAGGCAGAACAGGAATGGGCAGGCTCGCCCGCGACGAAGGTCGGCAAGGCCCAGCATCGCTGGCCCGACCACACCCCAGCACGGGCCGCGCACTGGATCGCGATCTTCGGCGTGACCTCGATGGCGCTGGCCGCCATGCCGATTCTCGGACTCGCCGCGGGCGGCGCGTTCATCGCGTGGTTCCTCCGCGACGCCCGCACCCTGGTAGGCGCGCTCGGCCGCGGCTTCGCGATCCTGCCCGTCGCCACGCTGCTGAGCCTCTTTGTCTACGCGGTGACAACGCTGGTCGCGGTGCGGCTGCTCAGTATCGGGCTCGTCGAAGGTCATCACCCCGTGCGCAGTCGCGTCGGCTGGCAGGCCTGGGCCACCGAGCGACTACTGGATTCGGCGCGCAACTTCCTGTTCCCGCTGTATGCCAGCCTGCTCACCCCGGTGTGGCTGCGCCTGCTCGGCGCGAAGGTCGGCAAGAGCGTCGAGGCGTCGACGGTGCTGCTGCTGCCGAAATTCACGACCGTCGCCGACGGAGCTTTCCTCGCCGATGACACCATGATCGCCAGCTACGAACTCGGCGGCGGCTGGCTGCGCATCGGCGACGCGAAGATCGGCAAACGCGCGTTCCTCGGCAACTCCGGGATGACGGCCCCCGGACGGCGGGTGCCGAAAAACGGTCTGGTCGCCGTGCTTTCCGCGGCACCGTCCAAGTCCAAGGCAGGCTCCTCCTGGCTCGGCAGCCCACCGGTTCGGCTGCGCCGCGCCTCCGAGACCGGCGATGCCGAACGCACCTTCCATCCGCCGCTGCGCCTCAAACTGGCCCGCGCCGTCGTCGAAACGTGCAGGCTATTCCCGGTGCTGGTGACCTTCGCTATCGGGCTCGGCGTGCTGTTCACCCTGGCATGGACCGCGCAATCGATCGGCTATCTGGCCGCCGCGACGCTGAGCGGCCTGGTGCTCATGGCCGCGGGCGCGGTGGCCTGCGCGAGCGCCATCACCGCAAAGTGGTTGCTGGTCGGCCGCATTCGGGCTGAGGAACACCCGCTGTGGAGTTCGTTCGTGTGGCGCAACGAGGTTGCCGACACCTTCGTCGAAACCGTTGCCGCACCATGGTTCGCGCGCGCCGCAACCGGTACGCCGGTGCTCAATCTCTGGCTGCGAGGACTCGGCGCGCGCATCGGCCGCGGGGTATGGTGCGAGTCCTACTGGCTACCGGAGGCGGACCTGGTGACTCTCGGCGATGGCGCAACCGTGGAGCGGGGCTGCGTGGTGCAGACCCACCTCTTCCACGATCGAATCATGGCCATGGACACCGTCACCCTCGGCGCGGGCGCCACCCTCGGCCCGCATTGCGTCGCATTACCCGCGGCGACCATCGGTGACGGCGCGACCATCGGCCCTGCCTCGCTGGTCATGCGCGGTGACTCAGTGCCGCCGTCCACCCGCTGGTGGGGCAATCCGATCGCACCGTGGTCGAGTCCGGTGCCGAAGCCGAGCGAGGCCGGGGCAGCACGCTGATGCCGGGCAAGTTCTACGAAGAGCCCATCGACGAGTACCTGCCGCAGAACGGAAATCGCGGCTACCGGGTATCACGGTATGAACTCGACCTCGTCTACAAGGTAGCCAGCAACCGGCTGGCAGGCCGCGCCGAGATCACCGCCGTGACCACCGCCGTCCGGCCCCGGTTCGCGCTGGACCTTTCCCAATCACTCACCGTCTCCAAGGTGTTCGTTAACGGGGCGAAGCCGGCAAAATATGTACACCAGCACGGCAAGCTGGTCCTCACGCCGCAGCACGGCATTCCGGCGGGTGGGGTGCTGTCGCTGGTTGTCCAGTACAGCGGGATTCCGCGACCGGTGCACGGTCCATGGGGCGAGGTGGGCTGGGAAGAACTGACCGAGGGTGCGCTGGTGGCCAGCCAGCCCAATGGCGCCGCGTCCTGGTTCCCCTGCGACGACCATCCGAGTTCTAAAGCCAGCTACCGGATTTCGATCACCACCGACACCCCCTACTACGCGCTGGCCAATGGCACCCTGATGCGCAAACAGACCAAGGCGAGCCAGACCACCTGGGTCTATGAACAGTCGGAGCCGATGTCGAGCTACCTGGCCACCATCCAGATCGGCCCGTACCAGAAACATCGGATCGATTCCACGCACGGCTCGGTACCGATGCAGGCCATCGTGCCCGCCCGGCTGCGCGCCGCCTTCGACCATGATTTCGGCCGCCAGCCGCAAATGATGGACCTGTTCACCGAGCGTTTCGGCCCGTACCCCTTCGAGGGATACACAGTGGTCGTCACCGACGACGAGCTGGAAATCCCCATCGAGGCCCAAGGCATTTCGATCTTCGGCGCCAACCACTGCGACGGCCGTCGCGGCGCCGAACGGCTCGTCGCGCACGAACTGGCGCACCAGTGGTTCGGCAACAGCCTCACCATCCGGCAGTGGCGCGACATCTGGTTGCACGAGGGCTTTGCCTGTTATGCCGAATGGATCTGGTCCGAAGCCGCAGGCGGGCCCACGGCCGACCAGCTGGCCCGGGCCGCCAGGCATAATCTGGCACGGCTGCCGCAGGACATCACCGTCGGCGACCCCGGCCCGCAGCGCATGTTCGACGATCGGGTCTACAAGCGAGGTGCGCTCGCCTTGCACGCACTGCGGCTGGAGCTCGGCGATCTGTCGTTCTTCGATCTGATCCGGGAATGGACCGTCCGCTACCGGCACGCCTCGGTCACCAGCGAGGAGTTCACCGACCTGGCAGGCCATTACAGCCTCGTCCCGCTGCGCCCGCTCTGGGATGCCTGGCTGCTCAGCGAGCCGCTGCCGCAGCTACCGCCCTACAACGGTTTATCGTCCGGAGGCTGACTCCGGCGCTGCCGCGGTCTCAGAAAACGAGATAACGGGTGGCCAGCTCTTCGATCAACGGGTCGTCTTCGGCGACGCCGTTCAACGCATCGAGATCCGCCGCCACCGCGATCTGCCGCGGATCGTCGCGCTCCGCGTCCGGAGTGCCGTCTTCGGCCAGCTGGCGCTGTAGCTTCGCGCGGACGCGGTCCTTCAAAGAGTCACTCATGATCGAAGCCTGCCCGGCCGGCGCGGAAAGATTCGCCGATGCCACGTCGCGCGCCGCTCATACCGGCGTCAGCCAACTTCCCCATGGTGTGTTGCGCAGTACCGAGTACACCGCGAACAGGCCGAATATCACCCACATCGTGCTACGGCTGATCCGCGGCAAGCGCATGCGCTGACCACGCCAGGCGCGCACCGCCCAATCACTCACCAGCAGGATGAAAGCGAGGACCAGCGGCACGGCGAGCACATTGCTGTGCAGCGAATCGATGAGGTGGCCGTCGGTGAGGTTGTGCATAGCGCGCAGCCCGCCGCAACCCGGGCAGTAGTACCCGGTCAGCCCGTAGACCGGGCAGATCCCGTAGGAACCCTCGCTGTGCGGATCCCGGAAGTGCAGCAGCACCGCGGCTGCGATACCGACGCCCGCAACCAGCGACGGCATCCCGAGGGCGCGCCACCCCGAGCGATGCGCACCGTCCGGGTCCGGGTGCGCCGCCGGGCCGGATGCTACGTGCGTGGTCTCCACAAGCACCAACGGTAACCGTGCCGGACCTGCCGCCGCCACCCGCTGAAATCCCGCTCGGCCACGGCTGGTCGGGTTGGGCGAAACGCAAGGTGTTGCCCGACGGGTCGACCAGTTCGAGGCCGGGCCTATCCCTCCCATCCGCCGGGCCGCCCAGCTCGGCAGGGGCGGTGCTGCTTCGCGGCCGACTCGGTGCGCAGCGCGTTGATGTCGTTCACCGCTATCCACACGACCGATCCCGGGGAGTGCCGTCGCCGTGATGCTCGCTGAGGTGGATCGTGGCCGTCGACCGCGAGAGTTGCGCGTAGCGCGGAAAGTCGGCGCCGAACCGGTGTCCCCAGCCGACCACGAATCCCAGGTAGTCGCAAAAGAACTCGTACGCCTCGACGGAATCGAACATGCGCAGTACCGGAATGGGTGCCGCGCGACCGATCGCGTCGGAAGCCATGACCGCGATGATGGCGCCGCGATCGGACATGCTCGAAGAGCTTGCCGGTCATGATCAAAAAACTCCGACGTTTCCGCAGCTAGAGTACAATTTCTCGACGTGGATGCCGCTGGTGTTACCCGGCTCGACGGATTCGGGGTCAGTGCGGCTCGCAAGCTCGAATTCGGGCATGTGGGCCACTGGCATATACCTCCGGACAGTGATCACCCAGGCTCGGTCGCGGTGGAAGTAGATCCCGGCGACGGTTCCTCTGTGGTGGTTTTCGTCCGAGCACCCAATCGCCGCGACATCCCCGGCGATTTCCATCCCGACGACCAGGTTTGCCTGGTCATGCCGGAGGCCATCGCCGCCCTCTACTCCATCGGCTGACCGGCCACCACCGCCGGATAACAGCACTCCCCTGTCTCGATAACCCCTACGTGACGATTCGGCGTCGTCCGGGATATCGGGAAGTGCTCACTCGTGCCGGATGTTTCTTCTGGAAGAACCGTTCACCTGTCCGATCGTCGGGCATCCACGTGAGTGGGCGAGCTTTTCCGGAAGCGAGCGCTTGCACTAGCAAGCACCTTGCTTGCGCGGTACTGTGTCGGCAGACACAAAGGAGTGCTCTAATGCTGGTGAAGTCGATGAGGACGCTGGCGGAGGCGCGAAATGGCGCCCTGACCGCCGCCTACCGTGCCGGACTACGATCGCGTACCTACCGGACCGCATCGTTGAACGCGCCCACCGTTGCGCACGAGGTCATCCCTGTCACCACCGTGGACGGTGCCCGCCTTCGGGTGCATGCCTACGGCCCCGCCGACGGCGAGGTGATCGTGCTGATCCACGGCTGGAGCTGCAGCATCGAGTACTGGAATCCCCAGATCAACGCCTTCGCCGACCGGTACCGCGTGGTCTGCTACGACCAGCGCGGCCACGGCGAGAGCCAACTCGGCACCCTCGACATCGGCGCGCAATCGCTGGCCGACGACCTGTCCACCGTCCTCGACGCCACCCTGCGCCGCGGTCAGCGCGCGGTGCTCGTCGGGCACAGCATGGGCGGAATGACGTTGCAGGCGTGGGCAGCTCGCTACCCCGAACAGGTGCAGCGCAGCGCGTCGGCGGTCGTACTGCTGAATACCACCTCGGGCAACGTCCGGGCCGACAGCCAGGTGCTTCCGCTGCTCAACAGGCCGCTGACGATCGCGAGCAAACCCGTCACCCTCTTCGGATCCACCGTGCGCCTGCCGGACTTCGTCGCCGAAACAGTGCTGACCACACCGGTTCCGCTACCCGGCGGCTGGCCGGCGAGCGCGATCTTCAAGGCACGCGTGATGACCAAGGACGCCACCGACGACCAGGTGGACTTCGCCTTCGGCGTCGTCCGCTCCTGCCGCCCGCTCACCAGCGGTCGCCACGCCGCGGCACTGGCCGATGTCCAACTCGGCGACGCCGCACAGCATCTGACCGTCCCGACCACCGTGATCGCGGGCAGCAACGACCACCTGCTCCCCGAGAGCATGTCCCGCCCGATCGTCGAAACACTCTCCCGCACCGGCTATCTCGCCGCATACCAGATCTGGCCGACCGGCCACCTCGGGAACATCGAAGCCACCGATCGCTTCAACACCGAACTCGAACACGTCATCCAGCGCGCGAACCCGACCGCTGTCGCAGGCTGACCCCAACTGTTCTCCTGGGCCGGCCAACGTCGCCCGGCCCAGGAGCAACACCCACGCTCCCGCCGCGCGTCAGTGCTCGCGCGAGCGTACGAGGCGAGCATCGCTCATCTCATCTCGCTTCACGCCCGAAGAAGTAGCCGACGACAATTCCGGCCAGGCCCGACACCGGCGCAAGATATTGCGTCAGCTCCGGCGCCGGAAGACCTTTGACAATGCCGAAAATCACCCCGGCGACCGTGCCGGCCACGAGCGTGGCGGCTAGTCCTGCACGGAAGCGAGCCTCCAGGATCTTGTTCCTCGCTTCGGCCTCTTCCTTCACGAGCTCGGTGCGCCTCGACTCCGCCTGCAGCTCATGGTCGCGGCGAGCCCGGTCGACAGCCTCCGTATCGGAATACGCCGACGCCTGGTAGTCGCGCTTCGCCGTGATGTAGGTCATCAACTGATCGAACGACATGGATTCGAGGCCCATTAGTCGCGAAGCACTGATGATGTCTTGGATCTCGACCTGAGTGTCGATCATCTCGTCATAGATGATCGACCCTGAATCACCTTGCACAGCAACAGCCGAAGGGTCCTCGGCCATCTCACGTTCGGCGGTCATGGAATGAGTATCGCCCGCTGCTCGGTCGAATGGTGGGCAGTCGGAAGCAAGATTTTGCACCGGCTCGAGGATCGAGCCATCCACGGACAGGATGCGCGTGCGAGATCGCCGCAGCGGTTCTACTCGCCCTCGCGCGGCGGCAAGGGCGCGTAGCTCAGGTCCGCGTCGGGGTCGGCGCTATAGCCTTCACTCCACTTCAACTCACCGTCGCGCTCGTACAGCTCCTGATGGGGCAAGTAGGCAGGGTTCGCGTTTTGCTGGTAGTAGTTCTCGTCGGTTCCGTAGCGCCACCACGACGGAGCATCATGCGGATTGTGGACCTGTACATCGGAGGTCAACGCGCGGTAGGGGTCGGCAACTCGGGTGAGATCCAGCGAGCTACGCGCGCCGACGGTCGTAGTCGATACATCGACTTTGGGTCCGTACACCTCGAGCACGCCCGTGCGGGCCTTCAGAGCATCGAGGTCCGCGTCGGTCAAGGTCTTGAAGGGCTTATCGGGCAGTAGCACCAATGGTCCCCCCTGTCGCCCTGCGGCCTGTTGCAGATACTTGCTCGAGGCTTGTACTCGGAGGAAAGTTTCTTCATCTACACATACTGTTTCGGTTCGCCGTCCCAGAATTCCGCTTTTGATCGTCAGCAACCTCTGGCGCTCAGGAGCGCCATCCGGCATACGCGCCGTTCCCGGAGGCAAAGGCTCGTCCAAGGCCCTACTTCGGGAAAATATCGGTTGCTCCGGCGATTCGAAACGCATCCAATGTGCAATGACAGGCTTGGTGATCCCGGGGTCGCCATGAACGGTGTATTGGTGATCAGCGGTTCTGTAGTTTGCCGCGGCCCAATACTGCCCGTGGCGGGTACCTCCCACCGGAAAATCCGCTCCGGACAGGTCCCTACTAGCGGTACCGTTAGGTCCGTAAAGAGGCTCAACGACGACTTGGGAAGCTGTGAATGTCCGTTCGGCGGCAGGTTCGAAGTTGCTCAGGGCGATAGCGCCGGCGCGATCGCCATCTCCGTCTATCTCGATGACCCCACGCAATATTCCCGCCGTCCCCGTCATGGGTTCGCTCACCAAATCGCGTTCTCTGGTGAACGCTGCCGTCAATCGGGGGAGAATCGATCTCATTTTAGCGGCGAGCACGGTTCGGCCTTCACGACTCGGAGGTTGTATGCCGCAAGGCATTCACCGTCAGACGGAAGGGGGCATATCCGTTGGGGTTGACGAGGATATCGGTGCCTGCTGGGACGATGTCCGGCAGCGCGCTGCCCACCACGGGCCACCAGCTGTCCACGGCAATGCCGCGCTTCTGCCACTGGGCGGTGGCTATCAGCGCACACGGGATGCCATCGGAGGCCGTAGTCACCGCCGGCTGGTTGTCTTCGTCGCACCCGATCTCGACAACCGAGTCGAGCATGATGGACACGAACTCATCGGCGAGTCGCGGCTCGCCTTCAGCGATCAGCCGCAGTATCGCATCGAGCGGGTCGGTCGGTGTCGCCTCCCCCGCCGGTACGTAATCGGGGTTCGGCTGAAACGGCCCCGCACTACCGTTTTCGTTCATCATCCAACCGCCCACGATCACCTCCGACGGTGGATGCTCCGTCGGCGTGCTCGATTCCCATTCCGGTGCGACCAGGACCAACCATTCGCCTTGCCGAATCACCGCGGGCACGGACTGATCCATTACCACTCCTGCGCCGGATCGTGTCGCAGCCACATAATCGATAGTCGATAATCAAAACTTATCAACCGGACGAGGTGGCTGCTGAAATCCTGGAACCAAATAGAAAATTCCATGACACACCTCCGTCGCGTGCCATGGTAGCCACTCCCCGACCATACGAATTCCCCACGCCGGGAAGAATCGACAAGTGCGGCGACCGGAACAAAGTGTGCGATCAACGCCGGATTCGATACCCGCTCGACGAGGTTCTCTCGATTCTCACGCCTTCGTGCGGCCTTCGGGCGCGATTGCCATGGCCGGCCCTTCGACTTCGACGGCTCGTTCGAGATACCCCCCACACACCTGTTCGGCATCGGCTCGTGTCCGCTCGGCGATAACATGCAGCGCTTCGCCTGGAGTTGCGGTCTCGCGATCAACGGCGGTGCCGACCACAGCAGTTCCCCGGGCCGTTGATGCTGCGCCGGCTGCCCTATCAGCGATCCGGGCAAACGCGGCTGGCGAGTTGTCGGATGCGACGACTGTTCGACGGAGAGCTTGCTGGTCGCTCGGCGCAGGACGCCGAGGCCGGCAGCAGCCCCGCATGGACTGCTTGCACTTACTATGCCCCTCAGGCAAACTGATTGCATATTGCAACCAGAAAGGGCATTTCGATGACACAGCTCGTGCGCATCCATAACTTCAACGTCTCCAGCGACGGGTACGGCGCGGGGACCGGACAAAGCCTCGAGCGTCCGTTCGGGCACGCCGACCCGGAAACCATGTTCGCGTGGGCGGGGGCGACCGCGAGTTGGGTCAACCGCACCGAGCCAGGAGGGACACGCGGCCTCGACGACTACTGCACGCGCGAGTTCGCCCGCAATATCGGGGCCGAGATCATGGGGCGCAACAAGTTCGGACCGCACCGCGGCCCATGGGAGAACTATCAATGGCAGGGCTGGTGGGGCGAGGAACCGCCGTTCCGCACACCGGTGTTCGTTCTCACCCATCATGAACGACCCTCGTTCACCTTGGGGGAAACAACGTTTCATTTCCTGAATACATCACCGGAGGACGCCTTGAAGCAGGCGATGGCGGCCGCCGACGGAAAGGACGTGCGGATCGGCGGCGGGGTCGCCACGGTGCGCGCATTCCTGGACGCCGATCTCATCGACACCATGCACTTCGCTGTCGCACCCGTCGAACTCGCCCGCGGCGAACAACTCTGGGACAGTCCCGATCACTTGCTGGACCGCTTCCACCTGGAGAAGATCCCGAGCCCGAGCGGGGTTGTCCACCACTTCTTCTGGCGCCGCTGAACCGCCGTTATCAAGCTTCGAGCTGCCGCCCGTAGCTACCTAGTGCTGCATCTAATCCAGTAGTGGCGCAAAGAATCCGACAACTCTGATCCGATGGGTGCCATGTCGCATCGGACACTCTCGAAGAGTGGGAAAAGCAAGTAGTTCAAGTCGAACCGGAGGGGACCGGCAACCTGAACGCCGCCGCCGGACCGGACTCTTGCGGACCAACCTCGGCAGCACCTGGGTATTCGGCGGTGGCTACGCGGATGCCCTGGGGGCCACGCTCGTGGCGACATAGCCAAGTAGCGCCCCTCCGCGTCAATACGGTACGCGATGCTGTATCGCTCCTGCGCAGGTGAGCACGTCTTTTCGTGCCCCAGTGTCAACATTCGTACCGTGACGTCGGCACGCATCCCAGACGACACAGTGCACGCACACAACACACATCCACACCGCACGTCGTGGGGCATACGTCAGCGCCACCCAGATTCCGACGAACAGCCAGCATTTCACATCCGCAGAGGGAATTCTCTAGGATACTGGCGACGTGGATGATCTCTACGCGCGCTTCGCGATTCAGAAACCCCCCTACCTCGCCGAGGACTACTGGAACTGCATCGTTGCTGAGGCCAACCGGTTACAACGATCGATGGACGCCAAAGACGCCTCTCAAGCTCTCAGCGATGTGAAATGTTTGGTGGAGTCGATTGCAAAAATCGTGCTCGATATCAACGGCACACCGTCCGCAAAGAACGATGCATTCGACAAGGTCGTCAAGAAGGCTCACGAACTGCTCGCGAAACAGCCCGGCTACGAGCTGGCCGATAGGTCACCGTTCGGTGTTATGGCGACGCAGGCGTCTAAGGTCGCGCTGAATCTCTCCGACATCCGCAACGATTTTGGTGGCGGTCACGGCCGTTTCCACACCCCCGACCTTGAGGACGAGATGCTGCACATGGCGCTCGACGGGGGCTTGATGTGGGCAAGATGGGCGCTGCGGCGCATCGGTTACTTCGCAATCGGGCGACCCACACAGCTGATCGAAGCACTTGTCGGCCCGCAGTCGATGAGCTTCACGAGCGGGCCACCAAATCCCTTGAAGGATCGACTGATGGCTGCAAATCTCTCCTCGCTTGAGAGCAAACACCAGCGCAGTATCGGTGTCGCTGTCGGGCAGCGTTCGGCGCGGGATACGTTTATGGTGCTCATCGACGGTGTGGAGGCCTGCGGGGAATCAAGCGACTTAACCAAATGGCCGGAGGGATACCGGATCGGGGTGGTATCGGGATTGTGGGTCGACCCGCACGGCCAAGTCACCATCAGCAGCCGGTGGATTCAACATGCGATGAAGGTCCTCGAGCCAGTTCCCGACTGCTCAGCGGAGCTGACCAACCTCGTTGATGAAGTCATGAACTCGGGCATCGACCTCACCGCTAAAGAAGCGGCGTCGGACGTGCGGGCGATGCAACAGGAACTGGTGAAGTGGATACCGAACCGCCCCGCCAGCGAGACCGCAGCATGGGAGAAGCTGGCCGCACACATCACACCTGATCCGTTCGCCTGAACCCGCCACTTGCGGGTGCCAAGGTCACAACTTGCCACGGAGTCCATCGTCACCTGTTCGGACCAGCGCCTGACGTCTCTTACGTTGCTGTCGCACACCATCAAGGCGACACCGATGAAGGAGACGACGATGACCACGCCCGCCGCGAAGAAGACCACCACGAAGCCAGCCGAGGCCCTGACCACCAAGCAGGTTGCCGAAGCGCTCGGCACCGACCCCAAGACGCTGCGCGTGTTCCTCCGTGCATCGACCGACTACGAAGCCGTGGGTGCCGGGTCGCGCTACTCGTTCACCACGAAGACGTCGGCCCGATGAAGACCCGTTTCGCCAAGTGGCTCAAGGAGCGCGAGACCGCGAAGGCTGCCAAAGCAGAAGCCGCGAAGCAGACCGAGGAACCCACACCCGACGCCGAGTAACCCCTCGTGCCTCTCAGCCCTGGCTACGGCCGGGGCTTTGTGGTGGACGCACTACTCGACGATCCGCCACTCACCGAACGGTGGGCGCTCATGCGAGACAACGCGGATATCGAGGTTGGGCTTGCCCGGGTCGAAGATGACCTTCTCTACGCGGAACTTGAATCCGTTCTCATCGAGCCACCAACCCTCAGTGCCTCGTTCGTGGTCGGACTGCATGATGTTCAGCGTCTCGTCCCCGCGCTTCAGATCCTCGTAAATGCCTGCGGTCGACGGTCCCAACGCGAACTCAACCAGCCCGTCGTTGTCGATCCGCTCCCATATGTGACTGCCCGGCCTGACGGCCATGCTGCCTCCTCGGCTCGTGTTGATCCGAGCGTACCGACAGCTACCGACACACTGCCCTCGTTACGCCCGTGCGGCCCTGACGAATCGCCACCATGCAATCCACTTGAGCGTGTGTATGTCAGTCACTTAGAAGACGAAGCAGGGATGGATACGGTAGGTCATCGCGTCATGCGTCGCGATCGGTGACGACGGGCAGCTCCATCGTTGTCTCAGAGGCCATCTCGTAGTACTTGACGCTGTGCCGTCCCGGCGGGCGCGGCGTGGAGCGATGGCCGCCCAGCATGAAGCCGAGCACGAATGCCGCTACTACGGCGAGGCTGAAGACGATCACGACCATAGCGACTCGCAAGGTAAGCGCGGCATGCCATCGCGGATTTCATCGTCTATCAGCACAGGAACGCCGAGCCATTGCCCAACGTCCTTGGCGTACAAGATCGCCGCTTGCCTCGCTGCGCGGTAGTCGAACACCAGAGGCCCGAACATGATGCGGACGTGACACTGATCCTCTTGCACGCCAATACCTTTCGGCGAACGATTGGTTCTGAGTCGGGTGAAGGACGTGGACACCTCACCCGACCCATTGCAGTTAAACCTAAGAACCTGACCGCGAAAACCTGAACGATATTTCTCCGAATTTCTCGCTGGTACGATTTCTGTTGACTAGTTTCTCCCGGTATTCGACGATTGACGTATGGAAGAAATCACGCGAAACGCCACGATGGAAGACGGACCGTTGCGCTTAACGTTCCTCGGTAAGAACACCCAGAACGGCGGGAGCCCAACGCTCTTCGCCACAAACAGGGGCACTTACGTCATCCAGAGCTGGAGGGTGAAGGGACATGATGACCAAGTGGAGATTCCGCACCGGCTACTTGCCCACACCCAACCAGGGACCAGCGTCGGCGCACCGTTGGAGGACACCGGACGCGGCACGTTCATCCTGTCGGGTACTCCAGTGACAGACGTTGCGGCGTTGGCACAGATGAACACCCCGGACCACGAGACCAGCATCGAGGTTCCCGTAGGACAGGAGATTTGGATTCATGCAGCTACTCCAAGGTGAGGAAATCGACAACTTCCTCCGATCCTGCGAGCACAGCGCCTACCACCTCGAAGTTCTCGACACGTACGAGACGCCGGAGGAAGCCGAGCCGTTCCGCAAGTTTTTGGCCGGCGAGCCCGACGACTACGCATGGGGCACGGACTGGTGGAACCTGATTCGTGATGTCACAAGCACGGGGCGAGGGGTTCGCCGTGCCCGCATCGTCACCGAGCCACACACCGACTACACCCGCTGGGGCCTCGTCGTCGCAGAACAGAACATCGCTGTGGGCGAGGAAATCCGCTACCTGCCCCGACATCTCATCAACTCTGCCGAACTGACCACAGATGACTTCTGGCTCGTCGATGACCGGACGCTGGCGTTCACCGTCTTCGAGCCGTCAGGCCGATACGTCGGCTGGGGCATAAGCCACGACCCGGTCATAGTCGAACACGCTCGGGCGGTGTGGAATCGAGTGTGGGACAAGGCCGTCCCTCACGCTGAGTACGTCAAGGCGTGACCACTACCGCGAAAGAGGCCCGCGAGGCGTTCGGTGAGCGCCTGCGCAACCTCCGCAAGGATGCTGGGCTTACCGGTAGGCAACTCTCTGAGCTTGCCGGTTGGCCCCCTTCCAAGGTCTCGAAGATCGAGTACGGCAAGCAGGTGCCGACCGATGACGACGTGCGCGTCTGGTGCATCCACACCCACACCGCCGATCAAGTACCCGACCTCATCGCCAACCTGCGCAACGTCGAAACGGCCTATCTCGAATGGCGTCGGATGCGCTTGCCGCACAGGCAGAAACAGTCGATCGCATCAGAAGCCAAGACGAGCCTCATGCGCTGGTATGAGCCCGTGCTTGTGCCGGGCTTGTTGCAGACCCCGCCCTACGCTGAGGCGATTCTCCGTACGGTGCTCGACTTCTGCGACGAACCAGAGACCGAGATAGACGCCAGTCTTGCCGCGCGGCTCGAACGTCAGCAAGTCCTGTACCGAGGCAATCACCGGTTCTATTTCATGCTCGCTGAACAGGTTCTCCACACCCGCGTTGGCACCGCGGATTTGATGCTCGAACAGATGGACCGATTGCTCACCGCGATGTCTCTTCCTCGCGTCGTGCTGGGCATCGTCCCGTCGGCGCACACCTACACCGCGCCCACCAACAACTTCATCATGTTCGACACCCGCATGGTCCAGGTCGAGACCATCTCCGCTGAGCTGACGATCACCCAGCCCAGCGAAATTGCATTGTACGACAAGGCATTCCACCGACTCAAGGAGCAAGCCGTCCACGGTAAGGACGCGCGGGCAATGATCGCTGCGGCTATGGCCGACCTACGCGGCGACTGAGATCATTTGCGCCAGAACCGGAAGCACTCAGCGAGCCCGCGCAATGCATCAGCGCGATACCTCCCGGGCACACCGCGCACCGTGAGCGCAACCGCTACGGTCCGGCCAATGGTTGCGATCGCCAGGGACAGAGCCGCGATCACCAGGGCGGTAATCATCATGGGCGACCGCGCTTTACGCGGATTGAGCTCGAATTCATCACGCCTTCCTCGGTCTTCGGATCAAGTCGAGTGAAGCGTGACGGTATGAACCGACGTGTGCCAAACCGGACTGTGCACACACCTGTGGATAACCAGTTGATGGAGGGTTATCCACACTGTGAATTGCTGGGGATAACTTGCGAATTCCGATGGACGCGCTCAACATAGCCGCTGGTCGGCATCAACTTCCCGGAACTACATGCTTGGGATTAGATTCGTTCCGGCGTGTCTCAGAATCCGCCATCTCGGGCATGTCGCAATCTGATCATGATCTACACACACAGCTTCCGACGTGCGGTGTGGGACCACTCTTCTGATCAGCGATCAGATGTCATGTTAGGCAAAGTGTCGGACCCGCCAATTAGAGTTGAATCTGAACCGTCACGGGTTGGGGGCCGCTTCTTCCTAGTGGAAGATGGTTCCCATCATGACGAAGCGTTACCCGCCCGAGGTTCGTGAGAAGGCCGTT
>NZ_JBFBAB010000015.1:0-162397 GCF_040681975.1 Nocardia sp. NPDC051463
TACCCCGCTGGATCAGTAGTCGGGCCAATCGGTTGGAGCGCTTGTCCAGCTCCCGGTAGCTCAGTGGTTGCCCATCGAAAACAATCGCCGTGGCGTCAGGATCCCGCGCAACCGCCGCGGTCAACAGATCGGCCAGCGTCGTAGGTGCCGCGGTGGGTGCGCCGGAGCGCGACAGCAGATCGGTTCGCTCGGTGGGCTCGAGGACATCGATCATCCCGACCGGAACCGTCGGATCGGTGGCCACCGACTCGAGTACCCGAATCCACCGATGCATCAGAGCATCGATCGTCTCGGCGTCGAACAAATCCGTGGCATACGTGACCGCTGCCGTCATACCGCCACTGTCATAGTTGTCCGACAGCACGATCTGCAGATCGAGAGGAGACACCTCGTTGGGCAGGTCGACCACCGACACCTCGACGCCGGGCAACTCCAGCTTCATCCGTTCCAGGTTCTGGAATGCCAACATCACCTGGAACAGTGGATGTCGGGACTGAGGCCGTTGCGGAGCGAGGTGATCCACCAGTTGTTCGAATGGGGCGTCGGCGTGCTCGAAGGCATCCAGATCGATCTGTTTGATCCGGCCGAGTAGGTCGGTGAATGGTTCATGGAGATCGATTTCGGTTCGCAGCACCAGCGTGTTGACGAACATGCCGATCACGTCGTCGAGTTCGGCCGCGCCGCGCCCGGCGATCGGTGTTCCGATCGGAATATCGGTCGTTCCGCTCAACCGGGCAAGCAGAACCGCCAGCGTGCCATGAACCACCGTGAACAGTGACGAACTACATTGCCGCGCAACCCTTTCCAACGCATGCATCAACTCGACACCCACTGCGTACCTGACGGTGGCACCCCGATCCGACAGCACCACCGGCCGCGGTCTATCGGCCGGCAGACGAAGCTCTATGGGAAGGTCCGCGAGCGCGACACGCCAGAACGCCAGGTTCTCGCGGCGGCGCCGCATCCGGGAGCCGTGGCCGGCGCTGTCGGGGTGGACCTGCCCGAGATCGGTGTCCGGTGCGGCGTCGGCGAACGCGTCCAGGAACTGCACGAATCTGGTGTAATGCGCCGACAGTTCGGGCCCGGTGTAGAGGTTGGGATTGGCCAAGAAGTGCAGGATCGTTTGCGGCGGGTCTCCGGTCTGATAGAGGTCGACCAGCAGATCTTCGACCGGTCCGGAGCTGAGGATATGGAATTCCGCAGTCATCGACCCGAGCCGGAGCTCCTGAGGGAAGAACATGACATTCACCACCGGGCCCGCGAAACGCCGCTGTCCGTTGTGCCCGGCGGCGGCGCGAATGTCGGTGAGACCGCACCGCTGGTGCCGCAACGCTCCGATCAGGTCGGACTGCACCCGCCGCACCAGCGTCGCGACCGTATCTCCCGTACCGAGCACGATCTGAAGCGGCACCACGTTGACGAAGACTCCCCCGGACCGCCGCAGCAACGCGGTTGTGCGACCCGACACGGGAACATTGACCAGGACCTCGTCCCTGCCGGTCATACGGGCTAGATAGCTTCCGAAAGCAGCGATCACCACCGCGGCCGGGGACGCCCCCAGCGCTTTCGAGGAATGATCAACTCGCCCTACCGTCACGGTGGGTAGTTCGGCTGAAGCGACGACACTGTCCGCGCGGGTGGGTGCGTACCCAGCGGCCAGGCTGGACTCGTCTTCGACGTCGGCGAGTTTGTCCACCCAATATGCCTGGTCGCTGGTGAATCGATTGGACTCGCGGTAACTGCGGTCGGCCTCGTAGAGGGTGCGCAGGTCCGCCGCCTGGTACGGCTCTGCTGTCTGGCCCTGTGCCGCCGCCGTGTACAGCGCCGCGACCCGGTTCATCATCATCATCGCGGCGTAGCCGTCCAAAGCGACGTGGTGAATCCTGCAGTACCACAGGAAATGCTGATCCCCGACCTGCACAATTACCCATGCGAGCAACCGGTCTCGGGTCATATCCAACGGTGCGATGTATTCTCGGCGCATCCACTGTAAGCCCGCCGCCATGGGGTCCGGTTCACCGCGCATATCGACGACCGGCCCCGGCGAATCCAGCGACGGGTCGAACAACTGATGTGGCTCACCGTCGACCTCTACCAGCCGCAGATATCCCGACTGGAATTCGAGACCCGCTTGAATCGATGTCTTACGCAGCAGATCGAGATCGAGATCCCCATGGAACTCGAGATACTGCGCCTCACAAATCGGCACATCCGGGCTCAATTGCTGCGCCAGCCACAGCCCCCGCTGCCCCGCAGACAGCGGCACCGGCTGAGTGACCGACGCGTTTGGCTCGGAATCCCCACCGGACAGCCGGTCGGGTGGGAACTGCCGGGGCACCGCGGTCATCATCTGCCTCCAGACCCGACCGCGCCCCAGTATAAGCCGATGATTGGCATGCGCATACCCCGGATCGGGGATCTATGCCGCGAAGTAATGTCGAAATTCATGATGGTGATCGACGGCGCTCTGCGACTTCTCCGCGGAGATCGTCGAGGCACATCGGGCCCGAATAGCGATGTGCTGTATTCGTGAACAATCCGCGCTGGCTCGCTACCTCAACACAGATCCTTCGATGCCCGATTGAGGTTTGCCTCTGCTTGGTCGCGATCGGTCGTCGGCGCGTGTGGCGCGACCATCGACAGCGCGGACATTTGCTGTCCTGAACGGCGGGTTCATGCGACATCGGAGGAATGTGGGTCGGTCGAGGTGCATCGAAGTGATCTCAATGTCTCGAGTACTGGTGATATCCAGCCGAGCAAGCGGTGGACCTGCCCAGCGGGGCGGCTATTCCATTCCCACTTCGCAGCCAAGGGTGCGCTGGATCTCGAAACCCTGATTGCGTCGGATAGTCCAATAGCAGCCACCTGCCGCCCCAGCTGTGCGGCCGGCACGACCCCATCGGTATGCGTGCGGCCACTGCCTGCCTGGCGCTTCCGGTCCGACGCCGGTCCAAGCTTTGTGAAACCTGTTCGCGTGCCTCGCGCGCACAGATTCACGTCATATCGAACCGAGACCTTGTGATTGCGTTGGTTGTCTACTCCCCAGATCTGATGATCTGTTCGATATTGCGCTCGGCCAGCGCGCTGATCGTCAACGACGGGTTCACTGTTCCGGTGCTGCCGGGCACAGCCGCCCCGTCCATCACGTACAGGCCTCGATAACCGAACACCCGACCGTATCCGTCTGTTGCGCGTCCGATCACTGCGCCGCCCAACGGATGTGAGGTGAAGGAGGCGTCCCCGCCCACGGTTGGTGGGGCGATGGACAGGCAGTGGCAGGCGGACTTGTCGTTGACTTCCTGCGCTCGTGCGAGGTAGCCGGCAGCACCGTTGTCCGGCCACTGTAGATCCACTCGCCCGTTGGTCGGGTTGTAGACGAACCGGCCGCGGGTGTCGTCGAGCACCATGCCCAGCGATGCGAGAGTGCCGATGTCGTAGGGCGTCGCGCCGGGGATGTACCAGTTCTCCAGCGACACAGGTGCGCCCAACTCGTCCAGAATCCGGCTCGCGGACGGCGCACCCTGCGTACCCAGGTCGGGCGAGCTGAGCGGCCGGGCCAAGCCGACATCGCCGTTGCTGCCCCAGCCTTCGCCGATGTGCTCGTTTAGGTTCGGCAGCGCGCCGGTATCCCGCGCGCGCAGCAGCAGCTCGGAGGTGCCGATGGAGCCCGCGCCGAGGAAAAGCTTGTCGCAGGTCAGTGTTCGGATGCGGAGCACTTCGCCGGTAGGCGCGAGTTTGGTTACGGTGACGGCATAGCGACCCGCCGCCCCCGGTTCCTTGGCGATGGCGTCCACGCGGTGGCCGGGGTAGATCCTGGCAACGCCGGTGTCCTCGGCGTAGCGCAGGTAGTTCTGGTTCAGATCGAACTTCGCGCCGTTGGAGTTGCCGAGGTTCGAACAGCCGACCGTCGCCGACGGCATCGATCGTCCGGCCAGCTCGTCGCGCAGGACGTTCCAATTCCATATGCCGTCGATGCGCTGCGGCATATAGCCGGCCGCGCGGACCTGAGCGTCCCAGGCACGTGCGTGCGCGAACGCGCCGGAATAATAGATGTCGTCCGGTATCGGGCTCAGCCGCAAGATATTTCGGACCCTGGGGTAGTAGATGTCGTGCATCTCGCGGTAGTCGACCACACCGCCGAACACATGGTCGAAGAACCGCTGCTCCGGCTCGATCATCACTCCGGTGAACACCACCGAGCCGCCGCCGACACACGCTGCGCGCCACACGTCGATACCCGGGTAATTGGTAACGTCGAGGACCCCGCCGAACGGATCGAACGACATGGTGACCCTGGTCACGCCGGTAAAGGTGGTGCGGTGCCAGAAGCCGCGGCCATCCGGAATCGAATCGACGGCGAAGATATTGCGCCAAAGATCATTCGGCCAGCGCGACCCGCGCTCGAGCACCGCGACCTCGGTCCCGGACTGTGCCAGACGCAGCGCGGTGATCGACGCCCCGAACCCCGATCCGATGACGATCGCAGGCACATGGTCGGCCGGATCCGGCAGCGGCGCGAAGATCTCTGGCACCAGTGTGCGGTAGATCGACGAATTCGGGCTCGGACTGTCTTCGGCCCACGCTGGAGTGGAGGCTGTCGCAAGTCTGCTTCCGCCCGCAAGCCCCAGCATCGTAGCGGCCAGGCCGACGCCCTTAACGAAACCGCGCCTGTCCATCGTGCCCCCCGCCTGATCTGAACGTCGCTCCATCACATCCCCACTCCCGTTGGTGACTAGGAAACTCGGTTCCGCGCGAGCGGGTGGCCGCACAGGACGATCATCATTGCGATGAGCATCGACAGGGTTGCTGATCCAGGCAAACTCTGTTCTATCAGGCTAGCCGGGCGGTGGGACCGCGAAGCCGGATTCGGTGGGTTCGACCATGGTGACGGCCATACGCTGCGCCTTCCCGCCCCATCTCCACCAACGCCGGCGGTGGCTAGCCGAAGATTAGCCAACGATGCCGGCGGCGGCGCTCTACCATGAGGAGAGTCTGGCGTGGGAGGTGGCAATGTTAGCGCGCGCGTGGATTCGGTGGTTGGTCTTGCATCGCCTCGCACGGTCCTATCTCCTGTGGTCGGCGCGCCGGGGTGATCCCCTCGCGCAGATCCTGGCCGGTCCGGATCGCGGGCTCGGAGCGCCACGCTCCATCGAGGAGATCCGGCGGCGGGGTCGGATGCCGACAATATCGAGGGTGCGCGTGACCGCCGACCACGAGTTGTGTCGGCTCATCCTGCGGGACCGTCGCTTCGGCGTGGTCACGCCCAACAACCGAGCCCTGCCGACGCCGATCCGCTGGGTGCTGACCAAGACGGATCTGGAACTTCCCAACCTGGCGGAACCGCCCTCGATGCTGGTGACCGATCCGCCGGAACACGCCCACTACCGACGCCTGGTCGGGCAAGCGTTCACTCCGAAAGCGGTAGCCAAACTCGGGGAGCGGGTTGTCGAAGTGACCGATGACCTTCTCGAACGCCTGAAATCGATGCCGCAACCGGATCTGATCGACGACTTCTGCGCGCAGTTGCCCATCGCGATCATCGCTGAGATTCTCGGGTTGCCCGCCGACATGCATTCGACGCTGCTGAAGTGGGGAGACACCGGTGCGCCGCTGCTCGACCGAGGCCTGACCTGGACCACTTTCCGCCGCGCCATCGACGACCTGGCCGAGGGGGAGCGGTACTTCGACCAGCACATCGCCGGGCTCGCCGCCGAACCGGGCGACGACGTGCTCAGCATGCTGGTGACGGGTGGCGAACTCACCCGTCGCGAGCAGGTGGCCAACGCGGCCCTGCTGCTGGACGCCGGATTCTTGACGACGGTGAACATGCTCGGCAACGGAATCGCCCTGCTGACAAGCCATCCGGACCAGCTGGAAATGCTGGCGGCGCGGCCGGAGTTGTGGCCGGGCGCGGTCGAGGAAATCCTGCGCTACGACGGTCCCATACGGATAACGGGCCGGATCGCGAGTTGTGACGTCGACATCGCCGATCAGCACGTCACGTCCGGTTCCTTGGTCCTGCTGTTGCTGGCGGGCGCCAATAAGGACCCCGCCGTCTTTCCTGATCCCGAACGATTCGATGTGACCAGGGCAAACGCTGCGGAACATCTCTCGTTCAGCAGCGGTGTGCACGGCTGCCTGGGAGCCAGCCTTGCTCGACTGGAAGGCGCGATCGCACTGCGCGCCCTCTTCGAGCGGTACCCGGATCTGCGTCTGGACGGCCCCCCGATCCCGCGTGGCCTGGTGAACCTGAACAGCTACCGCTCCATGCCCGCCAAACTATCTGCCGGCTAGCTGTTGGGAGATCCTGCCGTTGTCGAAGTGCGGGATGGGCGGTGTACCAAGGCTTTCCGGTCGCGGTCGCTCGGAGTGCAGACGCCGGCGCGCCGGGCGGCCGATGGGCGCCCGGCCGGCTCGTCATTGTGTTTGATTACTCCACTGGGTGACTCATCACGCCGCAGGTGCCATGAAGCCGAACATGGCGCCGATAAACCAGCCCACCGCACATCCGATGATGGCTCCGACCAGGAAGAACCAGATTCCGATCAGCACGCCGAGCGCGCAGCCCATGGCTGCGCCCATCATGACCGACATCGGTCCCATGGCCTGCTGTACGCCGGGCACCTGGTACGCGACAGCCTCGGGCGTCGGCCCGCCGACCGGTGTCAGAGTCAGCTGTGTGCCGGTGCTGTCCAGCCGCGGTGTGACCGCGAGATTCTGTCCGGCCTCCGTGCGCAGTGTCGTCGGGATGGCGCCGACTACCGCACCGTCGTTCGCGAGGACTGTGACCGACTCGGGAGTGACGACGAAACTGCCGGCGGTGAGGGTAACCAGGGCGCTCGAGTGATCGCCAGCGAAACTTGCCGTGTAAGCGACCGGGCCATCCACGCCGGTGACATCGACATTCGCCAGCGTCGCCTCTCCATGTGCTGTCGCGGTGGCGATGCTCGTTGCCGCGATGGCCATGAATGCGGTTGCTATCAATTTTTTGATGAACATTTGCCCTCCTATCGCTGCCGATTCTCTTCACATTCCCCGATGGGCGGTCCGGATGGGTATAATCGTGTGCCGTCGAATTGATCGTTGTCGATGAGTACGCGGATACCGAATTTCTGAATTGTAGTCGGTTTTGTTCTCTGGGGATATATATTTGAAGGCGGTAAGAAGCGACTCTCGACATAATGGGCGATTTACTACGGGAACCCCACACCGGGCGGGCTCACCGGGTTCCCTTGACTTGGCGAGCCGTATGATCCCGCGATTCCCGGTTCAACCTGTGCCGGCGTCTACGTGGAGGACGGCTCCGGGGCTCGGGCTGCGTGGCCATCGGCGGCGCTCGTGTTGCTGAAGCCGCGGACGCATAACAGTTGGCCGCGGTCACTGTTGTTGTCGCGGTCGACGATCAGTGCGGCAGCGGCATGGCCGGCGGCCAGCGCCCGATTGGTCGCGCCGACGTGCATCGAGAACCGCTTGACCGCACTGCACCCCTGGCCTCCTGGAGGCCGTCCATCCACAAGCTGATGTCGGCCCTCGGCGCCCAAGAGATCGGGATGAGCATGCCAGGAGCGATCCACGGAGAGACCGGCTTGCGGCCGTGGATCGCCCCGACCGCCATGATCCACGCGGCCTCCGACCACTTCGCCACCGCGTGAAACTTCATATCCAGGGCGCCCAACTCGCGCGGGAGCTATCGGATCTGCTCCTGGTCCGTCGGAGGCAGCTCGGCGATCAGCTCGTCCTCCGGACGCCGCGCGTGCGCCAGCTCCTCGGACGCTATCTGTTACGCTTCCGCGTCGCTCGCCGCGTAGACCGGCTCCACCTCCTCCCGCGGTACGCCCTCTGGGATCAGCGCCTCTCTACGGGCTTCACTCTGCCCATGGGAGTCTGCAACCTCTACCTCGGAACTTTCGGTGGCCATGCGCCGCACCGGTTCTCCCGAGGCGATGTGCGGAAGATAAAACGTTGTGCCACTACAGATCTGGACTAGCCACTGCAAGACGTCCGTGGGTGATCGACGAACTCTTCGACCGTGTGCCCCGCAATAGAATTTCGGACAGCAATCACGCGTGTCCGTGCTGGAATTATGAAATGGCCGTATGAGCGTCTCGTGTGGCCGATCCAGGAACGACTACTGGCCGCGGGCTGTGGTAGCAGCGCCAGAAATCGGTGTCTTCGGTCGTGTCGAGAGAAATCGAGTAGTCGAATAATCGCAACAACGCGCCTGGTCGGCGAAACAATCGGCGGACAAGGCACGCCGCGTCGACGGCCGGTCGGCGATGTGTGGCTACCCCGGGTTGATGCCCGTTATATCTCGATCCGAGGCGGTGAGCGTCAGTGGTGTTCCAGCAAGAAACGGTCCGTTTTCGTGAAGGCTGCAACATTGGCGTCGGTGTTCGACGGCCGCGGGCAGTCGGTCCATTCAGCGTGGACGGCTCTTTCGACTTCGCCAAATGGTGTCGAATCCAATCGAGGTCGCAGGATGTCCTGGTCTCGGCCGAAGAGCGGTTCGCCTTCAGACAAATGGATTCACCGTTGTTGTCGCCCGCGCCTGCCCAACTGGTCCAAAGCCGTATGTCATTGCGCTGGGCCCCCAGCCGCCGAACGTGGTAGCGCTCGAACATCATCGCGACGTCTTGAAGCGCTGCGCGAAGCTCCGGTCCCAGACAATCGACACACTGAATCTGTTCGACGACATACTCGACCCAAATCACACGAATGAGTTCGACAGCGTGCCACCTCCCGAAGCGCCCGATCTCCCCGCATTGCCGGCGGCTCTCGCGAACAACCTCGACGTCGTCCGGGGCGGACCCCCGAATCCGGACGACGGGAGCGGGGTTGGCCTTCGGAACGATTCCCCCCCCGCCGAATCCGTGGTCCCGGGTCGGCTCCGTTGTCACGATCGAGGTCAGTTCGCCCGCATAGCGGTCGCTCGCGGCGGCGAAACACTCATAGCGAGAGCGTATTGGTCACTCGGGCTGATGTGCCTTCGGAGCAGCAGGCCGCGGGCTGGGTTCGCAGCCGCGGGCATGGGCGAGATCGACTGCGTTGTCGACCACTTTCATCTGCGCGCCGATCCGATCGACTACGCCCGCCCGGCTGCGGGTTGCCTCCTGGCCCGGCATGCCCGCGGTAACAATGACTAAGTCGGCCTGATCGCGGCGCGGATCCGGGCGACGAGGTCGTTCAGCCGTCGCTGATGTGAACCCTCCCAATAGATCCGGTCGCAATCCGGACAACGCCGGAAGGTGTCGTAGTAGCGGCGGGTAAGTGGTTCGAGCCGATCGATGATGTCCTGCTTGGCCACTGCGATGACAATGCCGCCGCACCGCAGGCAGCGACTGAACGGTGCCAGCCGATCGGCCAGGTCGAGCCGGCGGATCACCTCGACGATCTGCTCGAACGGCTGGTCCGAACGCACGAAGACGCCGTGGGTCACGTTGCGTCGCTCGAGAAGTCCGCGGTCTCGGGTGAGCAAGACTCGGTGTTCGAAGGCGGCTGTTTCGGCCAGCGCGGCGTCGTCTGCTGTCCAGCCATAGCGGATGTCCAGTCCCATCAATCGCATGAGTCGTGCGAGTCCGCCGAGGTTGACGTCGACGACGAAACGCGGATCACGCAGCGGGTGGGGACGCACCCGGGTCAGCGGTCCGATGTCCAGGGTCTCGAACATCGGGTAGGCGGTGATCCGATCGCCCGGCTGCGGACGGTGGCCGAAGTCGACGGATTCACCGTTCACCAGCACCAGGTCGACCTCGGGGTGCGGGATGCCGGCCGCCTCGACGAGATCTTTCACGGTCTGGTGCGGACGTATCGGCCGCAGCAGCGTCGCGTACCGCGCCTCCGGGCGTAGGAAGTCGTTCAGTTCGGCGTATACGCGCAGTTCGACACTGGCGGCCATATGGCCATTGTCGTCCCGGGCTCGCAGTCCGTCTCGGACCAGGGCGCGATTCGGTTGTGCTGCTCAGGGGCGGGCACACCGGCCGTCGAATGGGTTGCAGCTGTATCGGCGCAGTTCGATGGGAATCGTCGCCAGGCGTCCGTAGCGGCCGATGCGGCAGTTGTGGGCGGCCCTTCAGCTCGTACCGTCTCCGCGATCACCGCAAGAGGCGGATCTCGGATAGTCGGTGCCGGTCGCGTTCAGCCGTGATCCCGGCCGCGGCGCCGCCCCGAGAGGGCAGTGGCATCGGATTCCGATGGCAAGCGTTTCGTCGGTCGATGTAGCACTCGGGTGAGTACTGTTCGAGCAATGGCGATTATCGCGAACATCCTGGTCGGCGTGGTGGCCGTGTTGCACGCGTACATCCTGGTGCTGGAGATGTTTTTATGGGAGGGAAAGCCAGGGCGGGAGTTGTCCGGGTTCGATGCCGAGATGGCGAGGGCGACTGCGCCGTTGGCTGCTAATCAGGGGCTGTACAACGGGTTCCTGGCGGCGGGGTTGGTGTGGGGGTTGATCGCGGCGGACCCGACGGGATTCCGGGTGCAGGTGTTCTTCCTGGCGTGCGTGGTGATCGCCGGGGTGTACGGCGCGGTGACGGCGAATCCTCGGATCTTGTTCGCCCAGGCGGTGCCCGGGGCTGCCGCGCTGACCGCGGTGCTCATCGCGGGCTGACCGGCGGGGGTGTCCGTCGCTCGATTCGGTCCGATGGTCGTCGAAACATGTTGCGCTGTTTTGGATGGTCACACAGGACCGGAGAGGCTCGGAATGATCACCTCACGGGCCATGGCCGTGGTCGCGGCATTGTTCGTAGCGTCAGGTCTGGTCGGGGGAGCTGGGTCGGTGCAGGCCGCGCCGACCGCCTGTGCGGCGGGAAATCCCCTGCGGCCCACCGCGGAACTATTCGCGACCGACAACACCGCAACGATCACCGATCCCGATGATCAGCGGCTGGGCACGCAACTGGACGGGTTCGAACTCGCAGTCGACGCGATGGCGGTACAGAACTTCGGCCTTCCGCTAGGCTCCACGCTGGTCAGCGGCGTCTTCTGGTCCGAACAGCGACAGCAGGTGGCCTACGAGCGCTCGCGCGAGTTCCACCTGGCCTGCGTCGACGCCGCCGATCTACATCGCATCGCCGACCAGGTGCGCACCCGTTTCCATCAGGAATCGGTGTTGACGTTCCGGCATCTGGTATCGAGCGCACCGGAAATCGACGCGTTCACCATCGAGGTCGCCGGTGTCGATGTCCACCGATTCCGTGATGCCCTGGTTGCCGACCCGACCGCGAGGGACCACCTCGTCGGCGGCTCCGTCACCGATCGAGGCACCTCGATCCTGGTAGCCGACCTCACCGACCTGGCCCTCACGCAGCAATTCGTCACCGGCACCTGAACCCCCGACTCCACTACGGCGACCGCGAATTCGTCGCCGGACGCTCTTTCCCGCGAGCGGAAACCGGCCGAGGCAAACGGCGGGTGACCGCACAGCCGGGTCCCATTCGCGCAGCCGGGGTCGCGGGAGTGGTGTTGACATCTGGGGTGTGAGCTGTTGGCATGTGGGCGAAGGGACTTGGTCGGGAGTCGGAGTCCGGTTGGTTCGCGCCTGTCTTCCCGGCCGGTTCGGTTGGCGCAAGTGTGGGCGGCCGACATGTCGAAAGGCTATGCAGGACATGATTTTCAGGCGTCAGCAGTGGATTGCTCCGGCGCGGGCGGGGATGGTGGGGGTGCTGCTCGCCGGGGCGCTCACGATGGCAGTGGCACCGGCGGGGGCCGCCCCTGGCAGCGGCTCGGCCGCGCCGGTCGTGTCCGCGGGGACTGTGATCGAACCGGCGATCGACTGCCTGCCGAGTAGCGCCCGGCCGAATCCGGTGATAGTGCTGCCGGGTGCGGACGGTGGCACGGCGGACACCGCGGCGCAATGGGGGCCGATGGTTTCGGCGTTGCGCCACGAAGGGGCCTGCGCGCTGGTGTTCCAGGGCGGAATCGTCGACGGAAAGCGGTGGGCGGGCGACATGCCCAGCGCGGCTCGGCAGCTCGCGCAGTTCGTCGCGAAGGTCAAGGCGACCACCGGGGCGGCCAAGGTCGACATCGTCGCGCACTCTGCGGGCACCTTCGTCGCGAACTACTTCGTCAAGGTGCTCGGGGGCGCCGCGGATGTGCCGAATATGGTGCTGCTGACTCCGGAGGCCCGTGGTTGCGACGGCGTCGGTTTCCTCGCGCAGTACGGGTTGAAGGACCTGCCGATCACGCCGGTGCAACTCGTGACGGCGCTGCCGTTCCTGGTGCCGGTGCTGTCGACGTTGATGCCGAGCATGGCCAACGCGCTGCAACTGACTCCGGCCTCCGAGGTCTACAAGGCCGTCATGGACGGACCGCTGGTGCAGCCGGGCGTTCGGTATTCGGTGCTGGCGACGAAGAACGACGGGGTCGCGACACCGCCTGGAGTGTGCTCGTTCATCACTGAACCGGGTGTCACCAACGTTTTCTACGAGGATCTGTTTCCCGGTAGCCCCGCCGTCGACCACTCGACCCTCCGGTCGAGCCCGAACACCGCGAAATGGGTTGTCGAGCAGCTCTACTCGTAATCGCACGGCACGGTCGGTCGGTCACTACTGACAGGAGAATCGGTGGGCACGACGCTCGTCAAGGGGCAGAATGCACCGCTCGCGGTGGTGATGGCAGTGGTGTCGGTTCGGGTCGCCGCGGCGGCCGACGTTTCAGGGCTACTGGTGACCGAGTCCGGTCGAGTGCGCTCCGACGCCGACTTCGTGTTCTTCAATCAGCCGAGTGCGCCCGGTGTCGAGTTGCGGCCGGGAACGCCTGCCTCGCTGGCGGTTTCCGTCGCGGAGGTGCCTGCGGACATTGCGCAGATCCGGGCGGTGATCACGCTGGAGGATCCGACGGCGACATTCGGGCAGGGTGCGCCGCCGGTCGCCGTCGTCGCTGACGGTGCCGGAAACGTGTTGTACGAGTACGTGATCGATGGTCTCGGCAGCGAGTCGGTGGTCATCGCGTTCGAGCTATACCGACGCAATGCCGAATGGAAGGTTCGCGCCGTCGGGCAGGGGTATGCAGGTGGATTCGCGGCTTTGGTCATCGACCACGGCGTCAGTGTGGACGACGAGCCGCCCGCGGCGAGTGGACTGCCCGCGCGCGAAGCGCGGTCCGCATCCGGTGCGACGCATGCGCCCGCGGCCTTCGGCGGAGCGGGCGATGGCGCCGTGGCGCCATCGGGGATCGTGCCCGCAGCCCTGACCTACCCTGCGACTGCGGCGCCGGAGGCCCTCGAGGTGCGCACCGTGCCCGGTGAGGAGAAGCTGTCATTCGACAAGCGCGGCCCGCTGGACATGCGCAAACGAGAAGTGGCGAAGGTGTTGATCACCAAGAACACCTTCGGGGTTCGTGCGCGGGTGGTGCTGGTTATCGACAAGACCGGCAGCATGATTCGGCAGTATCGGCACCGGGTGGTGCACCGGGTGGTGCAGCGGATGATTCCGGTGGCGACACAGCTCGATCACGACGGGACGCTGGAGGCGTATCTCTATGCGTTGTCGTTCGCGAAGCTGCCCGACATCACGGTCGAGCACAGCGAGCAGTGGGCGCAGACTTTCCTGCATCTGTCCGGCACGCATGCCGGAATCGACTACGACACGATGGGCGGCCGCAACGACGAGCTGCCGATCATGCGTGACATCATCTCGTCGCTGCGACCAGGAGATCCGCCGACGCTGGTGCTGTTCTTCACCGACGGTGGCTTCGCCAAGAAACGCGAGATCGCCGCACTCATGCGGGAAGCGTCTCGCCTGCCTGCTTTTTGGCAGTTCGTCGGCCTCGGCAAGGCCAACTACGGTCTGCTGCGTTCACTCGACGAGATGGCCGACCGGCTGGTCGACAATGCCGGCTTCTTCGCGCTCGACGACATCGACAAGGTGGACGACGCCCAGTTGTACGGGCGGCTGCTCGGCGAATTCCCGGACTGGCTCCGGGCGGCGAAAGCCGCTGGAATACTGCGCTGATTCGCCTGCACAGCCATTACCCGATGGCGGCGCGCGGCCGTGCGTCAGCCGATAACCGCGTTCATGATGGTGCCCGCGCTGGTGGCGACGACACCGCCGATCATGGCTCCGGCCACCATCTTCGGTGATTCCAGCCCGCCGCCGGACCACTTCTCCCAGGCGAATCTGCCGCCCGCGTAGATGATGGCGCAGACACCGGCCAAGAGAACGAACCAGGTCATGTAGCGGACCAATTGGAGGAACTTGTCCGAGATGGGCGGGGCTTCCGGGGTCGGATTACCGATCTGTGCCCAGGTGTCGTAAACGGCGGCCAGGATCATCGTGGTGCTGCTCATTCTGGATGTGGGACAGGATGGATTTCGCTCACAGGGATGGTATCGGTTAATCCGAAGTGGCGCAGGCACGCCGAGGCAATAGTGCCACGCATGACACCTTGCGATAGTCGATGTCGGTGGGATGATGGGAAGCGCGCGTGTGGTCGAGCAGTGGCCGCTGCGAGCCGGTGATCTCGCCGATGGGGGTGATGCTGCCACTGTGGGGGCTGTTCCTGGGCACGCGAATTCGCCGGTGTCCGAACAACTGTCGACCGGAGGAGTAGACCGTGAGCACCATCTTGATGTCGGTGGCAGACACTTGCACCACACTGGCGCAGATCGGTAACCCGACCCCGGAAGCGCCGCCCCTCTCGGACAAGATCATGCAGCTGGTGCGGTACATAACCTGGTTCGCGACCTTGTCCGGGGTCCTCAGCATCATTTACGCAGGAGGCAGATTCGCCTGGGAGAAGTGGTCCGGCGGCGGCCTGGAATCACCGAAGATGGTGGCCGGAGCCATGATCGGCGGTGTCGTCGCCACCAGCGCGGGCACTATCATGAATGCCGTCATCGGCGCCTGAAGCCGGGCATCCGGTCAGCTGTTGCGGAACTGTCGCGCAGGTAGTCCTACGAGGAGTGCACGAGCCGCGAGCAACCGCTGGTCGCCGGGTACGACACGACATCCACTCAGGACGCGCGACGGTGCGCACAGCGGTCGCGTCGGTGGGCTCGGCGGATCTGTCCGCGATCATCGTCGCCGCGGTGTCGGCGGTGCCGCCCGGTGGATGCGGAGGGCGACCGTAGCCGTCATCGGCGCGGTCGATGCCACCGTGCGGCAAGGGAGCCTGAACGATCCACGTCCGCCGATGGCCGATCTGGTGGACGGGCTGAGGGCCATGCTGCTTGCGCTGATGGCCCGCATCCCGGACGTCGCGCGCTAAAACCGCAGGTCCGGCAAATATGTGGCTATACTTCCGCCTGGATCTCTCGAAAGTGTCCGGCTCGATCGGAGAGTAGGGAGAAAGACCATGGGCGACGAGCGTTCACTCGCACAGCTCTCGCGCCGGACCTTGTTCGGCGTGGCCGCGGCGACCATGGCCAGTGCCACCCTCGCGGCCTGCAATACGTCGGAGAACAGCTCCTCGACCAGCGTGACTCTGATGCCGGAAGACCCGAAGGCGATCGCCACGGATGCCTATATCTTCGGCTACCCCCTGGTGCTGATGGACGTGACCAGGGTCGCGGCCGAGAAGATCACCCCGACGAACACCTTCCAGCACGCTGCCGGGCTGCCCACCCCCGACCGTCGCGATGCCATTCGACCGAATCTGGACACGCTGTACTCCGCTGCCTGGCTCGATGTGTCCGCCGAGCCCATGGTGCTACAGGTGCCTGCCATCGAGTCCGGCCGATACTGGCTGATACAGCTGCTGGACGCCTGGACCAATACCGTGCACAACCCGAGTAGCGTTCGACCGCGGGTGAAGCCGGAGGCGCCCGCGCCGCCCTACCTCTATGCCGTCACCGGGCCGCAGTGGACCGGGAGTCTGCCCGAGGGTGTGACGCAGCTGTCCATGCCGACGCCGACGGTGTGGTTGATCAGCCGGATTCAGGTCAACGGCACCGACGACATCCCCGCCGTGCAGGCCATCCAGCAGCAGTTGAAGCTCCTCCCGCTCGCCGACTGGATCGCGGGCAAAGCCGCGCCCCCCTCCGCCACGACGCCGACGCGCGAGTCCGCGGATCCACCGTCGAAACAGGTTGTCGAGATGGACGCGAGCACTTTCTTCGAACGGTTGTGCGCGGTGATGGTGGTGAATCCGCCGCAGGTCGAAGATCAGCTCGCGATGAACCGCTTCGCGGCCATCGGGATTCGGCCGGGCGGCAGCGTCACCGGCATTTCCGCCGCGGATCTGACTGCCGCCGCCGACCGCGCGAAGCAAGTGATCCCGGCAAACGCCGACCCGAGTGCGGTGAACGAGAACGGGTGGGTATTCGACCGCGAGATCGGTACCTACGGCACCAACTACCCGTTGCGCGCCAATGTCGCATGGCACGGCTTGGGCGCCAACCTGCCCGAGGACGCGATCTATCCGACCCTCTTCGGCAGCGCCGACCTCAACGGCGTGCCCGCGAACTTCCGACTGCATTTCCCGTCGGGCCAGCTGCCGCCGGTCGATGCGTTCTGGTCGCTGACCGCCTATGGCGCGGACGGGTTCCTGGTACCCAACCCGGCGAACATCTTCGCGATCGGCCACCAGGTGCCAGTTGTCTATAACCCCGACGGTTCACTGGATCTCGCGATCCAGCACAGTGACCCCGGTGCTCGGGTGCCCACGGGGAATTGGCTGCCGATACCCGAGGCGGGCCGGTTCTCGCTGACGATGCGTTTGTATGTGCCGAAACCTGTTGCACTCGACGGACAGTGGAAGCCGCCTGTGCTGAACGTGGCGTCGTAGGAGGGATGATGGGCTGTCGGACTGTCATCCTCTCGGTCCTTACTACGGGGGCGTTTCTTGCGCTCGCGGCACCCGGCGCTGCCGCCGATGTCGGTGTGGAGGTGCGCAGCCCCGCTGGAGAGTGGTCCAACGCTGCCGCGAGTTCGGCCGTGGTCGACTTGATCGGTGTCGCGGCCGAGGCGCTCAGCGGCGTCCTGGACGCCGCCGACCCGGGTGTCGTCCCTTCGCGCACCGCGATCTCGTTCCGGTCGATAGTCCCCGGTATCGAATGGGGCACGGCCAACGAGCACGAGATGCGCACCGGGCTGTCTATGGTGAAGCTCTACATCGTCGACTATGTACTGCGACACGGCGACGGCTCGACGTCGGATCGGTCGCTCGCCGAGCGTATGATCCGTGATTCGGACGACGGCGCGGCCGAGCTGATCGCAGCCAAGTATCCGCAGGCGATCGACGCCGTCGCCGCGGAATACGGGCTCACCGGGACCAAGGCAGGCGCCAACTGGGGCATGTCGTACACCAGCACCGCGGACGTGGCCACTTTCCTGCACATCAAGCAGCGAACCGATCCCGAGTCGCCGATTTTCGGCTGGATGGCGGCGGCCGACGACACAGCCGCCGATGGCACCGCCCAGGATTGGGGCACCAGCAGGTTGCCCGGTGTGATCGGAACCAAGTGGGGCTGGTCGGATTCCGGGCCGAAAGAGGTGGCCTCGGCCTCGTTCGGGCCAGGTTTCGCCGTGGCCGCCCACACCCGCGGCACCCCGGACGAGCAGACCTCGGATGTCACTGGTGCGCTGGCGCAGATGATGATCGATCTGATAGCCCGGCGGATCCCGCGGGGCTGATGTTCAGTCGTCGCCCTCCCAGGTCCATTGTGGTACCGCCCGGATCGGGTGCAGTTCCTCGTCTGTCGCGGCGTGCGAGTTCTGTTGCGCCACGCGCGCACCGAACTCGGCGTGCGAGCGCACGGCGGCCCGAAATTCCTCGTTGTCGAGCAGGCCCGCTTCCTCGAACGCCTCGATGTACAGATCGGCGAAGCGCTGGCGTTGCTCGTCGGTGATGGCCAGGCCGCGGTGCACGGCGATGATGTGGTCGAATCCCAATTGCTCGGTGAAACGGGTTGGGCCACCGAAGGATTCGGCGGTGAACCAGGTGAGGTGGTCGACATGGTCGGGGACCCGTTCGGTGAACTGGGTTTTCAACACCGGGTCGGCGAGAACCTTCTCGTAGAACGCCGCTTCGACGCGGTGCAATGCCTCGTCGCCGCCGGCGTGCTCGTACAGGCTGGTCATGGTGAGAGCCTCCGAAAGGAGCATCGAGCGAGTTTGTCACCCCATTACAGCCTTGGTCGAGGTCGCCGTGCACTGTTTCGCGCGAACTGTCGGGTTTCCTGAGCGCAGGCCAAGAAAAGTAAACAGGTTTTAGTAAACACTGTTCACGAGAGGGTGTGCTGTGGTTCCATCTCCTATGGAACGTGTTCCACACATCGTTGTGAGGTCTGCAGCCCAGACCGGTAGGAGATAGCCGTGACCACGCCCTCGATCCCCGCAGGATTCGACTTCACCGACCCCGACCTGCTCGCCAACCGTCTGCCCGTCCAGGAATTCGCCGAGCTGCGTCGCACCGCCCCGGTGTGGTGGTGCGCTCAGTCCGACCGGGCCAGCGGCTTCGACGACGGCGGCTACTGGGTGGTGTCCAAGCTCGACCACATCAAGGAGATCTCCAAGAATCCGGAGGTGTTCTCCTCGCACGAGAACACCGCGATCATCCGGTTCAACGAGGAGACCACGCGCGAGCAGATCGACATGCTCGGCAACATGCTGATGCTGAACCTCGATCCGCCGCAGCACACCAAGATCCGCCGCATCATCTCCAAAGGCTTCACCCCACGCGCGGTCGAGAGCCTGCGCGCCGCACTCACCGAGCAGGCGGCCAAGATCGTGCACGACGCCAAGAAGTCCGGCCGCGGCGACTTCGTCGAGCAGATCGCGTGCGAGCTGCCGCTACAAGCCATTGCCGAGCTCATCGGCGTCCCGCAGGACGACCGCAAGAAGCTCTTCGACTGGACCAACCAGATGATCTCCTACGACGATCCGGAGTTCGACGGCAACCATCACACCGCCACCGCCGAAGTCATGGGCTACGCCTGGAACATGGCCGAAGAGCGGCGCAAGTGCCCGGCCGACGATATCGTCACCCAGCTGATCAGTGCCGATATCAATGGCGAGAACCTGGGCTCCGACGAGTTCGCATTCTTCGTCATCCTGCTTTCGGTGGCGGGAAACGAGACCACCCGCAACTCGATCACCCACGGCATGAAGGCATTCGTCGACAACCCCGACCAGTGGGAGCTCTACAAGCAGCAGCGGCCGCGCACCGCGCCCGACGAGATCGTGCGCTGGGCCACCCCCGTGACCGCGTTCCAACGTACCGCGACACAGGACACCGAGATCGGCGGCCAGGAGATCAAGAAGGGGCAGCGGGTCGGATTGTTCTACGGGTCGGCCAATTTCGACGAGGAGGGTTTCGAGGACCCGTTCACCTTCGACGTGCTGCGCAACCCGAACCCGCACGTCGGCTTCGGCGGCACTGGTACCCACTACTGTGTCGGCGCGAATCTGGCTCGGTTGGAGATCGACCTGATGTTCAACGCCATCGCCGACGTCATGCCGAACCTGCGCCAGGTGTCGGACCCGGTGCGGCTGCGCTCGGGCTGGCTCAACGGCATCAAGCGCTGGGAGGTCGAATACGCTTGAATCTCGGTATGAGTAAACCGCGCGGCCGCGCGCCGGTGGTCTCCGACGGAGACATCCGGCGGGTGGCCCGTGCCCTGCTGGTCGAGCACGGGCCGGATGCGGTCACATTGCGGGCCATCGCACGGGAACTGGGGATCACCGCCCCTGCGCTGTACCGCTACTACCGGTCACTCGACGATCTGTTGGAGAGCCTGCGCCTGGAGTTCTGTGCCGATCTCGCGGCCGAGCTGTCGGCCGAGATCGACACCCTGCCCGATGACGGCGCGGTGCAGTTCTTCGCCATCTGCAAGGGTTTCCGGCGCTGGGCGCTGGCACACACTAGGGAGTTCACCCTGGTATTCGCCTCGCCCGGCGCGGGCCGCTCGGGCGTGATGCGGCGCTTCGACGAGCCGTTCGGCCGGATATTTCTGGCCGCCGCTGGCCGCCTGCTCGCGACCTACGAGGTCGTGACGCCCCCGACCGATGTGATTCCCGCGGAGCTGCGCGAGGATCTGGTCGGCTTCCAGACCGAGCTGCTGTCCGCGATGTCGGAAGCAGGCCAGAAGTTCCCTGCCGAAAAGCTGGACCTCGGGGTGACCTATCTGATGATTCAGATCTGGGCCCGCCTCTACGGCCATGTCACCCTCGAAGTCTTCGGCAATTACCCGATCCCGTTGTCCGACCCCGAGATCCTGTTCGACACGATGCTGGCGGAGCTGGGCCGGACCGCCGGATTTTGATCACCGATCAGGCAGCGGTCCTCATGCGCCGGCCATCCGCCGGTTGGGTGCCCGCGACGGTCAGATTCGGGCGCCCTTGGTGCGATTGCAGGCGCGGCACAGGATTTGGAGGTTTGACGCGCTGGTCGCGCCACCGCGGCTGAGCGGGATGATGTGGTCGAACTCCAGGTAGTGGCCGTCGCCGCATTCGACGCATTTGCCACCGTCACGTTGCCATACTTCGGCTTTGACCTCCTGCGGGATGCTGCGGGTGTCGCGTTGGCCAGGGGTGAGGATCAGTCGCTTGGCGACCCGCAGCGCGCCTTCCAGTGCCGCGGCGACGTAGTCGGGATCGGCGACTTCGAAGGTCGCGCCGCCGCGTGCCGAGGTGGCGGCGAGCACCACCGTGTTCTGCTCGCGGTGCACGGAAACGATTCGTGCCCAAGGCAGTTCGATGCCGGTGTCGGCCCCGACGAAGCGGAGCTTCTTATTGCTGCCGATCAGTCGGCCGTCGGTGAGTTTCGGGCCACGTGCCAACTGCCGGACATGGATCGCGGGCAGATCTAAGTGCACCTTCTCCTCCGGATCGAGGTGCAGTCCCGGCGTTCGGATCATCGGCAGATCGCCCGCTCGCAGTCGAGATAGCGTGCGGCCGCGGTGCATTCGCCTGCGCAGGTCTTCGATCAGCGGCCCGCTCAGCGCCAGCTCCGCGATGGCATGCTCGAACGCCTCGAACTCGGCGAGCTCCACCTCCCCGTCGGCGAAGGCGAAGGTGACCAACCGTTCCACATAGCTGAGTGCGGCTTCGCGCAGTGCCTCGCGACCCGCGCTCTCGTCGATGCGCTGATATCGCAGCGACGCCCACAATGCGGCCCAGTCCTCGCCGCGTGGTCCCGATGTCGTGAGCGCCCGCCAGGCCTGGGTGTGCCAGTGGGTGAGGAATTCCTCGATCTCGAGCGCGCAGACCTGGCACGGCGCGAGGCCGCCGAATAGCTTGCGGCGCAGCGGGTTGGCACACCGTGCGCAGTCGCGAGGACTCACTTGCCTGCGCGGGTAGGTCGCCCCGGTCCATTCTTTCCCGTCCCACCAACGCAGCCGCGCGGGGTCATCCGGGTCCGAATGCCAGTCTGCGCGTTGTGGATTCGGGGGCGGCGGTGGCGCTTGATCGACCGATCCACCATGGCGCTCGAGGTCGACCGGCCGGGATGGCGCCGTTGCTCGACTTCGGTCCGACGGGTCGCTGGACCGGTCGGCGTTCGGGGGTAGCCCGGCGTCATCGAACGAGTCGGTGCGCGCGGACAGCCGGGCACCCGGCGCGTGTTCGATGGATCGGGACTCTCGCTGCGCCGCGCGAGTTCGGTCGAGCGGGGCCACCGATCGGGGAGTGGTTGCCGCCGACCGATTCCCGTCGGCGGTGCCCACCAGTCGGGGTGCCGTCGGAGGGTGCGTCCTGCCGAACGGGTTCGCGGATCGGGTGGCGGGCGAGCGCTCCGGGGTCCGCTCGGCCGGATCCTCGACGCTGACACCGAATTCGGTGACGAGCCCCGCCAACCCACTCGACCACCCCTGTCCGATGGCGCGGAACCGCCACTGACCGTCCCTGCGGTAGAACTCGCCGAACATCATCGCGGCCACCGAGTCGGTGTCGGTGACCTCGAATTGCGTTACCGGGCCGTCGGCGGCGTGGACAGTGAGCGTCAAGCTTGTGATGTTGCCGAAGGTGCCTTCGTCGACCGAGCCCGCGATGACGATTCGCTGCACGTCGGTTTCGGTGCGCGGCAACGAGACGCTCAGCCGGGCCGTGCCCGGCGCGGGTTCCTGGTCGAGTGTCACCGCCTGCGAGACATGCCGTGGTGCGTTGAAGAACACGAGATCGCGATCGGTCCGTACCGAGCCCGATTCGTTCAGCAACAGCGCATGCGCATCGACGACATGGTCCGACCGCCATGAAACAACCACGGCAAGAAGGGATGTCGGTACCGGTGCGTTGGCACCTTTGCTGAGTTTCATCGTGCTGGAACTATGCCACGCGGGTCCGACACGCCGAATTCCGCGAGGTCGATGCTCGGCGGTGCGCGGTGCAGGGAGTCGGCGAAAGCAGGTCGGGTACGTGCCGTCCATTCCGCACGGATTCATTCGGTGGAGCGCGGACGGTACCTGAACACGCCGCGTCGGCCTTGTCCAGAACTGGTCACAGACTGACCGGTAGGTCTTCCTTTCGATCGGCCGTCCGGTACGGCACAGTGGTGTCATGAGCACCCCAAAAGGGTCAGGCCGGAAAGCGACGCCTCCGAAAGCGCCGCGTGTGCCGAGTGCGGGCGACATCCTGGCCGCCGCGCAGTCCGCGGCGGCCGCGGCCCAGTCGGCGGCAGGCGCGGCGCTGGATGCGGCTCAGCTGACGGCGGGGCAGGCCTTCGACGCCGCAGTGCGACTACCACCGGCGTCGGCGCAGTTGGCGGCGCAATTGCCCGACCTGATCGAGAATCTCTCGACCGCGGTCGACCGCCTCAACTCCACCATCGACCGCCTCGACCGCACCCTGGCACTCGCGGATCCGGCATTCGCGGCCTACGACCGACTGTTGCCGCGGCTCGAGGCGATGATCGGGCTCGGCGAAGACCTCTTCACCGCACTGTCCCGGTTACCGGGCGTCTCGATTCTCGGCCGATTCACCGGTCGCGCTGCGGAAGCGCCGGTCGAGCCGCAACCACCACGGTCGCGCGGCCGAAAGAAGTAACTCGGCCGGGCAGTTCGCGTGGTCCCGTGGTCGCCGGTAGGTGACTGTCGAGTCGAGAGCGTGCTTTTACTGTCGACGTTCACGTCCACAGTAGATGCCCGCAACCGGCGCGGAGCCGAGGAAGCGCAGCCGATATGACATCGGGCACGGATTCGACGCCGGATGCCGGTGCTGCCTAGCGCGCGGCCCGGTAGGTGGCGGCCGCCTTCAGGAGCGTCTCGTGGTACTCGTCCTCGGGGTCGGAGTCGAGGACGATGGCGCCGCCCGCGCCGATGCGCCATAGACCGTTGTGGCGGACGGCGGTGCGGATGACGATATTGAGGTCGGCGGTGCCGGCCAGGCCGAGGAAGCCGATGGTGCCCGAGTAAACGCCGCGTGCTTCGGTTTCCAGTTCGTCGATGATTTCCATGGTGCGCTTCTTGGGGGCGCCGGTCATCGAGCCGCCGGGGAAACAAGCGCGCAGGCAATCGACGGCATCGACGTTCGGGCGCAGCGTGCCGCGGACGGTCGAGACCAGTTGGTGCATGGTCGAATACGTCTCGGTGGCCATCAGCTTCGGGACGTGCACGCTGCCGATCTGGCACACCCGGCCGAGGTCGTTGCGCAGCAGGTCGACGATCATCAGGTTCTCGGCGCGGGTCTTCGGACTGTCGGCCAGCTCGCGGCGCAGCCGCTCGTCCTCGGCGGGAGTGCTGCCGCGGGGCGCGGTGCCTTTGATCGGCTTGCTCTCCACGGTGCGTGCGCGGTCGATCTTGAGGAAGCGTTCCGGTGAGGAGCACGCGATTTCGAGGTCGTCGAAGCGCAGATATGCGGCATACGGCGCGGGATTACAGCGACGAAGACGGCGGTAGAAGTCGAGGCCGTCGGACTCGGCGGCGGCGAAGGTCGCGTTGTCGGTGAGGCAGATTTCGTAGGACTCGCCCGCGTGCAACCGGTCCTGGCAGACGGCAATGTCGGCCAGGTAGCGATCGCGGCCCCGGGTAAACAGCGACGTCACGGCGGCGGTGTCGGTGAATGCTTCGAGCGTCGGTGGATTCGCCCATGTAGGCAGGGCTTCCAGGATCTCGCGGGTATCACGCAGCCAGTCCGCGCTCGCGCGCAGCGCCTCCGGCGCGAGATCGGTGAGCGCGAGCAAATGCGTGCGCCCACCCACATGGTCGACGACGACGATCCGATCGGCGAAGATCCACTGCGCGTCCGGTGTCGGCGCACGGTGTGCCGCCTCGGCTCCGCACTCGGCCTTGACCTCGTAACCGAGGTAGCCGACATAGCCGCCTGCGAAATCGAAAGGCAGATCTGGCAGTTCGACAAATCTCCGGCGGGTCTCGGCGGCGAGATAGTCGAGGATCGTGCCGGGGACGCGGTCTCGGCCCCCATCGGAGGACTCGACGGTGACCGCGCCCTCGCCGACCCGATAGCGAACCACTTCGGCCAGTGGGCCGCCCGCGTCGCCGAGGAAGGAGAATCGGTCCAGGCCGGGTTCGACGTGTTCGCTGTCGAGCCAGAATGCGGTCGGGGAGTCCGCATACAGCCGGAGGAAGGCGGCCTCGGAATCGATGGCTCGTTCGATGACGGTGTGTTCGATCTGCCGGGGGCGCACGGGTGTGTCGTAGCCGAGCCCGGTTCCGCGCTCGATCGTGGGCGTGAACCGCTCGGCTGCTCGGACGAATCCCGTTGTGCCGGACACATGTTGCTCACGCACCCGGGTGATGGATCCGGACTGTCCGATGGTCGAGGACCGCCCCGTCCCCGATCGACCTGTCACGAACCGGTGCACATGCGGTGCCACCGGCTGGGCCGCGGTGAGTTCGGCGAAGTTTCGCAGCAGCGCCGCGCCGTGCTCGCCGGCTATCGATTCGGGATGGAACTGCACGCCCCATTGCGGTCTACTGCGGTGCCGGACGCCCATGATCACCCCGTCGGCGGCGACCGCCGTGATTTCGAGGCTGTCGGGAAGCGGACGCTGAGCGCACAGCGAGTGGTAGCGCACAGCGGTGAAGCCAGGGGGAAGTCCGGCGAACAGGTCGCTGCCGTCGTGTTCGATGTGGTCGAGATATCCGTGCCGGGCCGCGGGCGCGCCCGAGACCACGCCGCCTGCCGCGACCACGATCCCTTGGTGTCCGAGGCACACCCCGAGCAGGGGCAGCTCCGCCTCGCGGATCACTGCTGCCGAGATGCCGACATCACGGGCGACGTCGGGTCGGCCGGGGCCTGGGGAGATGACAATGTTGTCGAAACGGGCGAGATCCAGCCGCGTGAGATCGTCGAACTCGTCGTTGCGCACCACTGTCGGTTCTACGCCGTTCACCTCGCTGATCAGCTGATACAGGTTATAGGTGAACGAGTCGTAATTGTCGATCAACAACGTGTGCATGGTGCCTGGAACCCTACGCGCAGGCCGGAACGGCGGACTGTTGTCAACTGCCTTCAGTTGGAGTGAATCGATGAGGCACAATGTCGGACATGTCTGTTGCGCAGCCGGTCGACGTGGATCGTGACGTTGTCGACTTCACCGTGGTGGGGAAGTGGATGGATGAGCAGGGTCTGCCTGGTGGTGAGTTCGAGGGGGTGACTCCGCTCGGCGGCGGGACGCAGAACATCATGCTGCGCTTCGCCAGGGGCGGCCGGGACTACGTTTTGCGCCGCGGCCCCAAACACCTGCGTGCCAAGAGCAATGAGGTGATCCGGCGCGAGGCGAGGCTGCTCGGGGCCCTCGACGGTGCTGAGGTGCGGGCGCCGCGAGTGATCGCCGCCTGCCCCGACGAAACCGTCCTCGGCGCCGTCTTCTATCTGATGGAGCCGATCACCGGATTCAACCCACAGAACGAGCTGCCCGAGCTGCACGCGGGGGATCCGGAGATTCGGCGGCAGATGGGTCTGTCGGCGGTGGAGGCCATCGCGCGCCTCGGGGCGCTCGACTACCAGGCGCTCGGACTCGCCGACTATGGCAAACCCGATGGCTTCCTGGAACGGCAGGTGCCGCGCTGGCTCGGTGAACTCGAATCCTATTCGGCCAACGAGGGGTACCCCGGCCCGGAGATCCCGGGCGTGCGGCAGGTCGGCGAGTGGCTCGATCGCAACCGACCCGCGCAGTGGACTCCTGGCATCCTGCACGGCGACTGTCACCTAGCGAACATGATGTTCTCCTTGGACGGTCCCGAGGTGGCGGCGATGGTGGACTGGGAGATGTCCACCATCGGCGATCCGCTGCTGGATCTCGGCTGGCAGATCGCGACCCGTCCGGTACCGGGCACAGCGGGTGCGGCACTGGTCGGCAAACTCGGTGCGGTCGGCGGGCTACCGACCCCGGAGGAGATGATCGCGCACTACGGGAAGTTCTCCGACCGCGATCTCAGCGTGGTCCCGTGGTACACGGTGCTGGCCTGCTTCAAGCTCGGCATCGTGCTGGAAGGCACCCATGCCCGTGCTTTCGCGGGCAAGGCACCCAAGCAGGTCGGCGACTTCCTGCACGCGATCACTCTCGAGCTCTTCGAGCGCGCACAGAGCTTGATGGAGTAGTCCGGGGTCGTCACACATGGGCGTGACGCCTGACAAGGTCTGGCGGGCAGGAGTTCCGACTGAGTGGCTTCTCGACCCGGGGGGCAGGCGTCGCTGTGATGGCCATGGGGTGTCGGAATCTCGTGGACATGTGGCTGGATTTATGTGGCTGATGTTATTCGGTCAGCAATAGGGTCGGGCGCATGCCAATCGTGCCTGATGCGAAGAACTGGACCTGGGTTCTCGAGCGGTGCTGTCCGGAATGTGGATTCGACGCCGCCGCAACGCCGTACGAAGCCGTCCCCGGGTTGGCGCGGGAGTACGCCCGTCGGTTGGCGGCGAGATTAACCCTCCCGGACGCGCTCACTCGTCCGGACGAGGGGACGTGGTCGACGCTGGAGTACGCCGCCCATGTGCGTGACGTGTGCCGAATCTTCGCCTATCGCACCGCAATCGCGGCCCGGGCCGAGGCGGCCGATCCCCTGGTGCCCGCCTTCGATGCGCAGGGGCTCGATGCCGCGGAGGCAGCCGACGGGGTGCCGGTGTTCTCGAACTGGGACCAGGACGAAACGGCGATCGCCGACCGATACGGCGAGCAGGACCCGGCCGCCGTTGCCGCCGAACTGGCCGAAGCCGCCGACCAGGTGGCGCGCGCGCTCGAATCGGTGCCGGTCGCCGACCGTGGATTCCAGGTGCGGCGCAGCGACGGCTCGACCTTCACCGTGGAGACTCTCGCGGGCTATTTCGCGCACGACGTGATTCACCATGTGCACGACGTGCGCGGCTGACATCGGGCAGGATCTGAAGCGAGTGGGTCGGCAGCAGCGGGGATTGGGACCGGTTCCGGAGTTCCGCTGATCGACACCGACGAATTTTCGACCCAGTACTAGAACGCGTTACAGTTTTCTCGTAGTGTGGGTGCAGTCACATAGAAGCCCGTGCATGCGAGAGGTCTACACGAATGAAGACGAAAGGCGCGATCCTGTGGGGGATCGACCAGCCGTGGTCGGTGGAGGAGATCGAGGTCGGTGACCCGGTCGCCGGTGAGGTTCAGATCCGGATGGAAACCGCCGGAATGTGCCACTCGGACCACCACATCGTGACCGGTGCGACTCCGATGCCCGGCTACCCCGTGATGGGCGGCCACGAAGGCGCGGGCGTGATCACCAAGCTCGGGCCCAACTGCCCCGCCGATCTGCAGGTCGGCGACCACGTGATCCTGTCGTTCATCCCGGCCTGCGGCCGCTGTCCGGCGTGCGTGAGCGGCAATATGGCGCTGTGCGACCTGGGCGCTGGGCTGCTGATGGGTCAGGCGATCAGCGACGGCACCTATCGAATCCAGGCCCGTGGTGAGAATGTCATCCCCATGTGTCTGCTCGGCACCTTCGCGCCGTACATGACGGTGCACCACACCTCGGTGGTGAAGATCGACCCGACCATCCCGTTCGAGGTCGCCTGCCTCGTCGGCTGTGGCGTGCCGACCGGCTTCGGGTCCTCCACCCATGTCGCCGAGGTCAAGCCGGGCGAGACCGTGGTGATCGCAGGTATCGGCGGTGTCGGCATGAGCGCCCTGCAGGGCGCGGTGCTCTCCGGCGCCTCCAAAGTTGTTGCGATCGATCCGAACCCGTGGAAGCGCGAGCAGGCGCAGAAGTTCGGCGCCACGCACACCTACGAGAGCATGGCCGCCGCGATCATGCCGCTGATCGAGGCCACCGAGGGCCGGATGGCGCAGAAGGTCATCCTCACCATGGGGGAAATGCACGGCGACTACGTCGAAGAGGGCCTGATTCTGACAGCCAAGGCGGGCACCCTGGTGATCACCTCGATGGGCCGCATGGACGCAGGCGACGTCAAGATGAACACCTTCCTGCTGTCCATGCTGCAGAAAACGGTGAAGGGCTGCATCTTCGGCGGCGGCAACGCCCGCCAGGACGCACCGCATCTGCTGTCGCTGTACAAGGCAGGCCAGCTCAACCTGGACGACATGGTGACCCGCAGCTACTCCCTGGAGGAGATCAACCAGGGCTACCAGGACATGTTGGACGGCAAGAATATTCGCGGCATCATCAAGTACACCGAGGCCGACTGGTAACAGTCGCGCCGGTCACCGCTCGGCGAGCATGGCGGCGATTCGTGCGACGAGGTCGTAGGGAATCGGCTTGCCGAGCGGGAATGTCAACGTCCCCTTGCCGGCCCGGTACGGCGCGATCTCGCGGTCGAACGCGGCATCGCCTTCTGGGATCGGATACAGGCTGACGTGCTGTTTCCAGCCCGCGAAATGAACGATGTCGTGACCGTTCAGCGTGAAGGTCGGGATGTTGTAGGTGATCGCCTCGGTCGCGTTCGGCAGCACGCCGGTGATCGTGCGCCGGATTTCTGTGAGGACCGCGGCGACCTCCGCAGGGAATGATCCGATATAGGCGTCGATATTCGCTGGTTTCGCTGCCACGAGCTCCTCGATTCCGTGCGGGGTTCCCGATTGATCGATCCGGCCGGCTGGTCGAGCAGTATCAGTCTAATTCCGCGTGGGGTGTCACCCTGTGTGTGATCAGACGTGACAGTGCAGCAGCGCCGCGCGCAGATTACGACTGCGGACATCGTCGAGCACCGCGAGACCGAGGCGGTTCATCGAGTAGCCGAAGCCGAGACCGGTTGCTGGATCGGCGAATCCGAACGAGCCGCCGAGGCCCGTTGTGCCATAGGCACGCTTGTCGGAGCCGAAGCTGAACGAGCCGCGCGACTTGCGGAAACCGAGGTGGTATCGACTCTTGGTGTGCAGCACCAGGTCTTCGGCGGGTACATCATCGGCCGTGTCCGCGGCGGCGAGACGGTCGAGTACATCGTTGTCGATCGGCAGCGCTCCGGTGCGACCCGCGGCAGCGCCGTATGCCATGGCCAGCGATCTGGCATTGCCGACACCGTTGGAGCCGGGCATCTCGACCTCGAGGAACTCGCGCCGAGCCGCCCTTGCCGGTGCGCCCACCCGCGGATTATTCAGCGCCGCATAGGAAAACCCGCGCTTGGCGAATAATTCGGCGCCGATCCGCAGGGGGATATCGCGTTCGTAGCGCAGGATGTCCAGGCCCTCGGTGGCGGCGAGGCCGGCGATACGATCCATGTTCTGCTCGGCGGGAAGGCCGATGAAGAAGTCGAGTCCGAGCGCTTTCGCGATCTCCTCGGCAAAGACGCGGCCCAGCGAGCGGCGCGCGGGATCGACGCGGCGCACCAGTTCGCCTTGATACAGGCCGAGGGTGATGGCGTGATAGCCGTGCCGGGTGCCGGGACGCCATGCGGGTTTCTGCGCGGCGAGGATGGTCGCCAGCCCGTCGAGGTCCGCGAGCTGGGGGAGTCGGACGACGGTGTCCAGACCGGACAGGCCCGCCTGATGATCGATCAGCTGCCGGACCGTGACGGCATCCTTGCCGTTGACCCCGAACTCCGGCCAGTACGTCGCGACCCGTTCCTCGTAGTCGAGCAGGCCGCGCGATACCAGTGCGGCGATGACGAATCCGGCCATGCCCTTCGTCGAGGAGAACACCGGGACGATCGTGTCCCGCTCCCACGGCAGCGTCCGGCGCCGGTCGCGATGACCTGCCCACAGATCGACGACCGGGCGATCGCCCACGTAGACGGCCACCGCGGCACCGATTTCGCCGTGCTCGGAGAAGTTGCGGCGAAATGCGTCGGCGACGGGTCCGAAACCGGACTCCACCTCGCCGTGGATAGTGGGCTGTGCGCTCATGGTTCGGAGATGGTACCGGCGGTACCGGAGCCGGTGGGTGTCGGTCGGTGCGGACCCGGTCGAGTATCCGGACACGTTTCGTCGCGGAATCGGTGGCAGCGTCCGCTTACCCCGGCCTGCCGGGTGTCTCGTACGCTCGCCTGGTGCGTTCACTCGAGCAGATCAAGGATTGGCCGGTTCGGCATGCGGGGGCAGGTGTCGTCACCGGCGCGGGCGCGACGACCGCGGGCGATGTCGAGCGAGTGTTTCCGCTCGCGTCGGTGACCAAACCGCTGGTCGCCTATGCGGTGCTCGTCGCGGTGGAGGAGGGCGCGATCGAACTCGACCAGCCCGCGGGCCCACCGGGATCGACGGTGCGACATCTGCTGGCGCACACCTCCGGTTTTGCCTTCGACACGACCGATGTACTGGCCGCGCCGGGAACTCGACGGATCTACTCCAGTGTCGGCTTCGAGGTGCTCGCCGCGTTCGTCGCCGAGCAGTCCGGGATCGGGTTCGCCGAATATCTGCACGATGCGGTCTTCGAACCGCTCGGTATGACTGCCTCGGTGCTGACCGGCCCCGCCGGACACGCGGGCCGCTCCACCGTCGCCGATCTGACGCGCTTCGCCGCGGAGTTGCTGAATCCGCAGCTGATCTCCGTGCAGACGCACGCCGAAGCCACGTCGGTCCAATTTCCGGGGCTGGGCGGTGTGCTGCCCGGTTACGGTTCGCAGCGACCCAACGACTGGGGACTCGGTTTCGAGATCCGTGACGGCAAATCGCCGCACTGGACCGGCGGTGGTAATTCGCCTGGTACCTATGGCCATTTCGGGCAGTCCGGCACATTTCTGTGGGTCGATCCGAAAATAGGGGTGGCGAGTATCGCGCTGACCGACGAGAATTTCGGCGACTGGGCGCGGGAGGTTTGGCCGGTCTTCTCCGATGCGGTGATCGCGGAGTCGACTTTTGCACGAAATGAGGCACCGGAGTAACACCATGGAACATGCTTCCGAAGTAACACGTGTAACTCCGGGCACTCCAGTACACTCAGGCAACGCTGGATTCGACGAGTCGTTGGGGAAGACGTCCCTCGTCGAAGCTGGAGGTGTTAGTGGTGCGCGCATCGAGTCAGTTCGCGGACGCGACGGCGGGTGTGGTTTACATCCACTCGTCGCCTGCCGCGCTGTGTCCACACATCGAGTGGGCACTTACCTCGGCCTTGGCCGCTCCCGCGAAGCTGCGCTGGACCGCGCAGCCCGCCGACGGCCAATTACGCGCAACCAGTGACTGGGTCGGGCCGGTAGGCACCGCGGCCCGGATAGCCCAATCCTTGCGGTCGTGGCCGGTGCTGCGCTTCGAGGTCACCGAAGACCCCAGCGACGGCGTCGACGGCGAGCGCTACAGCTTCGTGCCCAACCTCGGCCTCTGGCACGGTTCCACAAGCGCCAACGGCGATGTCACCCTCGGCGAGATGCGCCTGCGCGCCCTTCTGCAGGCCTCCCGTGAACTCGGCAAGTACGCGGGATACGACCTCGCCGCCGAAATCGACCGGGCCCTGGGCACCGCATGGGACGAAGACCTGGAGATTTACCGTTACGGCGTCGAATCCGGCGCGGAAGTCACCTGGCTCCGCCGGGATGTGGGGTAACTCGGGTGCTTTTCGCTGCCCTGTGCCGCTAATTGCCCTGAGTGCTCGGCACCGGTCGGCACGCAGATCCAGTGCCTCGCCACCGAATATCACGCAGCGCAGCGCCAGCGTGCCCGCGGCCGCGCGGTGGGCCTCGGTCAGTGATAGGTGGACTCTGTAGTCAGCCGGCTCACGATGAGCTTGTTTGCCGGCGCGCCAATTCATTCAATGCTTCGGCGCGCACGGACCGTAACGGAAACAAGGCAAGTAGCCGCGCGCCTCGGACTGCTTCCTCTATGTCCATACTCTGGTCGGTGGACGATATGCCCGTTCAGTGAACAGTACGGATCGTTCGAACAGAATTTGGCACCCGATTTCCAAGAGAGCTCGGATCGAAGACAACTGATCTTCTGGTAGGCGGGCAGCGGATCGAACCGTCGCTCAGGTTTGGGATTCCGGCAGGTTCTCCGGGAAAACGCAGGTTCGATATCAGGCCGCCCATTGGCGTGAATGCAGTCCGCGACCGCAACGACGGGTCGGTGGCCGCCGTCATCAGGTACGTCGTGAAACGACTCAGCGACACGACGATGCCGACGCGGCTGTCGAGGTCGACGAACCACTCGGGCGCCAACAGGCCTCGATCCCCCCATCGGACGATGAAGTCGCTGAGTCGTGTCCAGTCGACACGATCTGCGCTGCGCGCGAACCCGATGCAGCGGCCGCCTCCAGACGCGGTGTAGGCGAGGTCATAGTTGCCGTCGACATGGCGGAAGATGCTGGGAGCATGCAGTATTCCGCTCGGGTGCCGATACACCGAATTGCGCAGCGACCGGAATGTGGTCGCGTCGGTGCGGCCAGCGGCACCCCCGCCGCCAACGCCGGTACCGATCTGCGGCAGATCTTCCCGGAAGACATCGCACGAATCAATGGGACCCGATCGACTTCGGCTCGTCGAGACGCCGCGGTGATTGCGAGTGCACTGTGGCCGCTAGGTGCGGTGGGGATCGAGCGCGCGGCTGATCGTGACGAGGTCGGTCTCGCGTTGCGGCGACGGACTGTCGCCGCGATAGCGGCTGCTGGATTTGTCCTCACATGTCCACACGCCGTCGGCGTTCGCCGCCCACGATTCGTCGCCGCAGAACTCGCGGTCGGTGAGCAGCGCTGCCGCCTGGGCGGCAGGGGCCGTCGCGCCCAGTTCACGCAATGCCTCGGTGACCATGTCGGTGGCCGCCGCCAGCGGTAGGTCCGCGTCGCCGAGAATCGGCAGCGTGGCAAGCAGTCGGGCTCCTGAGCGCTGGATCCCGCCGACACCGGCCGGGGTGGCCAGTGCGGCGAGTTCCGGCCAGCGCAGTCCCGCGTAGCTGCCCTCCATATCCGTGGTGCTCAGCGGCAGCGTGGTCGCCCGCGCCGCCGGACGCAGCAGATAGTTCACCGCGTACTCGTACTCGACGGCGGGCGTCAGCTCATAGTTCTCGTACACGATGAACACCGCGTGCCCACCCGAGAGCGAGATCGTCAGTACCGGCCAGCGTGTGGGGTCGGTCAGCCGGTCGCGCATGCGGCGGAAGTCCTCGTCGGGCACCCCGAAAAATTCGTGTGCTCCGTTCACTGTCCCGCAGAGGTGATAGGACCAGAACGCCGGATCCTCGGCAAGCGCGGTCGCGTCGTACAGTTCCGCCTCGGCTTCGACGACATATCCGGGAATCTCCATGCGCTGATCATCGCGCGGGCGGTGGCGGTGATGGTGAGTGCGGTGGATTCCAGCAGGCGGCGGCCGCTTCGATGCTATGTGGTCTGAGCGGGGCTAAGTAAGGGGTGGGGTCGGCTGCAGGCGGTCCGTTTCCGGGGTGCCCGACTGTGAAGAGGGGCCTGTACGCCTGGATCTTCGCCACGGTTCGGCCGTCGGACGCTATACACGGGCCATCAGGAGTATTTCGCCTATTGACGGGTATTCGCCGATCGTGGCAATGAGGCGCAAAATCGACATATTGGATCAGGCTGGAATTTAGGACCGAATCATGCATATCCGGTTGATTGCGTGTGGAGCGTTTGTCGGGGCGGTTGCGGTAGCGGTGGCGTTGGCAGCGCCCACGCAGGCAGCGAGAGGGTTGGTCACGATCCATCAGACGGGATCGAACTGGAGCGTGACGCTGACATGGACCGGCGGTAGCGAGTGCAAGGGCATTACCTTGCCGCAACCGATCGGCACTGTTGTGAAAGGCACGGAGTTGCAGGTGCGAAACGCGTTCGCGCTGGATGGATTCAACTCCCGCAACTGCACCCGAACAAGTACCGGGGGCATGGTGAACGGTGGAGATTTTCGGGTTGTGGGTCCGTATTCGGAAGATGACTATCAGCTCATATATCCGGATGTTTCCCAGCGGTACATGAGCTTCCGGCCGGCGGCGACCGGGTAGTAGGTCGACAGCAAAAAGAGGGAGAATCCGACCCGCCGTACGGAACTTGCGGGCACTCTACGGGTGCGATGGCCCGTGTCGGGATGACGTCGCCTGCGGTGTGAAGACGACCCGCTTGCCGCCGCTGCGATATGAGCGGCGATCGGGTTCGACCCGTTGCCACGCGATGCCGTCCCAGACGTGTAGTCGATCCGGGGACAGTAATAGGCGCGGCGGGCGCAGGCGTCGCCATGTCGTCAGGCCGAGGTATCCGACGAATCCAGTGGCGGTGAACACGATGCCGTTCACGATCACCACGGCCACCAGGGTGGCACCGGCGTGGACCTCGCTGAACCTTTCCCTACCGACCAGGACGAGGTCGAACAGCCCACCGAGCAGGCCTGCGAGAAATGCCGTTTCGACGATGGTCGAAAGAGGCCGGCCGTGCAGCCCGACACGCCAGCCGATGAAGACGCCCATAGCGACACCGATGACGATGTTCAGCAGTCCGAGGAGCGCGACGGTCCCGCCAACGGCTTGCAGCAGCGCGCCGGTGAGATCGGCCATGGCGACGAGCAGTGCCGCATAGCCGACAGCCGACACGTACCACGGTCTGGTGCCGACGATGCTGCGGAAGGTCGTCGGCCATGCGAACTTGCGGCGCTCGATGGTGCGGGCAGTCAGATCGAAGAAGAGCACCGGAACCAGCGCGATCAACTCAACCAGTGCCCCCGGAATGACATCGTGGAGGAGAACCAAGATCAGGCCGACAAGTGCCGCGGTGATGACCAGCGCGACGAGACGAGCAATCGGTATGCGAAGACTCGAGCGGTTCGGCTCGGGCTCGACGTGCGGTGCAGTAGGGCCGGGTAGCTCGGTGCGGCCCTTGGGCAACCACAGCTTGTGTTCCTCGCTCCAATAGGCATGAGAATCAGGATCGGACTCCATTATTCAGCCCTCATGTAGTGCTGGTGGATATCGCTGTTCAGCCTGCTCCGCAGCCAGTACATACCAGCAGCAGAATACACCTTCGAGGCTCGCGAGCTGGGAAGGAGAACGTGCTGTCATAACAGCGGTCGAGAAAGTGAGATCCCGTGCAAATCGAGCGGAAGCAAACGACAAGTGGGTGGTTGTTTCCGGCCCGACAAGACTCGAGATCGTTCACTCGAGGCGAACCAGAAATATACTGGCAAGTTCAACTTCAGGTGCGAGGACGGGGATTATCGAGCGGCTGCGACCTGTAGCGGTCGCGGAATGCTTCGCGAACGGCATCCGCGTCCGGTGCGCATTTTTCTTCGATCCTCGAGACCACCTCGGCCACGCGCCAATAGTGGGAGGGCACCAAGTTGCCGGAGGTCACCACGGCCAGCGCCACCTCCGCCGCTTCATCAGGCTTGTCGGCGGCGACGAGTGCCAGACCCAGATCAAGGTTCGCCATCGCGATGCGGCGCGGTCGGACAGACGCAGCTCCTGCGAGGTCAGTGAGAACGTGCCGCGCGTAGGCTTCGGCCGCCGGATCACCGAGCCAGGCCAGCGTGGTGGCCACGTAGGCGTCCGACTTCGTGGGGTCGTACCGGAAGTGATGCTCTGGCCGGTCAGGAACGCTCAGCCCGGACACCAGCCTGGCTACTTTGCGCAGCGCCTGGTTCGTGCCCTTGCTGTCTCCGAGCCGTGCCAGTGCGCGGCCCTCCTGAGCCGTTGCCTGGATGAACGCCGAACTGTCCTCCGGCGCTATGGTCTGAGCGGCGCGTGACAGCTCGGCCGCCGCTATGAACACGCCGTCCGTGAGCTGTTGCCATGCCCGTGTTTCGAGGCACCATGCCGCGATCTCCGAGTGCTGTGCTTCGTCGGCGAGCTTCCATGCCAGGTGACCGCGTGCCGCTGCGGCGGGTAGCTCTCCGAGGTCGATGTGGCAGGTGCTCGCGAGCAGCGACAGCCAACCGACCGTTACGAGCAACCGGCGGTGCTGGGTCAGCGTCTTCCGGCTGTCCATCAGGCGCCCGGCGTAGCCGAGATGCTGACGGATGCGGACGAGCAATTCGCCGGGCGGAGTCGTCGGGTAGGCCGCAGCCAAGTCGTCTGCCGCCAACTCCAGGCGCTCGAGGGTGTCGCCTCCGATGTCCGACGCCGCCGCCCGCTGAATCCACTCGGCCGCTGCCTGTTCGCCATCGGCCGGCTCGACGAACAGCGCCGAGCCGATCCCCAGCGCGTCGGCATAGGCGCGGGCGTGTTCCGGTCTGATCTGGCGCTGCTCGTTCTCCAGCATTCCGAGCATCGCCTTGCTGTAGTGCGTACGCGCGGCCAGCGCGGAGAGACTGAGCCCTGCCGCCTCCCGCGCAGCGCGCAGCCGCTCACCTGTCACGTTCTCCCCGCCGGGGTTCATGAGAGCAACGGTAACCGTGCGTTGTCCCGGTTGTGGACGCGTGTGGACGACTAACTGCTCCGTGTGTGAAAGACACACGCCTAGCGTGGTTTTCAGACCCGCCGCCCGGTCGATGCCTCGGTAGTCCTCGGCGGGGGGTGCATACCAACCGGACGGCTGAAAGGGGGCGGGAGATGGACGCGATCGGATGGATAGATCCGTCGTCGCCGATACCGGAATGGGATTCGGCACAGGTGCGGCGATTGGCGCGGCGGTTGGGATACGCGCTGCACTGGGCCGATCCTGGTTCACCGCTAGGGCTGGTCGAACAGATCGAGTCCTCGGGGGCCGATGTGCTGCTGTTGTCGTCGTCGGCGCATGTCGACGCAACGGTGCTGAATCGGTTGATGGCGGTCGCCGATGTGGAGTGCGCAGCTCCCCGCGTATCGTTCGCCCGCTGGTCGCCGGTCGCCGGAGTCCACCGATGATCGTGCTCGGGTGGATCGTCGTGGTCGCGCTTCCGCTAGGGGTCGTCATGTGGGCGATCCTCTGGCCGATGCCAGCTCGAGCGGGCCGGTAGTAGACGCCGAAATCCAACGAGGTTCGAGATGTCGCTTGGTAGAGGGGGATTCGGCGGTTACGGCGGCGATCCAGGTTCGGGAGCGAGAGAGATCTGACGACGGCTCAGCACTGCTCGATGGTAAGGCGACATTCCAGATGTCAGGGCGTGTCGATGATTTCGTCGAGCGCGGTGCGAGCGGCGTCCAGGAACTCGCGGTGCAACGCGGTATCGGTAGCGAGGGGGGTCATCGATCTATTGAAGAAGTTTGCCGATGAGACCGTCGGTGGCTTGGGAGATGTGGCGATCGAGGCCGTAGTGTTCAAACCTCTTCTGGCGGAGGTGAATAACAGTGGCGAGGCGGGCCACTTGATGACGGTCTACTACACGGGCGACAAGTAGGGACGAGGTTCGCGTGGGCAGCGGAGGACTCACGATGAGCCCAGCAACCACGAGCGCTCACGCGGCCCGGTGCACAGCGCCAGCACGTCGAGCTGACTGTGAGATCAGCCTGGCGACATCCGGCGGGCGCGACGTTGGCCTGCCCTGACAACCGAACCGAATTCGGCGCTCCTATCTGCGACTTCACTCGCATCGTGCGGTTTCGTGTCGCAACGGCGATACAGGACGTTGCTGGTGTGCGGGAGTGGGTTCGGCGAGTCGTGGGATGTCAACGCACAGTTCGTCGGTCGCGGGGCGGGCAGTCAACTAGAGTCTGGCGTGTGTCAGACTGTCGCTCGATCCTCAGTGTCGGCATCGTATGAGGGCCATCGTGTATGACCGCTACGGCGGCCCTGAGGTGCTGTCGCTCGCGGAAGTCCCGGTACCTTCTCCGGGGCCGAAACAAGTGCTCGTCCAGGTGCACGCGACGTCGGTCAACCTCTCCGATTGGGAGACCCTGCGGGGGACACCGCTGTATTCGCGCATCGGCGGGCTCCGGGCACCCGGACGCCCCGTTCTGGGATCCGATATCGCTGGACGGGTCGAGGCCGTTGGCTCCGAGGTCACTTTGTTCGCGCCGGGTGAGGAGGTCTACGGCGACAATCTCACGCTCAAGGGCGGGTTCGCGGAATATGCCGTGGCTCCCGAATCAGCGCTGGCCCGCAAACCGGCGTCGCTGAGCTTCGCCGAGGCGTCGACCCTGCCGCAAGCCGGGGCGATCGCACTGCAGGGCACGGCCGGTATCGCCGCCGGTATGTCGGTGTTGATCAACGGCGCGGGCGGGGGCTCGGGAGCGTTTGCGATCCAGTTGGCCAAAAGCGCAGGCGCGCACGTGACCGGGGTGGACAACGCCGCCAAACTCGCGTTCATGCGCACGCTCGGCGCCGACGAGGTCATCGACTATCGCGCCGAGGACTTCACCCGAACCGGGCCGTACGACCGGGTACTCGATCTCGTCGCACACCGATCGATCTTCGCGTATCGCAGGTCGGTCGCACGCGGCGGCCGCTACCGCTGCGTCGGCGGCACCACACGCGCGTTGCTGCGGATGACGACGGTCGGCGTGGTCGCCGGGATGGTGACCGGCCGCGGGCTCGGGGTCCTCGCGGTGAAGGAAGGCCCCGCGCACTTCACACCCCTGGCGCAGTTGTGTGTCGCGGGCCGAATCGCTATCCACACCGACCGCAGTTTCACGCTCGACGAGACCGCGGCCGCGCTGGCCCATGTCGGCGCGGGCCGCGCCCTCGGCAAAGTGGTGGTCGAGATCCGCTGACCGGCACCACCAAAAGCTGAGCCCGCAGGCATACGGTGCGCTGTAATGGGTGCCTTCGATATGCTCCAGCGCCGATCCGATCGCGCCCAGCACTTGGTGCGGCGTGGTCGTGTGGCGCACATATCGGGCCGCCGGCCGGGCACCGGCACGGTGAAAGTCCTTCTTCCACAGTCGGAGTTATCGCCCGGGCGTTGTCAAAGTTCAGGCGTGCGCCACCATACCGAAACACGCGCTTGATACTCTACGTGTCGCGCATTGAAATCCATTGCAAGCCAGTACAACTGGGGGAAATTCCCGATTGATTCGATCCATCGCAGACCCACCCCGATCCGATCTCGAGGCTCGCGCTCTTCGGCGTTTTGATGCGTTCGGCTGGCCGCGGCTCCGCCCGTGGAAGGGGCCGTTCACGGGTCAGCGCCTCGGGCATCGGTCCCTCTCGTTCTCGACTCCTGTGGTGGATCCGAGCACCCCGCGTCGGAAAGCCTGACAACCCCACCGGCCCCGCCTTGTGCATCGCCACCGCCATATAGCCCGGTCGGTCGACGCGCAGGGCAAGGCCGTCTGCGTCCAGGATGTCGCACGCAACTCGATGCGGTTCGGAATCGGTTCCGCCGCAAGCGAACTAATCGAGGGGGAATGCAATGAACACCAGGAAAGTCACCATTGCCGTAGGCCTGGTCGCGGCGGCTCTGGCTGCGCCGGGACTCGTACCAGCCATCGCCGGGGCCGCACCCGGAAACGGCAACGCCACCTGCCACGTGGAGGCGAACAATCCGCACCACTCGAAGGGGTCGCCCGGCTGGATCGTGGGAAAGGGTCGAATCTCTTGCACAGCAGACATCGACTCGCTGGAGATCACCGTGCAGATCGAGCGGAAGCAAAACGGCAAGTGGGTGGTTGTTTCCGGCCCCGACAAGACTCCGTACCCTTCGCCCAAGGCGAACCAGAAATATACTGGCCAGTCCAATTTTAGGTGCGAGGCCGGGGAGTACCGAACGGCTGCGACCGGTAGCGGCGTATACGGTGGACGTCCATCCGGGTCGATGGCCTGGGAGTACTCGGGCACCGTCACCAACCCCTGCGGCTGACAAGGAGCGACCAAAGATGAGCGAACATGGCGGCTGGGACGAATTTGTTGTGGCACTGTGTGATCTGGCAGTGAAGCACGGCGCCGACACTTTCCTCCATGATTCTCTCGTGCTCCTTACTGCACGTGCGATACCGCCGGGCGACAAGTCGGGAAGGATCGCGGTCACCCGGTTCGACGACGAGGCCGCCCGGATAGAAACCGGATGGTGTTTCAACATTGTCACCGACTACGTCGCCGAGGACACCAGTCAGCCGGTGCCCGCACTGAGACTCATTGATGCGATCTGTCGCGGCGACGCCGAAGAGCACTGCCTGATCGATGCCGATGGACGTTGGGTCGGAGTTCTTCTCAATGCGTGGGGGGAAGGTGGCAGTTGGATGTCAGGTGACCATGATCGACCCGAGAAGCGGGCGACGCGACGGTTCCCGAGCTGGAACGAAGCCCCTATACCAGCGTCAAAGAGCTGAGAGGTAGGACCGAGTCAGCCCTTCTCAGGCAGTGAGCAATACAGGGTCGCGCGGCTGACGCCGAAGGTCGCCGCGATCACAGGCACCGGTTCGCCACTGGCGCAACAATTTTTGAGACAGCATGAGCTGCGGTTATTGGTCCGGCCCGACCGCCTCACCGGCCCGTCTCGATTCTTTAGTTTCGAGACGGGCTCCCGGCCGGGCAGGCAATCCGCAGACTGCGAGAACTTCGCACTGCCCGAAAAGATTTCAGAGCTTGGACGCCACGCCAGGCGGGCATTGTCCGGGTAGTCTCGGCCGGTCACAGCCGCACCCGCGTTGCGCTACCGACAGGGGAGTTTCAGGCCGTGACTGGTTTCGGCGGGCTCCACATGCCCGCCTTGATCATCGACAGCACCGGGCTGGTCTCGATGTCCGATGACGGGAGCCCGAGCGCTGCGGTCACGGCCTGGTGCCCGATCTCGCCGTCTCGGAACAGTTCGGCAGCCAGCGCGGTGACGGCGGGCCACACGGCCGAAAGCGATCAAAGCGGACGACCCGGCAGGCACCCTGATCGGGCTAGCGTCCCTACAGCGTCCCTATGGGCGGTCGAAACTAGGTTCCGGCCCGGCCGGGCCGCCTTCACCTCCGGGTGGGGTGCAGAGCAGCCAAGCCGCTGAGCACCCCACAGCCGCAAGGGATTCAACTGCCGAGCGTTCCGGCCCAATCGTCGGCATCGTCGGCGGCGGCGATTGTATGGCGCTGTTCGCCCGCGCTGATCTCGTTCAGGAGCCGGGCGGCGGTCATGGCGAATTCCTCGTCAGAGACGACGGTTGAGACCTCGACCTTCACGGCCATATCGAGGCCGAACAGCCGGGCGCGCTGGGCGATGAGCTTGCGCGCGCCTTCCACCGCCTGGGGTCGCCGCGCACGGCGGCGGGCCACACCGCCACGAGCAGCCGCTCCAGGCGCGCGCCTTCAACGTCGCGGTACTCGGCCACCAGCTCGAAGTCGGTCCGGTCGAGCAGCCGCATCGCCGCGTGCCTCGCGCCGCTCTCGTCGGCGTAGCTGAGCCTGTCGGCAACGCGCGCCCAGGTCGCGCCAGCGAGGCGCAGATCGAGCGCCTGCTGTGCGCGCTCGCGCTCGTCGGGGCTCGGGATGTTGTTCCCGGCCATATCGGGTTCCTTTCCTACGGACAGCGATTGGTCGGACATATCAGGCGGCCGGGACGGCGCGACTGTGGAGGATGCCGGGCGCTGCCTCGGCGTCGGCGAACTCGATGCGGAACCGGACGCCGCACGCGACGCAGGCGTAGGGCACGCCGATATCGAGCGCGGCGGGCCGTTCCGCGCCGGGGTACACGCAGGTGGGGCACCAGGCCATCTGGTCAATGAGTGCGTCGAGCTTGGTGGTCAGGGTGTCGGTGTTGTTCGTGGTCATGGGTCGGGCCTCTCTGGGTTCGGTTGGTTCGGGTCGGGTGTCGCCGCTCCGGTGAGGCCGTCGGAGCCGGGCGGCGTTGGGGTCGGTCAGGTCCGGCGTGGAGCCCGTGGTCCGCGTCAACCGACCGAGAGGGATACGAACGATGAACACGTCTACCGGTGTCCAGCCTGTCCACCGGCCGTCAAGCGGCCGGATGGATGCCGCCGAATTGACCGCGCTGGCGATGACGATCGTCATCGGCGCCGGAGCGTTCGCGTGGTCGTTCGCGGCGCTGACCGAGCTGGCGGTGATGGCCGGGATTACACCGCGTCTAGCGTGGGCCGGACCCATTTTTGTTGACGGTGCGATTGTCCAGTCCGCTGTGGCCCTGGTTTCGTTGCAACGGCGTAGCCGCCAACGCGTCGAGATTCCCCGCGCGACGCGTTGGTTCTTCTGGGGCGAGTTGTTCGCCGCCGAACTCATCAGCGTGGTCGGAAACGGCTTGCACGCTGCGGAATCCGGCCAGCGGATCTTGCCCGCGACGATCGCGGCATGTGTTGCGGGTGCCGCACCGCTGTTCGGCCTGGCCGCCACGCACGGGCTGACCGCGCTGATCGAGGTTCCCCGTAACCCGGCACCCACCCCCGAGGACGAGTTGACGGCGGTTCACGCCGATTCGACACGGCTGGACACCGAGTGGACGGGACTGGACACCGACGGGACAGGGCTGGACAGCGGGCAGACAGTCGACGCCGCAACAGTGGACAGCGATCCACTCGCCGAGCGTGACGCGGAGATTCTGCGCCGCAGTGCGGCAGGGGAGTCGACGCGCCGGATCGCCGCCGCGGTCGAGTTGTCGCATTCCCGTGTCGCGCAGATCATCGCGGCCTCCAAGGTGGACGACGCCGGTGGGGAGGTATTGAGCCTGGTTCGCTGACCGATTGCCTGGTGGTGCGGGAGGGTGTGCGGCGGTCCCTCCCGCGTCAAGGGCGCAAGCGTCGCCGACTGGCGATGGCCGTTGCGGCCACCCTGGACCCACGAGCCTCTACCACCCCACGGGCAGAGCCCTACAGGGCAGGCAGCGAGCCTGCCCCCTCATCCCTTCACCACCTCGACCACAGGAGAAACATCATGACGAACACCTTGACCGACCTGGACCAGATCAACGCCGAGCTGATGGGCGCCGGTGCCCGCAATCCGTTCGGTCGCGATGTCGAAATCGGCACGATGGTCAGCGGCGAAATCGTCGCGGTCGTACGTCGGCATCGCCACAACAGCCAGGGACAGCCGCTGTACTGGGTCAACCGCAAGCCAATGGTCGCCCAATCCGGAGACCCGGTCATCGACTCCCAGCTGATCCTCGAGATCGAAGCCGGGGAGCTTCAGGACGACACCGATGACGGTCTGCGGTCGATCACCTTGGACCGGGACGTGCAGCGCGCTATCGCCGCGGGCGTACGCCGCTCCCGCGCCGGTGGTGTCGCGATCGGCGGGCGCCTGGAGGGGCTGCTGTATGCCGGCCCTGTCGAGGGTGGCGGTTACGGCCGCAATTACGACCTGCGCGCCTACCTGCCGCCGACCGCATAGATCGACCACCCACGGAAGCCCGGCCGAGAAATCGGCCGGGCTTCTTCGTGTCTTCAGCCTCTCGGCTGGTCTTCTCTCCCTGACTGTTCCCCCGGCCCCTTCCTCCGCAGGCAAAACGAGCCCGGAACGGCGGTCGCTCAAGGGTGGCCGCAGGCCATCGCCGAAGGCGACGCGACGCCAGGAGCGCCCTTGAACGATTGCCGATCCGGGCTCACACTATCCGGCCGAGGAAGGGGCGATCCCGTCGTGGTTTCAGTGGATCGGCAGTCGATCTTGGTGCAGGTCGAGGCGCGAAAGACGCGCGACTTTCTAGCGAATCAGGCATACAAACGGGTGCGGGTTTTTCGCGTTCTCAACCACCATCCCACCCATCCCGTGAGCTGCGGTTTAGGGCGGGATTTCTGCTCACTCCCCACCCCCACCCAGTTCGACATCTCATCACCCACTTCGTGGTCAATGAGATGTCGAACTGGGTGGGGGTGGGAAGTAATCAGAAATCAAAGATCAAATAGGGGATGGGTGGGGTGATGGTTGAGAGAAAAAGAAGTGGTTGCGTTGGGTGGGCATCGGAAGGTTTGAGAGTGGGTTGCGTTGGCAGACGGTGACGGTGGTGACGTCGTGTGCGTCGGCGGAGGTCTAGGGCGCACGCGGCTACGAGCGGTGTTCAGGTCGTAGCGCGCGAGTCAGCCAGGTGCGTTAGTGGCGCGGTCGGAGCCCGCGGAAGAGCACCACGGCCTGGCGGCCGTGTGCCCCTGGGGGATGGCGCCTGCATTGTGTTCCCGCGCCCCTCCAACCTCAAGGGCGCTCCTGCGTCGCGTCGCCTAGCGGCGATGGCCTGGCGGCCACCCTTGACCTTGGAGCCTCTGCGCGGGAGGAGCGGGCGTCAAGGGGCAGGCCGGGGGCCTGCCCGGTGGAGGCGCAAGCGCCACCACCCAGGGGCAAAGAACTCGCCGCTGCTGCGGTCCGCGCATGGTCGTCAGAGTGTGAAGCACAAGGAGGTGCCCACGCGAGTCACGTTGTCTACCTGCGTCATTCAGGTAAACCGGATCACGTCGGAGTCTGAAGACAGTCGGCAGCAACTCACCAGCATCGAGGTGGCAATCACTTAGCGGCGGCTACCGGCGGGCCGCGCCGAATGTTGGTGAAAGGGTCGCCGATTCGCGGCGAAAAACCCGCACCTCGAACCGGCTAAAAGTGCTGATAGACATCCAAATCAGATCGGATCATACGGCTTCGGCCCAGAACGATACGTTGGCCTCGGCCGGAAAGTGGATGCGCTGGCAGGATGTGTTCGGTTGACGAGGTTGGCGGGTCGTAGGGGAGCTGGCAGTCGTCCGCTGAACGTCACTCCAGTGCGGCGCACGTTTGTCCCACCGCGACTTGGCACAACGGATCTTGCTCTCGCGACGTATCACACCGGGCTAGCAGAGGTGATCGACGTCGACGCGCTCAGTCCGCCGGTAGCGGGCGTATGACAGGTCGTCCGCGGAAAGGGCTTCTGCGGTTAGGGCGCCGCCGAGCACGGCGTTTCTAATGCTTAGATCAGTGCTCTCAGATGGTGTGCAGGAATCTGCCAAGGCCTCAGCGAAAGAGTCCCAAAGAAAGTACTTCTCAACGGGATCGGTTGTAGCGCTGAGCCGTTCGGCGATCTGTTGAGGTGTTCGGCAACCATTCGTACCTGTGTGGAGCCAGTTCTGCAGCGCTCCAGGTAGGTCTGGGAGCTCGTCATCTCCATAGACCGGGATGATGCCGGATTTCACGACAATCAAGAGGGTCAGCTCGTACGGTGCTTCGTCCCATCCGTTCCCCACCTCGATCCTCAGTTCAAGTATGTCGTCGAGAACGCGACCCATGGCTGAGCCCTGTTTGCCGGCGCTCTTGTAGGCGGCGTTCTCCAACTTGTTGATCCAGGGGACTACCTCGTCTGGAAAGGCGAAGCGGCCGAACTTCCGGGCTACTGCTTCACTGAAGTCTCGCACCTGCTCGTCGTTGCCAATGCCTCGCTTCATCGGGCGGCCGACGATCGCTGACTTTGCGACTGTGGCGACGACTTCTAGGTCTGCGAACGTCTGGTCGTCGATGGCAGGAAGGTGCGCATATCGAGGCATTTTACCTTTGCGGGCAAGGCCGCTGCGATCGCCGTCGATCTTGACGACCCTGGCGACCTGAACGTAGGTCCTGGTTTTCTGCACGACGTCACACGTTTGACTGATCAGCGCGACTCCGCAGGGTGTCGCGATCGACTCCCAGTCATGATCGGTTAGCACGGATAGCTGTGTGAGATCGACGAGCACATCACCTTGGCGGAACTCTTCAAGATGTGGGACCGTGCCATCCAGTCCGGCTCCTACCTCGGTCAAAGCTTTTGCGCCCCTCTCGATCTGGGCAGGTGCCCTCACAGCATTCTACGGCTCCGCGACGTTGCCATGACGTGCACCAAGATAGAAATCAGGAGAGTGTCGAGAACCTGAGATATCCCTGGATCCTCCGCTCCGGCGCGAGCGGAGCTGGTCAGCGAAACTAGTCCCGTCAGCGCTGGGACTCAGCATGGCGTTTCGAACCTGCTCGGCGTTGCTACTGTCATGCTCCCTGACGAAGGCGGTGATCTCGTAGAGGGTTTCGATGTTGGTAGCGTTCATTCGCGCCCCGTTCGCCCACATGTGCACCGAACGTCGAGATACTCCGAACAGTCGACCCAACTGTTCCCAGGTGAGGCCCGACGTCTGATGCAACCAGCGGACGATTTCGCCCGTGCTCTGAGAGTCGGGAGCGTCAGTGACAGGTCCCTGCTCGTTCGCTGTTGAGCTAGACCGTGGGTTGACCGCGATCAGGCCGGATGCAGTTCGGTCCGTAATTTGAATGCTTTGTAGAGGCGCGGCCTGAGTGCTGGGTGCTGTCGTGAGCAAGGGAGCAAACAACATGACTGTTGTGCCGAAGGTTGCGGCGGCGTGGTGGAAGGTGCTTCGTTGTGTGCTGTTGCGTGTCCAAGAGTCCCCGCCGAAGTCCTCTACCCAGGAAGCTCCCTCAATTGCGGGCATCGACGTCGCCTCCATACTCCGCCAGGAAGTCGCTAGTGACGGTCCAGCGGAAATACCGGTAGGTCCGTTCTGTTAGATGGCGGATCTGCTGGTTGAGCAACTGCCTGGTCAATGGACCGGAGTTGGTTTGTACGTAGGAGTCCAGATCAAGTACCCAGCTGCGAGAACTAGCCGGCGGAACTGTCGGGTCGAACGCCGCACCTGCAGGAAGGAGTCCCCATCTCGCCTGAAACCCTTCGCCATTCCCAAGCTCGTACGAGGCCTCGGCAATCGAGTGCTGTCGAGCCACGTTGCCGATGTCAGTGGTGATCTCGCCGACCATCTCAGGCCGGACGAGCTTGGAGATCCGGTCAATCTTCTCAGGATCTGCTATCCGATTGATGTACCGAACTCCGATACGTTCGTGATAGATCGGGTTGACGATCTCGCTGAAGGCCTCCCATGCCGAAGTCAGGCGATCGACGAACTCGGTCCGACTTGTATAGTGCCCTGTCGCGAGGGCAAAGAAGGTAGTGCTGAAGCTGATCATCCACTCCTTATTGGGCGAGTGGAGCTGCCAAAGAGTCGTTTGTTCCTGAACTGGCGCAACGCCAGCAGGTCCGACCTTGATGGAGGTTTCGTTCTGCTTATTGAAGATCGGGTACTTGCCTCGTAGGGAGGTGACGATCGCACGGACTGTCTCGTCGTCGGTGTCCCACAGCTGGGCAGCTTGCGAGAACCGCACTTGGGCGAGGACTTGAGCCAGTGGCGGACTTGCCAGGGGAACCTCACCCACTGGCTCTGAACCGAAGGGGCCTTCTACCACGTCCAACGCCATACTTCACACCGTACTTCACACAGGTATCGAGTGTGTCACGACGTGGCAATCCCGCCCCAAGAATTTGCTGACGACGGCGGCGGGCGCCGGCGAGGTGAGAGCTGAACCGCTAGCTGTTCTATCTCATGAGATTGGTGTGTTCGGTTTGGGGCGGACCCACCGTGTGATGGATCGGGGGTGTCGGGCTTGGTTGATGAGCACAAGCGTGGTTGCTTGTTGAGCCGGATTCGGGTGAGGTCGGCCTTCGGGGCGCCGACGATCCGGGGAATGTGTCGGTCCCCGTCCGTACGCTAAGCCATCCATCTTGGCGCAGATCGGAGGACGGCGGAGTGGCTGAGGGCAGGGCATGGTCGTTGTTGACGAAGATGGAAGGCCGCTCCTGGGTGAATCGCCCCGACGCTGCGATGTTCAAGGCTTGGAGAAGCTGCTGGATCGTGTCTCGGTCTTGGTCCCCGCTGTACCGCAGGAGAAGAAGTCCCCACCTGCTGGGGGCCGCCGGACTGCGATGGTTCGGGTTCGTAAAGGGCAGGACAAGTTTCGTGAATCTCTCCTACAACGTGACGGGTTGGTCTGTGCGGTCACCGGACCGTGTCCAGCCAAGGCTCTTGAGGCCGCTCACTTGCGTGCATTCGCCACGCACGGAACCCACGATCCGGATGAGGGACTGTTGCTGAGGGCTGACATCCACAGCCTCTTCGACGCTGGTCTTATCGCCGTGGATCCGACGACGATGAAGGTTGTCGTGGCACCTGCTCTGAAGGGCTATCCGGGTTACGCTGGCCTTCAAGATGTTTCGATCTCTCCAGGCCCCTTCGCGAAAGCGCTAGCTGACCATCATCAGGAGGTCGCATCTGCCTGGGCATAGCCGAACTGGTCACCGACTCAGCGGGCGCAGTGATGTGTCCGTGTCCGAGGACGGCCAACGAATATGTTGGGACCTTGTTGGCCTCCAGCACAATTGGTGGCCGTCAGCTGCTTCGGTCGGATGCCTCAAGGAGAGCCTCGGGCGGGTTTTCCCCGCCTCGGGGCGGTCGCCCGCGAGGCTTCCGGCATGACCACGCTGCTCTGTTCGGGATCCGCTGTCAGTGCATTGGTTACGGACGATCCGGACATTGCCGACGCACATCTGTGCGTTTCTGCGATCTTGAACTAAGCGATAGCCGACGCGTAGCTTCCTGCAACATTCTCGAACCGAAGGCGCGCGCCCGAACTTCAGTGCCAAAGCTCCTGTGCGCTGGCAAGATTAGGTGCGATGCACCATGTCCCACTGGTTGCAGAGGCGTCGCCCTAAGGCCTCGACCTAAGGTCGTTGTGAAAAATTACGCCGGCCTTTTTTTGCTTGCGCGCCAGGCTCATTGACTTCATATAGGCCGGCGGAATACAGTCTCCGGCATCGCCTGCGGTCCACGCTGGCGCGGAACCCGCTAGCACGACGATGAGGACGATATGAGCGACGATGCCGAAGGCGTGCAGCTGGCACCAAGTGTCGACATCGACGCTCTGCGCGGTCGGATCGGACAGCCAATCAAGCTTCAGAAGAACGGGATTCGCACCTGGGCCGGCAAGATGGAGAAGATCGTCTTCACAGCCACCATGAAGGAGATCGGCGAGCACCTCAACTTCGATCGTCTGCTTGAACGTCGCGACTTCGATATCGAGAGCCAACGGGCCGGCAACCGCGATGTGGCCGACACACACTGGAAGAAGATCGAAGCCTTCCTGTTGGAGACGGACCGACCGTTTCTGGGAATGTTGACTGTGGCGATGCCGCGGGACCAGGTGACCATCGAAGAGCTGAGCGTCGTCGGGATGGGCTCGGACTTGGTCAAGCTGACCATCTACGCCGATGCAGAGAATCCTGTAATGGAGGATGGGCAGCATCGCAACATGGCGATCGCTGCGGCGTGGCGTCAGGTGCGAGACCTTACCGACGATGCGGACCCACGCCTGCTCAAGGCTCGCAGACGGCTTGCCGACGCCAGCGTCACCATCGAGATGCTATTCGAGGACGACCCGGACGTACTGTCCACGATCTTTGTTCAGATGGCCAGTACTAAACCGATCAGTCCATCATTGATCGCGGTCATGGATAAGACGAGTCTGCCGAATCGGCTTGGGTCGTACGTGATGTCGAATTCTGACCTCTTCAAGGATTCGTCCGTATACCTGAGCACCAAGGCAGCCAGGGCATTGGCGAAAGAAAAGGGCCAAAGCTTCGATCCGCTCTACGCCGCCGCCGCCGTCCGCAACACCGCTGCGAATATCGCGGGTGTCGGTGTCCGAGACCGCACACCTGAGCAACGCGAAAACATTCTCCGCAGCATCGTCGAGCAGCGGCAACTACGCGATGGCCTTGGAGAGGCCGCCGCCCTGACATCCGTCGGAGACGAGGTCGTCGCCACGATCGACTATGCCTACAGGAACATGCCGGGATGGCGAGATGTGGCCAACGGCGAGTCGACCATCAGCGCGTTCAAGGAAGATTTCGTTCACGGTGCGGCCAGTGGTCTCTACACCGTCGCTACCGCTCTGGCAGCGGCCCGCGTCGCGGGTGTCTCGCCCGAGCTGGTGATCGACGTGATGGCTGAGTCAATCCCCTGGCGGCGCGATGCACTTCGCGAAGTCGAGGTCGAGGGCAATCGCGTCCTTGTGCACGAGTTCTTCGAGAACACATTGGTCCTCACCACTCTCGGCAAGGACGCCGAGTGGAAGGTAGGTACCGCAGGTGCGCAACGCAGCACCTACGAAAAGGCCATCGACAAAGTCCTGCGTCACTTGGCGGCGGAAGACAGGCGGCTTCGGCCCCTGGCGGAACGCTCGACCCTTATCAAGCTCGGCCTTGAGTCTGCAACCCCCGGAAAACGGGGCAGGCCGAGGAAGGCGGTGTAGAAATCCGTCACTGACGTCGGTGTTCCGGCGCTAAGAAAGCGCCTGTTCGCCTCGCTGAAGGTGTAGGGCAGTCTGCTGTGACGGCTTCCCTATACCTGGAGCCCACCCGGGCCTTCCTTTGATCTTCTGGTTTTCTCTCACTCTCACTCTCGCTTTGCAGCGAGCCTCGGCTCGGTCGCGTTCCGCGGCCGTCGCGGCCGTCAACACGGCCGTCACCAGTGAAAGGAGATCGTCCCCCGTGGACGAGAACGAGGAGAATGGAGAAGGCCCGCAGGACTCCGACCACCTGGAGCGGGCTTCCCGCGCGCACCGGTGGGATGCTGCCGTCAAGACGTGCACGGTATGTGCTCTGATCCTGGATTCGACGATGATTCTGCTCCACGCAGACGCCGACGCCAGCCAGGCAACTACCGCCGCCCGACTGGCGTCCGCAGTGCTGCACGCGGTAATCGGTTTGCTGTCCTGAACCGCATGCAGTGAGGGATGAGTCTGGATCGTCGGTTGGCGCCGGCGATCCAGCTCGCTCTGATTATCGCATGCTCCGTCATCGGAGGCCGGTGGTGCAGAGGCTCCGGTCTCTGACGATTGGCCGCCGATCCGTCGACCTCCGGTGTAGCCGGAAGTGCCCTGAGCTGGCGAAGTAAACACCTCTAAACTTTCGTTTTACGCTCGGTGGCGAGCTGCTAACTTCGTGATCAGCACAGCGCCCATGCCGTTTGACCTTGTAAGGCACGTTCTTATATCGACTGCGCGGGACGCGATCGGTACGACACACCGCCGTCTACGTTCACGGGATGGCGACCTACGCCGCGATCCTGGAGAAGAACTCAGGCGGAAATCATTCGCCAGTGGAGACGATGCCGGCGAGATCCTTCGGGCGCACGCTATCCGGTGGCCGGATCCGGGCGGTCAGTCCGACTGGCGGAATATGTGAGGACGCTGTGTGGGCGACCGACGCGCGGTCTGGAGTTAGAGGAACTGCCTGACCCGGCCGATTGGTGGTCGACCCTATACCTGGGCAAAGCGTGTACAACCTGCCATGACCGCAGCCGTGGGTAGTTGGTTGGTGTCGTGAACCAGCCAGCGCAGGAACGCGACCATGTGCGTGTTGGGACTCGAGTCGACAGTCACCGCCGTGGAACCAACGTCATGAGGCACCACAGCTAGATCGCATGTAGCCGGTATCGGCCCGTAGGGTTGCTGTGGCTTGTGTCGCTGGTGACTTCGGTTTCTTGAGCGGCGCGCAACTCGGTGCCGAACGTCAGTGCATGCACATCGCTCAGAGGGATATCCAGCTCTTCGGCAACTACCCGGGCGCTGACCTTCGAACTCGACCGGTTGAACACCTGTGGAAACACTCGAGACATCTCATAGTTCGGCATCCCGCCGGGCTCCGATGACCGGAATCCTTGAGCGGACAACTCGATACAGATCTGACGGTAGGCCCAGTCGCTGATCCAGTCGGCTTTGTGTGCTGCCATTGCCAGCGCCATCGCGGACACCTTGAACTGGCTACGCACCGTCAATACATCCGCGACCGACGGGGTCGACGGCAGATACTCAACGATGCTCGCCGCCGGTACCAAGAACTCCGAGGCGAACGCGTCAGCTTCGCGCTCGATGGCAGCTGTCTCACACGGCTCGCCGTCATGCATGACGAGGTGGCCGAGCTCGTGGGCAAGGTCGAACCGTATCCGTTCTGGGGATTTGCGGCGCGCCAGGAACACATACGGTGTACCGGATCGCCACATCGAGTACGCATCGACTGCATCGGCAAACGGCGGCAAGCTGTAAACGCGGACACCACGAGATTCACACAGCTGCACAAGGTTCGGCAACGGCTTGGTTCCCAGTCCCCAGACACCACGCAGCAGTTGCGCGGCAGTCTTCGGGGCGTTGCCGGCCAGCGAGGGCAGCATCATCTCGGGAAGAGCGAACCGTTTGGAGATCCACCGGTCGATCTCCACGCCCGATACACCGGCCGCGACTGCCGCATCGCATTCGCGAGCACTAGCTCGCCGCGCAGCGCGGAAACGAACCTCGTCCGAGTCAAACACCGGCGCGCCACCACGATCGAAGTACCCGACTGGGAAGTCCAACACCCCCGCGAGCGCCGCGGCCACATGCCGCGGCGCCTCGCCCGCTTCGTATCGGGTAATTGTTCGGGGAATCACTGACAGCATCCGAGCCAGTTCGGCTTTCGTCATTCCCCGACGCATACGGGCGATCCGGATCCTGTCCGGATCCAGATACGCCTCAGCCGACTTCGACGACCTCGAAGTTAACGTCTTGTCCCCCGATGTCGCGCGGCCTCGCGCTGTCACTGTCCGGCCTCCATTCATCGAGGACTACTCGCACCTTCCAACCTGTGAATTGGCCGTCTTTGAACCCGAGCGGCAGTGATACTTCCACACGCACAGCATCGGTGTCGCGGTGGTACACGAGGAACCAAGGTCCGTGTGGCGGCTGGTTGCGCAGGTCACTGTCGTGGTCGCCTGCGCCGCCGCGAAGTGCTTGGACGGTGATCAGCGGCACTGTGCCGTTCACTGCCTCTTCGGTGGCTCTCCCTCGGCGGCGTGCAGCAGATGGGCCACTGGGATGGTCGATTATGCCAGTGACCTCGTTGCCGCCGACGACGGACAGCGTGAACGCCCCATCCTTTCGTTGGGAGATGGGACGATTTTTCGGATCGGCTCCGGTCCACAGCTTCGTTACGGCCAGTCGTTCGCGCATCGTGCCGACGACATGGATCCACCGCATGAGACCAGCGGCAGTGATCGGGTGATGTTTGGTCATGTTGCCTGCCCAGGTATCGCCCGCCTCGATGGCGGCCGCGATGTCCGGGACCATGATGCCCATGTGGCTGAGATACGAGGCGGCGTCCGGAGGCTCGATCACGATCGGGTGATGAAACGGTACTGGCTGACTCACGGTGCTGATACCTCCGTCGCGCCTCAATTTTCTGTTTGAAACCGGTCAATGACCAGGTCAAGGGAAGATTAACACATGTGTCTATAGCATCGGCGCCCAATGGTTGATTCGAACCTGAACACGTATATAGTTGCGCGCCAACGGTTTGCCGGTCGGCGGCACGGGCTTCCGGGCGAAAGAGCGGCGGGCAGGCTTGTCGGCGGGTGCGGTGATGATTCGGGTATGGAGCCTCGCCCATATGACCAGGGCGGCCCGTCGATGGCGCACCTGGTCACACTCGATGACGAATGGAACCCTGACCGCGGACACCACCTCACTGCGTGGTGTGACGGGTACTCGACATGCACCGACTGCGCCGGAAACTGCCGGTGTGCCGCGGCGGAGGATGAGCCGCTGTTGGTCCCGTGCGCCGGCTGACGCAGACCGGTCATGGGTTTGATCACCGGGTTCCTACTGTTCGTGGCCGCGCCGCTGTGGTTGGACGCCATCCCCTGGGTCCAACTACTGGGCAGCCGTGGCGCTTTCGCGTTGGTCGCCGCGGCCTGGTCGGGGCTGATCGTCGGCTACCTGACTGCCACGGGCCCGCCGGTTGCTGCCGTGCTCGCGGGCCTGCTCACCGGCGCGGCGGTGCTGATGGAACTGGCCTTGAAAGTCGCCGATTAGGCGCGGTGTTGCTTCCCGAAATCATCAGTTGCGCTCGTGGAGGCTGCCACCAGCGAGGAGTTCGAACGCTTCGAACGGCCCATGTGAGCCGGAAGAGAACTCCAACTTTCTAACATTCAAGAATCTGTAGGTAGAATTTGGTCCAAGTTGGTCCAAGTTGGATCAGCTATTAAGAACGAGCCCCGGAGGCTCAGTGCCATCCGGGGCCGTCCAGCTAGCTGCGCGATCTCAGTTGTCTAGGCCGAGGATCGCCGCTAGTGCCTGCACCGCCAGCTCGGTGATCGTCTTGGTCGCTGAGCTGGCGGTGTTGCTTCCAGCCAGCAGCGAGTAGACGGTCACACCCGTGCGAACCCACGTCAGTGCGTCGTACACGGCATGGATATTGATCCGATGCCGTTGGGGCGGTGCTGTGTTCGATTCTGGCCGCGTATCTGCCACGCGCCTTCCTCTCCTTGTAGAGGCCCGCCACGGGAGTGCGACGGGCGAGACCACCCCGAACCCATCGGAGAGGCCCCGGCTGTCGCGCTCACGCATGAAGCCGCCGAAGCAAGGTGATCGGCCGAATCGGGTTCCCCCGGTTCAACACTGGCCGACTGGGAGCAATCTTAGTAGGCGCATGGGCGGATTCACTCATAGCGACCTCTGGATACGCGATGCGGAAACGACTGAGGCTCAGAACTGTTCGCGATCTGGGAACATGGGGGCTTTCGTTTTTCGTGTCGTGCTGCGGTATCCGGTTGCGCAGCAGGCCGGACCGAGCGGACGCAAGCCTCGGCACCCCGGCCATTGTTGTGGTGTAGTTCACAGTTGGCGGTGTCGTATCACTTGAAACCCAGCACCTCGGTGCGTTCGGGGAACAGGACGAAATTCCACCTATAAAGTATGTTTCCGTGGTCGCGGCGACTTCATACTCTGCCTTTGTCGGAGGCGGCGCTGGTTACATGGTCGTTGGCGCGGAAAATCGGCGGCGAGCTCCGTCAAACAGGCGGAGCCCCCATCGACGATGGTGCTGAGCATGTCGACACGATGTGAGCCGTAGTCAATCTACGTCCGTAGCCGATCATGAACTCGTCGGCGTCTGCCCAGTCGACTTGCTGTCGTCACGATGCAACCACTCAAGTTCACGACGGTATGTCCGGATATCTCCAGCTGAACCCGGATCTTCGGGTTCCAGGTATGGAGGCAGGGGGAGTGAAATCTGCGGAACTTCATCATCCTGATTAGTCATGCCCAGTTGGACACGACCGGGCAGGCCGTGGTTCCATCTGCGTCCTGTGACGACAGTATCGTCCAACCATGGATTGGTCGTGCCTGGCGCCGCACCGACGGCTTGAAGGCGCCACAGCGGACGCACCACGGCGCCTCGCGGAACTAGTGCACGACGGTGTCAACGACACCAGCGGCCTGGCCATGTTCACCGAGATCTGTCAGATGATGGGGCCGGGCGAATGTCTGCACTCTCACCACCGCCGAACTGGCGCAGATGGAGGTTGTGCCGGGCTGCTCTGTAGTTCGGCCAACGCCACGGCAGACAGTCCGAGTGTCCCTAACCAGAGTTTGCCGGCGCCGTGGCCAGTCGAGCTACTGGTTTCCTTGTGACTCCGCCGTGCCCTGCTCCATGTTTGCTCCACGGAAGGTGCGTGGAGCAACGGAGTTTTTGGTGACAATCGCTTCCTACCTGCATCTTCAACTGTGGGCGCAGAGGGGATCGAACCCCCGACCGCTGGTGTGTAAAACCAGAGCTCTACCGCTGAGCTATACGCCCGTGCTCGCCGGAGATCCGACGGCAACGGTTCATAAATCTAGCGCGGCGAGCGCTTTCTCCCAAGCCGCCTGGTCACGGGGCTCTCCGGGGCCGTTCATTTCGGCGAATCGGATGATTCCGTCCTTGTCGACGACGAAGGTGCCGCGGTTGGAGTAGCCGGACTTCTCATTGAAGACTCCGTAGTTCTGCGCTACGGCGCCGTGTGGCCAGAAGTCCGACAGCAGGGGAAAGACATAGCCCTGTTCGGCCGCCCAGATCTTGTGGGTGGGTGGGGGGCCGACGGAGATCGCGAGGATCTCGGCGCCGTCGTTCTGGAACTTCGGTAGCTCGTCGCGGACCTTGCACAGCTCACCCTGGCAGATCCCGGTGAACGCCAGTGGGTAGAAGACGATGAGCACGTTCTTCTTGCCGCGGAAGTCCGAGAGCGTGACTTCCTGGTTGTTCTGGTCCTTCAGTGTGAAATCCGGTGCGGCAGAGCCGACCTCGAGTGGGCCAACCTCACGTGGCATCGCGAATCCTCCATCGAGTCGGGCTTGCGCCGGGCGGCACGAAGGCCGCCCGGCGAAACCATAGCGAAAGACCGGTCAGCGCTGTTTCGAGGGCGCTTTCGGCTGCACCAAGCGGCTGCCTGCCCAATCCCCGAGACTGATAGCCGAGGTTTGCGTGAAGCCCGCGGGCGGTGCGGACTCGGCGATCTCACTGGGATCGACATGCCCCGAATTTCCGGTCTTCGGGGTCAGCACCCAGACGAATCCGTCGTCCGACAACTGCCCGGTGACTTCCATCAAGGCATCCACTAGATCCCCGTCACCGTCGCGCCACCACAGCAACACGACGTCCATGACCTCATCGGAGTAATCGTCGAGCAGCTCGCTGCCGATGGTTTCTTCGATCTCGGCTCGCAGGTCGTCGTTGGTGTCCTCGTCCCAGCCCAGTTCCTGGACAACCATGCCGTGAATAATGCCAAGCTTCTGAGCGTAGTTCTGCGCGTCCGCCGCGGCGACCACGGTGGTGTCCTCCTCAACTCCAGACAATAGGTAGTTGCAAGCGAACATGGTTATCGGCTCGAGCGCAAGCTGATCGGACGAAATACCCGTCGAATGTCGGGTGACAAGATCGTTGCGAGCCGGTTTTCCTGTTCGATTCAGCGTTTCGGGCAAGCCTCACGGACGGCGTTGCGTGCGTCGTTGACCCGTCTGCTCGCGTCGTTGAGCGGTCCGACCGGTGCGGTGTAGGTCATCTTGCGGGTCTCGGAGGCAAGGAGCCGTGCGGCGGCGACGTATTCGGTGAATTTCGCCGCCAGGTCCGACGGTAGCGAGTCGCTCGCGGAGTTCACTCCGGACTCGACCCGTTCGGCCGCCTCGTCGAGGGTCGACGCGGCGGTATCGCGCTTGCTCGCGTAGTCGGGCGCGTTGGAGTCGTGTGCGTTGATGAAGTCGTTGTACTTCGAAACGCCGACACCGGTGGTGCTGGGGAATTGCCCGCAGTTGTCGTTGATCGCCTGCGTTTGTGCCGCAGCCTTGCGTGAGGAGGTGGCCGCGGCCGAAGAGGAGGCCGCCTCGGTCTTGTATGCCGCTAGGTCTGCAGCGTTCGGATTCGCGACTCCCTCCACCCGATTCGCGCAACCCGCGATCGTCAATCCGGCGACGACCGCGAAGGTCGCGCACACCAATCCGAACCCGCGTGGGTCCAGCACCTTCATCGTCCTCCCCGCTCCGGTTGTACTACGGCGGTCTCGACTCACGTTCCCTGCAGAACGGTACTGGATTTGCTGCTGACATGATGACCTGGGACACATCATCCGCAAGGATGGAGGTGCGCCCGAAACTTTCGTGAAGCGGGCAGTCCGCCAACCATGCGTGCCTGCCCGGGGAAACCGACGCCATCACATGTCCACCCCCTGTACGAGGAGCAGATTTGACCGACCTGATCCACTCTTCCGCTGCAGCGAAATCCGCTGTGCCGAACTCCGAGACCGCCCCTGTCCTAGGCAGCGATCCGCACGGATCGCCTGCCGCGCCGGCAGGCGGCCGTGTCCGGGTGATCCGCGAAGGGGTGGCGTCCTACCTACCGGACATCGACCCGGAGGAGACCTCCGAATGGCTCGAATCGTTCGATGAGATGCTCGACCGGGAAGGCCCGGGCCGTGCGCGTTATCTGATGCTCCGGCTGTTGGAACGTGCCGGTGAGCATCGGGTCGCCATCCCCGCTTTGACCTCGACCGACTACGTCAACACGATTCCCACCGAGAACGAGCCGTGGTTCCCCGGCGACGAGGAGGTGGAGCGGCGCTACCGTGCCTGGATCCGCTGGAATGCGGCGATCATGGTGCATCGCGCACAACGCCCGGGAATCGGTGTCGGCGGCCATATTTCGACCTACGCGTCCTCCGCGGCGCTCTACGAGGTCGGCTTCAACCACTTCTTCCGCGGCAAGGACCATCCCGGCGGCGGCGACTCGATCTTCATCCAGGGTCACGCGTCCCCGGGCATCTACGCCCGCGCCTTCCTCGAGGGCAGGCTCAGCACCGATCGGATGGACGGCTTCCGGCAGGAGTACAGCCACGGCGGACCGGGTCACGGTCTGCCGTCCTACCCGCATCCCCGACTGCTGAACGACTTCTGGGAGTTCCCGACGGTGTCCATGGGTCTCGGCCCGATGAACGCCATCTACCAGGCGCGATTCAACCACTACCTGCACGATCGCGGCATCAAGGACACCTCCGATCAGCATGTGTGGGCGTTCCTCGGCGACGGCGAGATGGACGAGCCGGAGTCGCGTGGCCTCGCGCACGTCGCGGCGATGGAGGGCCTGGACAATCTGACCTTCGTCGTCAACTGCAACCTGCAGCGCCTCGACGGGCCGGTGCGTGGCAACGGCAAGATCATTCAGGAGCTCGAGTCGTTCTTCCGCGGCGCGGGCTGGAACGTCATCAAGGTGGTCTGGGGCCGTGAGTGGGACGCGCTGCTCGGCGCCGACCGCGACGGCGCGCTGGTGAACCTGATGAACACCACACCCGACGGCGATTTCCAGACCTACAAGGCCAACGACGGCGCCTACGTCCGCGATCACTTCTTCGGCCGCGACCCGCGGACGAAGGCGCTGGTCCAGGACATGTCCGACGAAAGCATCTGGAACCTCAAGCGCGGCGGTCACGACTACCGCAAGGTGTATGCCGCCTATGCCGCCGCGATGGCGCACAAGGGTCAGCCGACGGTGATCCTGGCCAAGACCATCAAGGGTTACACCCTCGGCAAGCACTTCGAAGGCCGCAACGCCACCCACCAGATGAAGAAGCTGACCCTCCAGGACCTCAAGGATTTCCGTGACCTCCAGCGGATTCCGATCAGCGATGCCGAGCTGGAGAAGGATCCGTACCTGCCCCCGTACTACCACCCGGGCATGGAGGCGCGCGAGATCCAGTACATGCTGGACCGGCGCAAGGCGCTCGGCGGCTTCCTGCCCGAGCGGCGCACCGCGGCAAAGCCTCTGCAACTTCCCGGCGACGAGGCATACAAGTCGGTCCGCAAGGGTTCTGGCAAGCAGAACGTGGCCACCACCATGGCGCTGGTTCGGCTCATGAAGGAGCTGCTGCGGGACAAGGAGATCGGCAAGCGAATCGTGCCGATCATCCCCGACGAGGCCCGCACCTTCGGTATGGACTCGTGGTTCCCTTCGTTGAAGATCTACAACCGCAACGGCCAGCTATATACATCGGTCGACGCGGAATTGATGCTTGCCTACAAAGAGAGCTCTATCGGGCAGATCTTGCACGAGGGCATCAACGAGGCCGGATCGACCGCGTCGTTCACCGCGGCGGGCACCTCGTACGCGACCCACGGCGAGCCGATGATCCCGCTGTACATCTTCTACTCGATGTTCGGCTTCCAGCGCACCGGTGATGGTCTGTGGGCGGCGGCGGACCAATTGGCGCGCGGATTCGTGCTCGGAGCAACCGCCGGGCGAACCACATTGACCGGTGAGGGCCTGCAGCACAACGACGGCCACTCGCTGTTGCTGGCCTCGACCAATCCGGCCGTTGTCACCTACGATCCCGCGTTCTCGTTCGAGCTCGCGCATATCGTGCGCGATGGCCTGCGCCGGATGTACGGCGGCGGGACGCCGGAGGCCGGGCCTGGCGCGGTACCGGGCGCCGTTTCGCATGGCGGGCAGCCCAACGGCGGCTTCGGTGGCGAAGACATCTTCTACTACATCACCCTGTACAACGAGCCCTACCAGCAGCCGGCGGAACCCGACGACCTCGATATCCAGGGTCTGCTCAAGGGTATTTACCTGTACAAGCGTGGTGCCGCGGGCGATGTGCGCGCCCAGATCCTCGTCTCCGGCGTCACCGTGCCGGACGGTTTGCGTGCACAGGCGCTGCTTGCCGAGGAGTGGGGTGTGCAGGCCGACGTCTGGTCGGTGACGTCGTGGGGCGAACTCCGCAAGGAGGCGCTCGGCAAGGAAATCGCGAAGCTGCGCAGCCCGGGTATCGATGTCGGCGTCCCGTACGTCACGCAGGCGCTCGCTGCGGTCGAGGGTCCGATCATCGCCGCGACGGACTGGATGCGTGCGGTGCCGGATCAGGTCCGGCAGTGGGTGCCCGGTGACTTCACCACCCTCGGCACCGATGGTTTCGGGTTCTCCGACACCAGGCCCGCCGCGCGTCGCGTGTTCAATGTGGACGCGCAGTCCATCGTGGTCGCGGCGCTGGCCGGACTCGTCCGGGCGGGGAAGATCGATGCCGCCAGACTGACCGAAGCGGCCGCGAAATACCGCATCGATGATGTGGACGCCGCGCCGAAGTCGGTGGCAAGCGGCGACGGCGACGGCGAGTAGCGGACGATTGGATGGTGGACCGTAAACCGCCGCGGCCGAGACGGATCTCCGAAGGCTCTTCCGAGCACGAGGTGTATCTGCCGACGGGCGCGCTCTCCCCGAACCGGCAAACCAGGGACCCGCTGCCCGACACGTTGCTCAAACGTGTGAAGCAGTTCTCCGGTCGACTCTCCACCGAGGCGGTGGGGTCGATGCAGGATCGGTTGCCGTTCTTCGCCGATCTGGATGCCGCGCAGCGCGCCGGTGTCCAGATGCTGGTGCAGACCGCGGTGGTGAACTTCCTGGAGTGGCTGCAGGATCCCGACAGCGACATCAGGTTCAGTCTGGATGCCTTCCAAGTGATTCCACAGGATCTGGCGCGGCGGCTGACGCTGCGCCAGACCGTGGACATGGTCCGCGTGGCCATGGAGTTCTTCGAACAGTGGCTGCCCGCGCTCGCGCGCAATGATCGGCAGCTCGTCGCGCTCACCGAGGCGGTGTTGCGGTACGGGCGTGAGCTCGGGTTCGCCGCCGCCTCGGTGTACGCGAGCGCCGCGGAATCCCGCGGCGCCTGGGACACCCGCCTCGAGGCGCTGGTCGTCGACGCCGTCGTGCGCGGCGATACCGGCCCGGACATGCTGTCGAGGGCCGCGACGTTGAACTGGGACGCCACCGCACCCGCGACTGTGCTGGTCGGGACCCCGCCGGGGGATCAGGGCGTCGGCATGGTCGGTTCGGTGCACACCATCGCCGCCCGGCATGGTCGTGCGGCGCTGGCCGTTGTCCAGGGTTCGCGGTTGGTGATGGTGGTCAGCGGCCATCTCGGTGACAGCTCCTATATATCGCCGTTCCTCGCGGACCTGCTCGCCGAGGTGTTCTCCGATGGGCCGGTGGTGATCGGGCCGACCACCCGGACCCTCGGTGCGGCGCATGCGAGCGCGGTCGAAGCTCTGGCGGGCATGGAGGCCGTCGTGGGCTGGCGGGGTTCGCCTCGACCCGTGCACGCGACGGAATTGTTGCCCGAACGCGCACTGCTCGGTGATCGAGGTGCGATAGACGCGCTGAACGAGTATGTTGTCCTACCGTTGGCCGCGGCGGGTTCGTCGCTGGCGGACACTCTCGATGCTTATCTGGATTGCGGTGGCGCTGTCGAGACGTGTGCCCGTCAGCTGTACGTTCATCCAAATACCGTCCGCTACCGCCTCAAACGGATTGCCGAAGTCACCGGACGAGATCCGATGAATCCGCGGGACGCTTATGTACTCCGGATCGCATCCACAGTGGGTCGTTTGACACGAACCCGTAACGAATCGTCAACACCTACCCCAGAGGCAACTCACCTCGTATCGGGTAACGAGGGCCTGTAACGGATCGCGCGACGTGTTCGATCGGCACAACCCACGTGGCCTTTTGTGGGAGTCCCACAAAAGGTCACCGCAAGCTTCATTCGCGTCGACATCTCCTGCGGCCTGCCTCACAGTGTTTTCTTAGAGATGTGATCGCGTTGTTCGCCCCTGGACAGGGGTCCCAGACACCTGGCATGCTCGCGCCTTGGCTCGACCTTCCCGGCGCGACAGATCGACTCGCCCTCTGGTCCAAGGCCGCAGGCCTGGATCTGATCCGTCTCGGTACCACCGCGACGGCCGAGGAGATCACCGACACTGCCATTACCCAACCGCTCGTCGTCGCCGCCGCGCTGCTCGCCTTCGCGGAAATCGACCCGAGTTCACTTCCGGCGGATACGATCGTCGCCGGACACTCGGTCGGCGAACTTGCCGCAGCCGCCGTCGCCGGGGTCATCACCCCGGACGAGGCGGTCACCCTGGCCGCCATCCGTGGTGCGGAGATGGCCAAGGCGTGCGCGCTGGAGCCGACCGGTATGTCCGCGGTGCTCGGCGGCGATGAGGCTGCCGTGCTCGCACGGCTCGCGGAGCTCGACCTTGTTCCGGCCAACCGGAACGCGGTCGGTCAGATCGTGGCCGCGGGTCGACTGGACGCCCTGGCGGAACTCGCCGCAAACCCACCGGAGAAGGCTCGGGTGCGTGCGTTGCCCGTCGCGGGGGCTTTCCACACCGCTTTCATGGGCCCGGCCCAGGATGCTGTGACGGAGGCCATAAGTCAGATCACCCCGAACGAGCCGACCCGGACCCTACTGTCGAACTTCGACGGCAAGCCGGTCGCCTCGGGAGCGGACGCCATCGCTAAGCTCGCGGCGCAGGTCACGCGGCCTGTCCGTTGGGATCTGTGCACCGAAACGACCAGGCAAGCCGGTGTTTCGGCAGTGGCGGAGTTGCCGCCGGCGGGCACCCTCGTCGGCATTGCCAAACGGGAACTGAAGGGCACGCCAACGCTGGCCCTGAAGACCCCCGAAGACCTCCCCGCGTTGGCCGGGCTCACCACCTCCGGCTAGCTTTCCCCCCGCGGCCGTGCAATAAAAACGCACGATCGTGACCGAGCAGACGGTAACCATCGGCTGTCTCGAACCGAAAAAAACAGTGAAGCCCTACAAAGAGATCAAGAAGGGAGCCACGAAGTGGCCGCTCTGACCCAGGAACAAATCGTCGAGGAACTCGGCAAGATCATCGAAGAGGTAACGGGTATCGAACCCTCTGAGGTGACGATCGAGAAGTCCTTCGTCGATGACCTGGACATCGACTCGCTGTCCATGGTCGAGATCGCAGTGCAGACCGAGGACAAGTACGGCGTCAAGATCCCCGATGAGGATCTGGCCAGCCTGAAGACGGTCGGCGACGCAGTCGCCTACATCCAGAAGCTCGAGGCGGAGAACTCGGATGCCGCCGCGGAGCTCAAGGCCAAGTTCGACAACGCCGAGTAGGGCCGACACTGTGACCACTCCTTCCACCTTGAACGGGAACTTCCCCAACGTCGTCGTCACGAGTATGGCGGCGACCACGTCGATCGCTGGTGACGTCGATGCGACGTGGAAGGGACTCCTCAACGGCGAGAGCGGTATCGACGTTCTCGAGGATTCCTTCGTCGAGGAATACGACCTTCCGGTCCGCATCGGCGGTCACCTGAAGGTCCGGCCCGAGACCCTGCTGACCCGAGTCGAATGTCGGCGCATGGCCTACGTCGAGCAGCTCGCGACCGTTCTCGGTCGCGAAGTCTGGCGTAACGCGGGCAGCCCGGAAGTCGACCCGGAACGCCTGGGTGTGGCCATCGGTACCGGCATGGGTGGCGGTGACGCCCTCATCGATTCGGTCGACAAGCTGAAGAACGGTGGCTACCGCAAGATTTCGCCGCTAGCGGTTCAGATGGTCATGCCGAATGGTCCGTCGGCTGTTGTTGGTCTCGAATTGAAGGCCAGGGCAGGAGTGGTCACTCCGGTCTCGGCATGCTCGTCAGGCTCCGAGGCTATTGCCAACGCGTGGCGCATGATCGTGATGGGTGACGCCGATATCGTCGTCACCGGCGGCGTCGAGGGATACATCGATGCGGTGCCGATCGCGGCGTTCACGATGATGCGCGCGATGAGTACGCGTAACGAGGATCCGAAGGGCGCGTCGCGTCCGTTCGACAAGGATCGGGACGGGTTCGTCTTCGGTGAGGCCGGTGCGCTGATGGTCGTGGAGACCGAGGAGCACGCCAAGGCGCGTGGTGCGACGATCCATGCTCGTCTGCTGGGTGCCGGTATCACCTCCGATGGCTATCACCTTGTTGCGCCTGCCCCCGATGGCAGTGGCGCGGCGCGGGCGATGAGTCGGGCGATGCAGACAGCCGGTTTGTCGAAGCAGGACATCACGCACGTCAACGCGCATGCCACTGCTACTCCGATCGGCGATACCGCCGAGGCGCGGGCGATCAATCTGGCGGTGGGTAACCACGCGTCGGTGTATGCGCCGAAATCGGCACTCGGTCACTCGATCGGCGCCGTGGGCGCGCTCGAGTCGGTGCTCACCGTGCTCAGCATCCGGGACGGGATCGTTCCGCCGACGCTGAACTTGGAGAACCAGGATCCGGAGATCGATCTGGATGTGGTTCATGGCGAGGCTCGCCGCCAGGAGATCGAATACGCGATCAACAACTCGTTCGGTTTCGGTGGGCACAATGTCGCGCTCGCCTTCGGTCGGGCTTAGCCGCCCGCATCGACTGCACAACGATCCCGGTGGGGTCGGCCAACTGAATTTGGCCGACCCCATCGTGGTTCGACAACGCAGCCGCGGCAGCGGCGCACTGCACAGAGGTGAGGAGTAAACGCGATGACGATCATTGCCCCCGCGTTTCAGCCCGATACAGCGGCCGATCCGCGCGACCCGCTGGGTCGACTGCAGCGTTTCTTCGACCCGGGTACGGTCCTTCCGCTACATCCGCGAGACAAGTCCGGTGTGCTCGCGGCCATCGGTGAGGTCGACGGCGTTCGCACCGTCGCCTACTGCTCGGACGCCACCGTCATGGGTGGCGCGATGGGCGTGGAAGGGTGTAAGCACATCGTCGACGCGATCGACACCGCCATAGATTCCGCCATTCCGATCGTCGGCATCTGGCACTCCGGCGGCGCTCGGCTCGCCGAGGGTGTCGAGGCACTGCACGCCGTCGGCCTGGTCTTCGAAGCGATGGTCCGGGCGTCCGGTCTGGTTCCGCAGATCTCGGTGGTCCTCGGCTTCGCGGCCGGCGGCGCCGCCTACGGTCCCGCGCTGACCGACATCGTGATCATGGCACCCGAGGGGCGAGTCTTCGTGACCGGTCCCGACGTGGTCCGCAGTGTCACCGGTGAGCAGGTCGACATGGCCACTCTCGGTGGCCCGGAGACCCACGGCAAGAAGTCCGGCGTCACCCATATCGTCGCCAACGACGAGGCCGATGCGCTGCACCGGGGTCGCAGGCTGGTGTCGATGTTCGCCGAGCAGGGCGAATTCGACCTGGTCGCCGCCGAACACGGTGACGTCGACCTGAAGGCGATGATGCCGGAATCGGCGAAGCGTGCCTATGACGTCAAGCCGATCGTTCACGAGCTGCTCGACAACGTCGACGGTGAGTCGTCGTTCGAGGAGCTGCAGGGTGGCTACGCCCGCAGCATTGTGACCGGTCTCGGCCGCCTTGCCGGTCGCACGGTTGGTGTGCTTGCCAACAACCCGATTCGGCTCGGTGGCTGCCTGAACTCCGAAAGCGCCGAGAAGGCAGCGCGTTTCGTGCGACTGTGCGATGCCTTCGGTATCCCGCTGGTCGTGGTCACCGACGTCCCCGGCTACCTGCCCGGCGTCAGCATGGAGTGGGAAGGCGTGGTGCGCCGTGGCGCGAAGCTGCTGCACGCGTTCGCCGAGGCTCGGGTGCCGCGCGTCACGCTGGTCACCAGGAAGATCTACGGTGGCGCCTACATCGCGATGAACGCCCGCTCGCTCGGCGCGACCGCGGTGTACGCATGGCCCGGTTCCGAGGTCGCTGTGATGGGCGCCAAGGCCGCAGTCGGCATTCTGCACAAGAAGGCGCTGGCAGCGGCGCCGGAAGATGAGCGCGAGGCATTGCACGAGCGTCTCACCGTCGAACACGAGCAGATTGCCGGTGGCGTCGAGCGTGCTATCGCGATCGGTGTCGTCGACCAGGTGATCGATCCGGCGAAGACGCGCAGCATCATCGCCGCCGCGCTGGCCGCGGTGCCGGCTCGCAAGAGTCATCACAAGAACATTCCGCTGTGAGGTGAGGTGTTGATCGAGAATGGGCTCCGGGATTTCCCGGAGCCCATTCTTTGTTCTCAGCAGCAACATTGGCGACCTGGTCGCGATACGGAGAGTTCGTGCGTTGCCGCCCGGGACCGTCACGACCGCCCCTGCCGCTGGACCGTTGACGGAAGCGATGGATGCCGATCCTGAGGCCGGATTCGCTGAGTAGCATCGAGGGGTGCGTTACGAGGAACTTGCCGAGGTGCCGTGTTCGATCACGCGCCCGCTGGTGATCTTCGGTGACCGCTGGACCCTGCTGATCCTGAAGTATGCGTTCTCGGGCATCCGGCGGTTCAATGCCTTTCAGAGCACCCTCGGTATCTCCCGCAGTCGATTGCAGGATCGGCTCGATCGGCTGATCGAGCACGGGATCCTGGTGAAACAGAAGGCGGCCGAGGGGGCTCATGAGGAGTACCGCCTCACGCCGAAGGGGCATGATATCTATCCGATCCTCATGGCGATCCGGGATTGGGGTGACACCCATATGGCGCCCGACGGTCCGCCGGTGGAGTATCGGCATCACGAGTGCACCGGCGAGGCGCATGTGAAGCTCGAATGCGATGTGTGTGGGAACCAACTCACCGCTCGCGATGTGACGCCATTGCCGGGGCCGGGTCTCGGGGTTACCGAAGCGTCGGCCGGGGCGCACAGTTCGGCTCGATAGTTCGGGCCGCGCCCGTGTCGCGGGCCCCTCATCGCTGGATGCACGCCTTCCTGGTGTGGGAATCCAGTCGGCGTACCGTGGTGCCGCGCTCGTGCTGCGCTCGGGGTCACCGATGGCGGACTGAGAAAGTCACCGCCACCGGTGCCGCACAGGGTCACCGATTTGTCGGCGGTGGTATCGCGGGACGAATGTGCGATACGGCACCGTGACTTTCTCAGTCCGCCCAGATCGCAACCTGTCGATGGTTTTCGCGCGTTGTGCGGAAGGAGTTGATCGGGTGGTCTTTGTCGGGGTAGCCGAACGAAATGCCCGCGACTACTCGCCGACTGTCCGGGATGCCGAAGTATTCGCGCAAGAACGGTGCATAGGACGCGAGCGCGGCCTGCGGTGCGGCGCCGAGTCCGAGGCTGTGCGCACCGAGGAGGAAGTTGCCGATGTAGAGGCCACAGTCGACGGCGCCGTAGACACCGAGATCGGCATCGGAAGTGATGATCGCGACGTGCGGTGCGTCGAAGAGTTCGAAGTTGCGCAGCGCCTGCCGCATCGTCGCCTCGTGGTCGCCCTTGGTGATCCCGACACTGTTGTAGAGCTGCGTGCCGCATTCGCGTCTGCGCTCCCGATAGACGCCGGTGTACTGCGCGGGAAATGCGAAATCTGGCTCGGGCGTCGACTTTTCGATATGCGCGAGCAGTTCTTTGCGGAACCGATCGGTGCCGGCTCCCGCGGTTACCGCGACCTGCCATGGCTGGGTGTTGCACCACGAGGGGGTGCGCTGTGCCAGCCGCAGCAGCGATTCGATCGTCTCCCGTGCGACCGGTTGGGGCTGGAAGTGCCTACAGGTCCACCGTTCGTCGAGTATTCGGGACAGCACGGCGAACTGGTCGGGGTAGTCGGTCGGCGCCATGGGCTTGCACCTCATTTTCATTCAGTCTCATTTTGAGACTGAACGCTAGCATTCGAAGTCTCGTTTCGGAACCGCTGTGTCGCACCAGTTCGGCGCGGTGCGTCGCATTGCTCGCGTTGTCATGATTGTCACGGCTCGACCGGGCACAATCCCTGACATGGGTTCCGAGACCGCCGCCGCGCGGGATCGCAAACGGCACGGCAGGCACTACACGCCGCCTGCGTTGGCACGATTTCTGGCGCAGCGGTTACTCGAACATATGCCGCGACCACGGACTTCTGGCGTACTCCGAGTGCTAGACCCCGCCTGTGGGGACGGCGAGCTGCTGCTGGCGTTGCAGCGGGAGGCCACTGTCCGGCTGCCGCAGGTGCGGGTGGAGTTGGTCGGCTACGACCTGGACGGCGAGGCGCTGACGGTGGCGCGCGAGCGGGCATGCACCGCGGGGGTTGTCGTCGACTGGCACGTCGGCGACTTTCTCGCGGTGTCGGAGGGTATTGCCGATGCCTGCTTCGACGCCATCATCACCAACCCCCCGTATGTGCGCACCCAGCAGCTCGGCGGTGTGACAGCGCGGCTGCTCAGCAAGCAGTTCGGGTTGCGGGGCCGAATCGATCTCACCCACCCGTTCGTCGCGATCACGCCGCGCTTGCTGTGCTCGGGCGGGGTACTCGGATTGTTGTGCGCCAACCGCTTTCTCACCACCAAGGCAGGTGCCAACATTCGAGGATTGCTGCTGTCGGAGTTGGCTCCGATCGAACTGTACGACCTCGGCGATACCAAGCTGTTCGAGGCCGCCGTGCTGCCCGCCGTCACGATCGCCACGCGCACTTCTCGACGCGAAACCTGCCGCTATGTATCGGCCTATCAGGTTCCCGCGTGCGAAACAATCAGCGGGACAGGGCTATTCGAAGCATTAATCGAGGATCGGGGCCGTCTCGTCGCACATAACGGTCGCACCTTCGCGGTAACAGTAGGCACGCTGGCGACTGATGAGCTCGGCTCCGATGACCGGGGCGTCGCCGCCACGCTATCGGTCGAAACCGGCGCGGAGGCGAGCGATGCTGCCCGGGCCACCGCTGCAACGGACGCTCGGACCGGTGCCGAGGACGGCGCGGGCATTATCGGCGACGGTGGTGCTGATGGCGGAGAAGTAGTCAGCGGCGGTGCGAATGGTGCCGGGCATTCGGTGCCGCGGGACTCGGATGTTGCCGGGGTGGTGGCGGTGTGCGGGGTTGACGGGCAACTCTCCGGTCGTGAGTGGCGTGCGGCGCGGTCCGCCGTGGCGGGACGGGCATGGCGGATGTCGCGGCCGGGAGTCGACGATTGGTTGGGCCGAGTGGGGGCCGGGACCTGGCGGCGATTCGGGGAGGTGGCGCGGATCCGGGTGGGGATCAAGACGACGGCGGATCGGGTGTTCATTTCGGATCGGTGGGGGGAGATGGAGCCGTGTCCGGAGTCGGAGTTGTTGTTCGACTTGATCACTCATCATCAGCTCGCGCCATGGCGGGTCTTCGATGATCATGGCACGCGTGTGTTGTATCCCTATGACACGACTCGGTCACGCCGCATCCCGGTCGATCTGAGCGAATTTCCCAGTGCCGCAGCATATTTGCGGACGCACGAGGAAATATTGTCAGGTCGGAAATATGTGACGGCCGGTGGGCGTGAGTGGTTCGAGATCTGGGTGCCGCAGCGCCCGCATTTGTGGCGAGTGCCGAAGGTGGTGTTTCCCGATATCAGCGAGCGGCCACGGTTTGCTCTTGATCGGTCCGGGGCGGTGGTGAATGGGGATTGTTACTGGATGTCGCTGGCGGACATCGGAATGCACGGGGACGCGGAACGGCTGGCCTATCTGCTGATGGGCGTGGCGAATTCGGCGCTCGGCCTGCATTTCTACGATGCGGTATGTGGGAATCGGCTGTATTCGGGTCGGCGGCGGTGGATAACCCAGTATGTGTCGCGGCTGCCGTTGCCGGACCCGGTGCGCTCGGGCGGGGTCGTCGAATTGGTCACCGAATTCATCGACGACGGGCGGGTGCCCGACGCCGAGTCGGAGCGTGAGTTGAACGAGCGGGTGGCCGCGGCGTTCGGGCTGCGGTCAGGCTGTGGTGCGGACCCCGACCATCGGCAGCAGGATGCGGCGGGCGAAGTCACGGCCGGCTTCGACATCGTCGAGCGGAATGAGCCCGTCGGGGGTCAGTGCCAGCGAGAGGGCGAGCCGGGCCATGATCTCGGCGACCAGGTCGGCGTCGAAATCGTCGGAGCCGTCGTCGGTCCGTAATTCCCGCAGCTTCACGGCGAGGTAGGTGCGGCCGACGGCAATGATCGGTGCGGCTTCGGTGGTGAGCCGCGGCAGGATGAGGTCCGGTTCGGTGCGCAGCAGCCTGCGCAGCAGTTCGTTGCTCGCGATAGCGCTGATGAACGCGGCGAAGATCTCCACCAGTTGGTTGTCGCTGCCTGCGACGGTGCGCACCCGCTCGTCGATCTCGGTGACAAAGCGCTGCGCCTCTCGCACGCTCACCGCTTCCACCAGTTCGTTCTTCGATTCGAAGCGCCGATAGAGGGTTGCCGGGCTGATGCCGGCGCGGCGGGCGATCTCGCCCATGCTGGTGCGCTTGATCCCGAAGTCCAGGAATGCCGACAGCGCGCTCTCCAGTAGCTTCTCGCCGTCCTTGACCGGGTTGTCGAGGATGCGCTGGAGCATGGGCGGGACGGTGGGCATCGGGTCTCCAGTCGATTCGGCGCGGACGCCGAAGAGTGCGCGGCGCCGCGACGGTGCGGATATTGGACGTTCATTATTTCACCGGGTTGCGGCGGATTGGCCGAGGATTCGCGAAAGCGTGAGTGAAACGCGTATGAATCATCTCACTGAGTCGTGATCGGTGTTGTCGAAGCTCTGTCGTGCTGTCCATCGAGCGGAGTGCGCGACCGCCGGCGGATGGTGCGGACTGTGCCCGGCTTCGCAGGTGGTGGGGGCCGTGCGCACAACGCCGCCTACCAGCGGGCGAAGATTCCGTATTCCGTCGGTGACGCGATCTATGCGCGGGCGCCGGCAAACCCGGAATCGGCGCCGACACCCGGGCGGAACCGGCCGGTGCGCCACCGATCCGAAAGTGGGCAGGGGAGGTGATCGGACTTTTGACAGCAGGGAAGTCCTTGTCGGACTTCGTCTCGCAACGACGAGGCGGTCCAGTGTGTATCGATATGTTGTGAACTGTTGCCGGACTTGGTAATTCATCCCTCGGGCACGGACAATGCAAGCGGGATGACCACTGCCGCATCGCCAGCGACGAGGCGGCGGTCAGGCATCACTGGTGCGGTAGGTCCAGCGCCGCCATCTCTTGTTCGATCGCATTGGCCGCGAAATCGACGCCACTGGAACGCAATTCGTGAACTCGACGCTGTAGCGCCTCGATTCCGCCCGGTTGGGCCGCGATATCGGCTACGCTGAGCCGCCCCTTCGGCCGATGCATACCCGTCTGTCCGTACGCCACCGTGGTACCTCCTGCCTGCACACTGCGCGCCGGCCGTCCCGATGGGATCGACTCTGCGCTTACAGGCCGCACGTCGGCTGTGTCGGCAGCGGATCCCGGGATGCCGGGCACGCTGGAAAAATGTTATCAGCCATTCCTGCTGGGCATTTGGCGACTGTGCGCTGTCTCACAGGATCTTCGCGTCGCGGTGGTCGACCGTGTTGCGAAGGTACACAGCGGCACCGAGCCGCAGGCCATCCTGCTCAGCCGCGCTGAGTTCGCGACGGACCTTGCCCGGCACACCTGCCACCAGCGAGCCCGGCGGAATGTGGGCGCCCTCGGGAATGAGCGCGTTGGCGGCGATCAGGCTGCCCGCGCCGATCACCGCGCCGTTGAGAACGGTCGCACCCATGCCGACCAGCGCATCGTCACCGATCGTGCAGCCGTGCAGAATCGCGTTGTGCCCCACCGAAACTCCCGTGCCCACCGTCAGTGGAAAACCGGGATCGGCATGTAGCACGCAGCCGTCCTGAATATTGGTGCGGGCGCCGACGCTGATCGCCTCCAGGTCGGCGCGCACCACTGCGCTGTACCAAATGCTCACCTCGGCCGCGAGTCGCACACGCCCGATCACGGTCGCATTGGGTGCGATCCACGCACTCTCGTCGACTTCCGGCGCAAACTCGCCCACCTGAATCCTCATGCGGAGAACGTAGCCACGCCGCCGCGGTAGCTGGGCAGCGCCCCGAGTTCACGCAGGAGTGTGCCGACGATCCGGGTCGGGCGGTCGGTTCCGAACGTTCGCTCGGCTGGATCGCGGATCGCTCGAACTGGACTGCTCGCATGTCGCGTTCGCCGCGGGGTCGCGTGCGGAAGCAACGAAAACCAAGGTGTCCCACCTGTCGTGGTGAGGCGTGCTCGGGCTGATTGTGGCGTAGATCCGTCAGCCGGCCATGCTTCGAGCGAGACTCGTGCCGGAGCGTGGAATGTCCGCCGCGGCGGACTGGAACATGGCGCGGTGAGCGGCGGGACTGGTGCCCAGGATGCGATGGAAGTGGTGGCGCAAGCTGACGGCACTCCCGAACCCGGTTTCGGCGGCGATGCGATCCATCGTGTCGGCGGTGGATTCCAGTAGCAGCCGAGCGCGGTCGGCGCGCTGGTGCAGGAGCCACTGCTGCGGGCTGCTTCCGGTGCGGTCGCGGAAATGCCGGGTGAAGGTGCGCCGGGACATCAGCGCGATGGCAGCCCAGCTGTCCAGATCGATCGGATCGCCGAGATGTGTTCGAGCCCAGACCATTGCGTGTTCGATGGGATCGTCGTCGGCGGCATCGGGGACCGCGATCGGGATGTACTGGGCCTGTGAGCCACTGCGGTGTGGCGCGGTGACCAATGCTCTGGCCAGTTGGGTTGCCTCGCGGCTACCGAAATCGGTGCGAACCAGGTGCAGGCAGCAGTCGAGCGCGGCGGCGACCCCGGCGGAGGTGACGAGGTCGCCGAGATCCGACCACAGTCGGTCGGCGCGCACCAGGACCGCGGGGTAGGCGCGGGCCAGATCGGCGGCAGCCGACCAGTGTGTCGTCACCTCGCGTCCGTCGGCGAGGCCGCTCGCGGCCACCGCCCAGGAGCCGAGGCACAGGCCAACGATCCTGGCACCGCGTGTGTGCGCGCCGTGCAGTGCGGCGCGCAGGTCATCGGATATCGCGGCGCCGCGCGGCCAGCTGGGAATCACCACGGTGTCGGCGCGCTCGAAGACCTCGAGGCCGTGCTTGACGTCGATGTCGAATCCGGCAGGCGTGCACAGAGCGCCTGGGCGTTCGGCACATACGTCGACTCGATATGGTGTGCGGCCGTCCGCGCCGACGCGTCCGAACACCAGGGACGGTACCGAGAGATGGAACGGGCTGACATTCTCGAAGGCCAGAACCGCGACTGAGTGCATGGCCCGATTTTAGCGGTAGATGGCACTCGGGCCACTGGTCGTGAGGCAACGTATCGGCAAATATCGACGTCATGAGCGAAACGATCGAACGCACCACCCTCGAGGCCCTGCACATCGGCGGGCCGACCCTGCGCTTGCGGTACGCGGGTCTGACCTGGCTGACCGACCCCACCTTCGATGCGCCGGGTGATTACCAGGGCCCGATCACCTTGCACAAGCTCACCGGTCCCGCCGTGCCGCTCGAGCAGGTCGGATCCGTGGACGTGGTGCTGCTCTCGCATGACCAGCACGCCGACAATCTCGACAATTCCGGTCGTGAGTTCCTTGCCACCGTCGAGACCGTGTTGTCCACGCCGGATGCGGCCGGCCGCGTGAACGGCGTTCGGGGACTGGCGAACTGGGAGACCATGACTGTCGGGGAAGTTCGCGTGACCGCCGTTCCCGCGCTGCACGGGCCCGAGGGGTGCGAACCGTTCAGCGGCGTCGTCACCGGTTTCGTGCTGCAGGCCCAGGACCTGCCGACGGTGTACGTCTCCGGTGACAACGCGTCGGTCGCTCTCGTCGAGCAGATCGTCGGGCGCATCGGGCGCATCGACATCGCCGTCCTGAATGTGGGCGCCGCCAATGTCGGCCGTTTCGGTGACACCGACGTCACCCTCAACGCCCGGACCGCCCTCCAAGCCGCCGAACACCTCGGTGACGCGGTCATCATCCCGGTGCACGCCGAAGGGTGGGGCCATTTCACCGAATCCCTCGATCATTTGGCCCGCGTCTTCGCCTACGGCGGCCGCGCCGATCAACTCCGCATTCCGCAGCCCGGCCGAACATTCACGGTCTGAACGACCATGTCCGAACGCACGCCCTCGAGGCCACCATGGTTCTGATCGCAGGGTCGGCTCGTCGTCGAAGCCGGGAGAGCGACTTTGCTCCTGTGCTGCCTCGAGCTTGCGTCGGTTCTGATTGTCGGTCGGCTCTTCGGCGGAGCCCGGGTCGGATATCGCGATGTGAGCATCGCTGTGCCGATCCGGGGTTACCGCCGCCTGCACATCCCGTACTGCAACCTCCGGCGTAGCGGATGGTTGCCCCGGAAGGCGAGTTCGGCTCACTGTCGTATGCCGCTCGGGGTCGGAGTTCGCCGAGGTCGACCGCGCGGCGTTGGTGGCATCGGGTGGGTGTGTGGTCCACGATGGCGGTATGAGGATCGGAGTACCGCGGGAGGTCAAAGAGCAGGAGCTTCGGGTGGCGCTGACGCCGGCGGGGGCCGGGGAGTTGGTTCGGCACGGACACGAGGTATTGATCGAGGCAGGCGCGGGGGTGGGGTCGGGGTTCGCCGATTCCGCCTATGTCGCGGCCGGGGTGCGGATGGTGCCCGACGCCGACCAGCTGTGGTGGGAGGCCGAACTGGTGCTGAAGGTGAAGGAGCCGATCGCGCCGGAGTATGCCCGGATGCGGCCGGAACAGGTGCTGTTCACCTACCTGCATCTGGCCGCGTCCCGCGAATGCACCGATGCGATTCTGCACTCGGGGTGCGTCGCCATCGCCTATGAGATGGTGCGTGCGGCCGACGGCTCGTTGCCGCTGCTGGCGCCGATGAGCGAGGTCGCGGGCAAGCTCGGCAGTCAGATCGGCGCGTATCACCTGATGGCGCCGCTCGGCGGCGCCGGGCTACTACTGGGCGGCGTGCCAGGGGTGCGACCGGCGGACGTGGTGGTGCTCGGTGGTGGCGTCGCGGGCAGCAATTCGGCCGCGGTCGCCGCCGGCATGGGCGCGAAAGTGACTGTGCTCGATACCAATTTGGTGCGGCTACGCGAGCTGGACGCCCAATTCAACGGGCGCATAACTACTCTCGCGTCGAACGCGGTCGCGATCGCGCAGGCGGTGCTCGCGGCGGATCTGGTTGTCGGCTCGGTGCTGGTGCCGGGCGCGCGGACACCGAAATTGGTCTCCGATGACCTGGTCGCGGGCATGCGCCCCGGCTCGGTACTGGTGGACATAGCTATCGACCAGGGCGGCTGCTTCACCAGCTCCCGTCCGACGACGCACGCGAATCCCACTTTCCGCGTGGCCGATTCACTGTTCTACTGCGTGGCCAATATGCCGGGCGCGGTCCCGCACACCGCCACTGTCGCGCTCACCAACGCGACACTGCCCTATGTGCGCGCCATCGCCGACCACGGCTGGCGCCGGGCCTGCGCCCAACACCCCGACCTGGCGCGCGGACTGACCGCCAACGCGGGACACCTGCTCTCGGCGGAAGTCGCTACCGCACACGGATACCCGGTATTGAAGCCCGTTGGCTCGGCCGGCTGACGACCATCGACAGCTGATCGGCTGGAAGTCGTTGCCGCAGAGAGACCCCGGCTCGGCGAGGCGGCGGGTGCGGCCTCGATATCGAAGCGACGGCCGTGGAAGCCGGATTTCGGCCAGCCGAACGGGCGGCTTCCCCGGCGGGAAACCGCCCTTGGCGGTGGCTATTCGGCGCTGGAAGAACCGTCCTCTTCGGGGTTTCGACCGAGGTACCAGTCCGGGGCGCCGGTGGTCGGCAAGTCGTGTAGCTTATCCGGGTTGCGGACCACATCGATCGCGACAATGCGGCCCGCGTCGACGGTGAACGCGAAGACACCGGTGTGGTTGCCGTCGAAGACGACGAGGCCGGGCTGACCGTTGACCATGACCGCGCGGCCCCACGCGCCTGCCGCCGACGGCGCGTGGTACCAGCCGAGCAGCAGCTTCGCGACCAGCTCGGCACCGTGCACCGGCTGCCGGATCGCGGGCACCTTGCCGCCGCCATCGGCGGTGAGGCTGACCTCGGAATCCAGCACGCCGAGCAAGGCGCTGAGGTCACCGGACCGCCATGCCACCGCGAACGCCGAGACCACCTTCTCCTGCTCGTCCGGCGACGCGGGAAACCGCGGTGTCCCGTCCTCGATGCGCTTGCGTGCGCGCGAGGCGAGCTGACGAACCGCCGCCGGAGTGCGCCCGACCACCTCGGCGACCTCGGGTCCGGTCATACCGAACACATCCTGGAGAACGAACGCGGTGCGCTCGGCGGGGGACAAGGATTCGAGAACCACCAGCAGGGCCGTGGTGACCCGCTCGTCCTGGGTGATGCGGTCGGCGGGGTCGTCCCAACTCGTCACCTCGGGCTCGGGAAGCCATTCGCCGACGTATTGCTCGCGGCGCACTCGGGCGGAGCCGAGGTAGTCCAACGCCAGCCGCCCGGTCACCGTGGTCAGCCAGGCCCGCAGGTTGTCGATCTCGCCCGCCTTGCCCGACTCGTGCTGGCGCTGCAGCCGCAGCCATGCCTCCTGCACCACGTCGTCGGCGTCGGTGAGGCTGCCGAGATTGCTGTAGGCGAGCCGGCGCAGGTATGGCCGATGCTCCTCGAACTGCCTGGCCAACTCGGCCTGGTCGATGGGCTCGGATGCGGAGGGCTGATCGGAAGTCACTGGTCTCGCCGTTCGGTCGTGCGGCCCCTGTCGGGGGCGAGTCTATGGGGGAGTCATCAGGTTGACGACTCAGGGCAGAAGAGTGTGACACACGGCGACACGCCGTACGCACATATGGGTTGCGCGGAGTGCGCTGTGGTGGGTGGGCCCATCCCGCGACCTCGGTGTGTGGTCGAGACCGAGGAATGCGCGGGGTCCGGGTGGTCTGGGTGGGGTGTCGTCCAGCGGCGGCCGGGCTGCGCGGGATCCTCGTGGTGTCGCGCTGTTGGGCAAGTGACCTACCCGAGCAGCCGCTGTTGCTGAGCCGTTGAATCGAGTGGAATTCGCGGCGTTCGAGCGGTTACTGCCGATGACGTCGGGTTTGCGTGGCGTGTGCTGTGCCATGCGGAATGCTGCGGTTCGCCGGTGTGGCCGTTGACGTGTGGTCGGTACCGGCTAACCTCGCCGAGTGCACACGGGGACCTCGACCGCTGCCGGGCTGCTGCTCGGTTTCGCGCTCGACCGCGCGTTCGGTGATCCGCGGCGGTGGCATCCGGTGGCCGGGTTCGGTTCGGCGGCAAGCGCGCTCGAAGCCGTGACCTATGCCGATCGGCGGTCGGCCGGAGTGTTGCACGAGGCGCTATCGGTGGGCGCGATTGTCGCGGTCGGTGTCGGTGCTCGGCGTGGCGGGCTTGTTGCCACGGCGCTGGCCACGTGGACGGTGCTCGGCGGGCGCAGTTTGGCGCGGGCCGGAAGGCAGATGGCCGACCGCCTCGAATCCGGCGATCTGTCCGCCGCACGAGCGTTGCTGCCCTCGCTGTGCGGGCGCGATCCGGAGGTGCTCGACGCGGACGGATTGGCCCGCGCCGCAGTGGAATCCATTGCCGAGAACACTTCCGACGCGACGGTGGCACCGCTGGTGTGGGGCGCGGTCGCCGGTGTGCCCGGCCTGCTCGGCTACCGCGCGATCAACACCCTCGACGCGATGATCGGTTACCGCAACGATCGCTACGAACGATTCGGCTGGGCCGCCGCCCGCACCGACGACCTGGCAAACCTGCTGCCTGCCCGCCTCACCGGCCTGCTCACAGCGGCACTGTCCCCCTTGGTCGGCGGCCGCCCCGTCGACGCACTGCGTGCCTGGCACCACGACGCCGCCAAACACCCCAGCCCCAACGCGGGCGTCGTCGAAGCATCGATGGCGGGCGCACTCGGCATCCGCCTCGGCGGCCGCACCCAATACCGCTACGGCACCGAACTGCGCCCCACCCTCGGCGAAGGCCCACCCCCCGCGGTGGCGGATCTCCGCCGCGCCGTCCGGATGTCGGAAGCCGTCCAACTCGGCGCTGTCCTCACCACCGCCCTCTGGTCATTCCTCCGCTCTCCCCGCTGACCGATCTCCGCACCGAGCAGACATGGCTTCCGCCGACATGGATGACCAGCTCGGGATTCGGTGACGAACGGGATATGAGGGAGTTGCACTCGGCGTTCGTCGCCGCGATGTCCCGTTTGTGGGGTTTGAGCTGTGCGGACTTTCAGCGCCGTCCGCTGGGTGATGTTCGTGCTCGGCCAGTCGCTATCGGCTCAGGATTCGATGAGGAACGGGACCCGAGGGAGGAAGCTCTGAGGTCGGCCCGCAGCGATGCCCCGGCAGTCTGGTAGTTCAGCGATTGCCGCCGTAGCGGTCGGCCAGGCGTTGTTCCTTGGTGGGAGCTGTTGTGGGGGAGGGGGTTTCGGCGGAGGGTGGGGTGGTGGTCGCCTTTTCTTTGCGGCGTTCGCGGATTTCGGCGTAGATGAAGTAACCGAGGCCGAGGGGGGCCATGATGCCGAAGGCCAGCCATTGCAGGCCGTAGGAGAGATATGGGCCCGCGTCGAGTTGAGGGAGGGGAGTGGGGGTGAAGGCGCCGGGCTGGTTCTCGTCGAGTTGGAGGTAGCCGCCCCGCTCGCCGGTGGGGATGGCGGTCAGTGGTTGCTGCAGGACGGTGGTTTCCTGGGTGGTGTCGATCGAGTAGACCTGGCGGTAGCCGTCTTGGACGGACGGGTCCTTGCCGGGGGTGACGCCCTCGGACGTGCGCACCCTGGCCTCGATGTGCTGCGAGCCGGTGGGTGGGTCGGGGATCTGTGGCGGGCGGGTGCCGTCGACGGCGGCGACGAGGCCGCGGTCGACGAGCAGGATCTTGCCGTTGTCGAGCCGGAAGGTGGACAGCACGGCGTAGGCGGGAGCGCCGTCGAGGTGGCGTAGCCGGACCAACACCGTCGACTCGGGGAGATAGGTGCCGGTCGCGGTCACTCGACGCCACTCGGCGTGCGAGTCGGTGTCCTTGTTGTCGAGGACCGCGGTGATGTCGATCGGTGCGGCATCTACCGAGTCGGCGATGAGCTGATTGCGATGCGATGTGGCGGTGTTCTTGCCCAGTTGCCACGGCGCGAGCACCGTGAAGCAGAGGTAGGCGAAAGCGGCCACCAGCACGGCGAGAATCAGCCAGCTGGGGCGTAGGAGGAACGTCAGTCTGCGGATCATGAGCGTTTGTCGGTGGCCGTTTGCGCGGCGTATCGGAGGGGGGTCGGCTCGGCGGCGGCGCGGGTGTTTAGCGTCGTACGGACCCAGTCGAGCAGGCCCGGGATGGCTGCCTCGATCTGCTCGCGGACGAGCTCGAAGTCGGCGGTGCTGCCGTAGTACGGGTCGGGGACATCCGGACCGTCGGCGCCGGGGTCGAAGCTGCGCAGGAGTCGGCGTCGGTCGGTAGGCACGCCCAAGCGGGCGAGTTCGCGTTCGTGGCCGGTGTCGAGGGCGATCAGCAGGTCGGCGTCGCGGTGCTCGTCGCCGAAGACAGCCGCGACGTGACCGGTCGGGTAGCCGTGCTTGCGCAGTGTCGTGGTGGTGCGCGGATCGGCGTCGTCGCCGACATGCCATGCGGTGGTGCCCGCGCTGCTGACCCGCACCTGGTCGGCAAGACCGGCGCGGTACAGATGCCCCGCGAACATCTTCTCCGCCATCGGCGATCGGCAGATGTTTCCGGTACAGACGAACGACACGTGCAGCTCAGCCACGACAGCCATTCTGGCCGGTGCTGCCCGCGGGCCGCCACGTAGGGTGTTTTCTTGTGCCCGAGGACAGCGTCGATCACGCGAAACTGCGCCACCACGGCGACGTGGACGTGCGCCCGGGCATGCTCGATTTCGCGGTGAATGTGCAGGGCAACGCGCCGCCGGACTGGCTACGCCGCAGGCTGGCCGCACGGCTGGACGGGCTGGGACGCTATCCGAGCGCGGCCGAGGATCTCGCGGCGAGGTCCGCGGTGGCGCTGCGCCATTCTCGCCCGCCGGAGCAGGTGTTGTTGCTGGCAGGCGCGGCCGAGGGCTTCGCCATGCTGCCCCGGCTCGCGCCCGGACTCGCCGCGGTGATCCATCCCTCGTTCACCGAGCCCGAGTTGGCGTTGCGCGACGCGGGTGTTGCGGTCACTCGGGTCCTGCTCGAGCCGCCGTACCTGCTGGACCCGGCGTCGGTGCCCGAAGCGGCGGACCTGGTTGTCCTCGGCAATCCGACCAATCCGACCTCGGTGCTGCATCCCGCCGAAGTGATCAGCGCTATGCGCAGGCCCGGCCGGACCATTGTGGTCGACGAAGCCTTCGCCGACGCGGTGCCGGGGGAGACCGAATCGCTGGCGAGCCGCGCCGCACCCGATGTCCTCGTCCTGCGCAGCCTCACCAAGACCTGGGCACTGGCGGGTCTGCGTTGCGGCTACTTTCTCGGCGCACCGGAACTGCTCGCCCGGCTGAACCACGGTCGCCCGCACTGGCCGCTGGGCACCCTGCAGCTAGAGGCGGTCACCGCCACCGCCGCGCCGTTCGCGGTTGCCCAGGCGCGAGATAGGGCTCGGGCACTCGTGGTCGAACGGGATTCGATGATCGAACGGTTGACGGCAGCGGGCATCGATGTCCACACCCCCGCCGCTGGGCCGTTCCTGCTGCTGCGCGTCGCCGACGGCGAGTTGCTGCGCAAGCATCTGGCGGATCAAGGGATAGCAGTCCGCCGTGCCGACACGTTCCCCGGCCTCGGTCCGGACTATCTGCGTGTCGCAGTTCGCGGCACCGAAGAGGTGGGTCGGCTGCTCGACGGCATCCGCGCGGCGGGCTGGTGATGGCGGCCGAACCGGTGTCGAATTCTCGCCGCAGTGGATCGCGACGTCAGAGGATGAGGGTTCGCGGTCTGCTGTGCCTGGGCCGGGAGTGGTTGTGAGATGAGCGAACTGGAGGAAGGCGGATGGTGACGACGCTGGCGGACGTGATCGGAGTACTCGATTCGGCGTATCCGCCGAAGCTGGCCGAGTCGTGGGACTCGGTCGGGTTGGTGTGTGGAGACCCTGCCGAGGGGGTGTCCCGGGTGCTGTTCGCTGTCGACGCGACGGCCGCGGTCGTCGAAGAGGCGATCGAGTGGCGGGCACAGGCTTTGGTGGTGCACCATCCGTTGCTGCTGCGTGGTGTGGACACCGTTGCCGCCGACACGCCGAAAGGTGCGTTGCTGCATCGCCTGATCCGGTCCGGCTGTGGGTTGTTCAGCGCGCACACCAACGCCGACTCCGCCGACCCCGGCGTCTCCGATGCGCTGGCTTCGGCGATCGGTCTGACCGTTACCGGCCCACTGGACGCGAAACCGCGCACCGCCGTGGACAACTGGGTCGTGCAGGTGCCGCGCTCGCATACCGATGCGGTGCTGGCGGCCTTGTTCGCCGCGGGTGCGGGTGGTAACGACTCCTACCGGGACTGTGCGCTGCGAGTGCCGGCCATCGGCCAGTTCCGGCCGGTGGCGGGGGCGAATCCGGCGATCGGTTCGCTCGGTGCGTTGCAGCAGGTCGAGGAAGACCGTGTCGAGGTAATCGCGCCGCCCGCCGCCCGCGCCGCGATTCTGGCGGCACTGCGCACCGCGCATCCTTATGAGGACCCGGCCTATCACGTCAGCGAGCGTGCGACGCTGCCCTCCGGGCTCGGCATCGGCAGGGTCGGCACGCTGTCGGAGCCGGAATCATTGCGCGCCTTCACTTCTCGGGTCGCAGCCGCGCTACCTGCCACCGCCTGGGGTGTCCGCGCGGCGGGCGACCCCGAGCGCATGATCCATACGGTCGCCGTCTGCGGCGGTGCGGGCGACTCCTACCTGAACGCCGCAGCACGCCTGGGCGTAGACGCTTACCTCACCTCCGACCTGCGCCACCACCCGGTCGACGAACACCTGCGTGGGGGCGGCCCCGCCCTCGTCGACGCCGCCCACTGGGCGACCGAATTCCCCTGGTGCGCACAAGCCGAGACGGTGGTGCGTGCCGCCCTGCCAGACCTCGAGACCCGGGTATCGACGTTGCGCACCGACCCGTGGACAGTGAGCGCCACGGCCTGATCGCACCGAGGTCCGGTGGGTTGTGCGGCCGGCTCGGCTCGTCAGCGCGGCGATCTGTACATCTGGACCAGTGGTGGGAAGCGCTGGGGGCCGCGTTCTATTCCGCCGCGGTGGTCGGATGCTGGTGGTGGATGGCATTCCCGAAGTCGGGATGGGCGGTGATCACGACGTGTGATCTGTCGGGTGTCATACGCGCCTCGGCGAAGATCTCCGCGCGTTCGAATGCGCCCCTGGCCAAGAGCAGGCCCACCGGAAACCAACCGGGGAAAACAGCGAATACCAGCGGTAGGGCCAGCCCTCGTGCACCCTGCAGCAGCGCGAGAACGAGGGCGACAACGGTGATTGCCGCCGCGGCCAACAGGAATTGGCCGATCCGCACGAATCGGCCTGCCCGGCGCAGGCATGCCGGGCAGGCGGGCCAGTCGCCGTGCAGCACGATGTGCGGGTCGAAGTTGAACGGGTCTTTCGATGCGATCCGCGAGAAGATGCGGATGAGGAATCGAGCTGACGTGAGGCGCTCGGCCCCGCCCCGACGCTCCACGAAGGGGATCTGAGCGGTCCGCTGTTGCGCCGCGGGGCGGCCGTGCTCGCTGCACACGCTCGGCAGCTCATGCCGCAGGACGAGATGGAGCGGCGCGCCGTTCGACGGCATGTCCTCGCCCGGATCGGGCATGACCGGTAGCGAAATGTCTTGCCGGTGCGACCGTGATCGCATCCGGAAATGTGATACGCCAGTGCCTGAGTCGTCCATTGTCACTCGTGTCGTCCGGGTTGATTCGTGCTGTCCACGACCAGCTTCCGCGCCGAGGGCGTCCGGCTCTCCTGCGAGTGTCTCCGACATCAGGCTCCCTCATGGTGCGGTAGGGCGTTCACACCCGCTCTGGACGCCCCGAAGGCCCCCGCAGCGATCCTAAACGGGGCATATTCGGCGTGTCTGTGGAGTGTCGGCCGTTCGGGCGAATCGGTTGGGCGCGAACGGGTATAACGACCGCATGAAGTTCCCGGTGGACCTGGGGATCGTGCAGATCGGGCTGATGCTGCTGATCCTTGTCGCGTTAGCACTGTTGATATCGGCGTTGGTGATGGTGCGCAGGGTCGGATTGCGGGTTCTGCTCGGCCGGGGCGCGGCGGGTCTGTGCCTGTTACTCGTCGCGGTGGTGCTGCTGTGGGTGGCGACGCTGATCCAGACGTATCTGGGCCTGAGCGGCGAGGTCAAGGCCGCTCATGTGGTGGTGACTCCTGTTGCGGGACAGGAACATCGACTCGACGTCGAGCTCACGTTGTACGGCGACGGCGAGCATGGCGAGAAGCACGAGAAATACCAGGTCGAGGGCGACCTGTGGGTCTTGCAGGCCAATATCGTCGAGCTGGAGCCGTGGGTGAATGCGCTCGGCTTCCACTCCGGGTACAAGGTGACCCGGTTGTACGGCCAGCGTCTCGACGGCATCGCAACCAGTCAGAACCAGATCTTCGTCAACGGCGACGATCAGGACTTCTTCGCCGATATGCGGAAAGGCCGCTGGTGGACCGAACCTTTCGTCCGCTCCGCCTACGGCAACGCCGCCATCGGAACACCCGGCGAATTCGACGTCTTCATCTCCAGAGACGCCATCAAACCCCGCCCGACAGGCCATTAGCCCCCGACCCCGTGCCCTCGACACGAACAGGACTCGATCGCGGGGCCTGTCGCGGTATGTGCCGTAGCCATGTCCCGTGCGCGCGGGAGGGCTCCGGTTACCCGGGCAGGAGCACCGGTGCGGCGGAACTCCTGATGGCCCACGGGGGACCGTGGAGGTGGCCGGGCGCCCGCTGGATCGCTGCTCCTCGGGTTGTCAAGGCTCGAGACGTCCAGGTCACTGGGCTTCGGCGTCTCGGACTCGGTGTCGTCGGAAGGTCGGCTGCCGGTCGGGTCCGGCGGGGGCGGGCAGCTATTGTGCGGTGGCGTCTTGTCGGCCCCGTCGCCGGGATATGGCCCCTGCTCCCCACCCCCAACACCCGCTGACGTGGCCTCGGACCTGATCGACCGGCCATCCGAGGTACGGTTGAGCACTGGTGTTCGCCGTCGTACCGGCGCGCGGTACCTCCCATCCGTCCATAGCGTCCAGGAGTTTGTTCGCGTTGAATGTCGAACCCCCGATCCACGCCAAGCTGCTGCGACTCGCCGCTGTCGACGCCGAACTGACGCGGATTGCGCATCGGCGCACCGTGCTGCCCGAGCAGCAGGAGGTGGCGCGGCTGGAAGTGGAGCGCAATGCCCACAAGGACGCCGCGGTGGCTGTGGAGATCGTGTTGGACGATCTCGATCGCGATATCCGCAAGCTGGAGGGTGAGGTCGAGGCGGTTCGCAAGCGTGAGGAGCGCGACAGGGGGATGCTGACCGCTGGTTCGGTGGGTGCCAAGCAGCTTTCGGAGATCCAGCATGAGCTGGGCAGTTTGGAGCGGCGCCGGTCGGTGCTCGAGGACGAGCTGCTCGAGGTGATGGAGCGTCGCGAGGCGTCCGCCTCCGACCATGAGCATGCGGGTGCGCGGCTGGACAGGACCGAGCAGGAGCTGGCCGACGCGCAGCGGCTGCGGGACGAGGCGCTCGCGGATCTCGATGTGGCGCAAGGCCGTTGCGAGGGCGATCGGTCGGGTCTGGTCGGGCTGTTCCCCGCCGATCTGTTGAGCATCTACGACCGGCAGCGCACTCAGAACGGTGTCGGCGCGGCGCTGCTGCAAGCACGCCGGTGCGGGGCCTGCCGGATCGAGCTGGACCGCGGTGAGATCGCGCGCATCACGAAGGCCGCGCCCGACGCGATCGTGCGTTGCCCGGAATGCGGCGCGGTGCTGGTGCGCACCAAGGAATCGGGGCTGTGAGTTCCCGAGTCCGGGTTTCGGCGCGTGCGCGAACCGTAACCGTGGCAGGTCGAGTTCAGCGAGGGGAATGATGGCCCAGCTCGAGGTGATCGTCGAAGCCGACGGTGGTTCCCGCGGCAATCCGGGGCCTGCCGGTTACGGCGCGGTCGTTTTCGATGCCGATCATGCGAGTGTTCTCGCCGAGCGCCGTGAGTACATCGGTGTCGCGACCAACAATGTCGCCGAATACCGTGGCCTCATCGCCGGTTTGGCGGCGGCGGCCGAACTCGGTGCGCGCGTGGTCTCGGTGCGGATGGACTCCAAGCTGGTCGTCGAGCAGATGTCGGGGCGCTGGAAGGTCAAGCACGCGGCCATGATTCCGCTGGCGGACCGGGCGCGCAGGTTGGTTGCGGGTTTCGATCGGGTGAGTTTCACCTGGATTCCGCGCGCGGAGAATTCGCATGCGGATCGACTGGCCAACGAGGCGATGGATGATGCCTCGCTGGTCGGCGAGGTGCGTACCGCGCTCGACGCCGGGCACGCGCCCGCAGGGGGCGATCGCAGCGGCGGTGCGTCGGGCGGTGCGTCGGGCGGTGCGACCGATCAGGGATCTGCCCGCGGCGTCGAACGAGATCTGCCCAGCTGGGTCGACGAGGTCCGGGACGCACAGGCCACTTCGGAAACCGGCGCGAATGCGCAGGGTGTGGTGGCGGATTCCCAAGATGCGGCGTCGATCGGTGCGCAAACGACGCCCGCCCCCGGCTGGACCGGTGCCACTGGCCGCCCGACCCGCCTGCTGTTGCTGCGCCACGGGCAAACCGAACTTTCCGTCCAGCGTCGGTATTCGGGCCGCGGCAATCCGCCGCTGTCCGAACTCGGTCGCGAGCAGGCCGCGCGCGCCGCCAAGATGCTTGCCGCCAAGGGCAATATCGCTGCCGTCGTATGCTCCCCGCTCGGCCGGGCACGCGAGACCGCAGAGGCCGCGGCGACCGCGCTGAATGTTCCCGTGCATGTCCTCGACGGCCTGATCGAGACCGACTTCGGCGACTGGGAGGGCCTGACGTTCCTGGAGGCGGCGCAGCGTGATCCGCAGCTGCACGCCCGCTGGCTGGGTGACCCCTCGGTGCCTGCGCCCGGCGGGGAGAGCTTCGATCAGGTACGTGAGCGCGTGGAGGCGGCGCGGCGTGATCTGGTCGCGTTGTATCCCGGCGCGAATCTGGTGGTGGTCAGTCATGTGACCCCGATCAAGACGCTGCTGCAGCTGGCGCTCGGTGTCGGTCCCTCGCTGCTGTATCGCCTGCATTTGGACCTGGCGTCGCTGTCGATCGCCGAGTTCTATCCCGATGGTGGCTCGTCGGTGCGTCTGGTCAACGACACGTCATATCTGTGACTGTCTCGAGCATTCGACCAAGTGCGGGGCCTCGGAAAGCGTGAATTATTGCGCATTGCAACGGAATCAGCCTGTCGAACCGGGCCCTTGCGGTGAATCTCACTCGATCTCGTTTCAGACACGGCGATCGGGGTAGGCTTCGGGGCGGTCTGGCACAGGGCATCCCGCCCCGACTGCGTTTCCCGAAGACGATCCGTCATCGAACAGCGCTGCCCGAGGGGGGATGACGACCGACGAGCGATGTGGCTCGCCGGTCGGTTCGAAACAGGAGGCACCCTGCGTCATTGAATGTTCGATGAGAGTGCAGGTTCGATGAGTAGTCCGATCAAAGTTGTCGTTCTGGGAGCGGGAATCGGGGGACTCACCACTGCTGTCGCCTTGCGACATGCGGGGTTCGGGGTCGAGCTGTATGAGGCCGCGCCCGAACTGCGCGCACAAGGCTTCGGGCTCTCGGTGTCGGCCAATGGATTCAGTGCGCTGCGCACGCTCGGCCTCGGCATCGAGGACGAGCTGCTCGAACGTGGTGGCAAGGTCGAAACGTTCCGGTTCTGCTATCCCGACGGCACCGTCTTGCGTGTGCTTCCGGTCCACCGCCAGGACGCCAGACTCGGCTCTCCGAGCATTGCTCTGCATCGCAGCGACCTGCACGATGTGCTGTTGCGCGCGGTCGGTGACACACCGACTCACGTTGGCGCACAGGCAACCCACTTCATCGACGACGGCGAGCACGTACGCGTCGAATTCGCCGACGGCCGCATCGCCGAGGGCGACCTGCTGATCGGCGCCGACGGCATCCACTCCGCCGTGCGCGCCCAACTGCACGGCCGCGCTGAACCCCGCCCCGGCAACTTCGTGTGCTGGCTGGCTTGCATCCCTTTCGAGCACCCCGCGGTGCCGCGCGGCTACTCGGCCCATTACTGGGGCACGGGCATGCGTTTCGGCATTCACGATATCGGTCACGGTCGCGTCTACTGGTGGGGCACCAAGACCATGCCCGCCGCCGAGGCCGCCGACTGGCAAGGCGGCAAGCGGGAACTGCTGCGGCTCTACGCCGATTGGGCTCCCGAGGTGCGGGCCTGCCTCGAGCAGACCGACGAATCCGGGATCCTCGCGGTGCCTGCCCAGGACCGCCCGGTGCTCGAGCACTGGGGCCGGGGTCGGGTCACCCTGCTCGGTGACGCCGCCCACCCCATGCTGCCCAGCCTCGGCCAGGGTGCCAACGCGTCCATCGAGGATGCGGTGGTGCTCGCGCACACCTTGAAGACCTCGCTGGATCCCGTTGCGGGACTGCGTCGTTATGAACAGCTGCGCGCGGCAAGAACCGCCATGCTTGTCAACGGGTCGTGGAATCTCGGGAAGATCGAGCAGACAACGGACCCGAGGCTGATCACGGTGCGCGACGCCTACTTCCGGCACGCGCCCACCGAATTCTTCCTGCGCGAGACGGCGAAGCCGCTGTCGTTCCCGCCACTGGACGGGCCGACCGCGCGGCTGCCGCGCAGGCTGTCGCCGATGGAGCGGTGGCATTGGATCGCCGATCAGCTTGCCCCGCTGCACATCCTGGCCCGGGTGCGGGTGCACGGTGCCATCACGGCCGAGCAGGTCAGGACGGGCCTGGACGAAGTACAACGCCGACATCCGCTGCTCGGCGTCGCGGTCGCGGCCGAACCTGATGGCACCGCACCGCGATTCGCACCTGTGGCGAATCGGCCGATCCCGCTGCGGGTCGTCGAGTCGGACGAGCCGCAACGCTGGCTGGCCGAGGTCGACGATATCGAGTTGCGTGAGCCGTTCGATTGGCAGGAGGGACCGCTCGCGCGCGCCGTGCTGATCAGCACGCCGGACGGCCAGATCAGCGATCTGGTCGTCACCCTGCATTACGCGATCGCCGACGGCGAGAGCGCGATGTCGGTGGTCAAGCAGGTGCTACAGGTCGCCTCGGGTGAGGGCGCCGAGCTGGATCCGGCCCCGATCCGGCCCGGCCCGGAAGAGCTGTTCCCGGCCCGATTCCAGGGCGGCAGCGGTATCGGGCGAACCATCGGATCGCTACTGCGCGACCAGAAATCGCAGCTGCGCCGCCCACGGCGGCTGGAGCCGACCGAACTGGCCCCGCCCACGCGGCGACGCAGTCGCGTCGTGCATCGCAGCCTCAGCGGCGACCAGCTCGACGCGCTGAGCGCAGGCTGCGTGCGCAACGGCGTCGGCCTGCAGGCCGCATTGTCGGCGGCGCTGCTGGTCGCCGCGGCCCGCGAGGCGGGTACCACGAAGGAAGCCCGGTACACCGTAGGCAGTTCGGTGAACTTCCGCGCGCACCTCGACGGCGTCGTCGCCGACACCGAGGTCGGCACCTATCAGGGCATGATCGCGACCCCGGCCGAGTACGCGCCGTGGTCCTCGCTCTGGCAGATCGCCACCGAGATCGAGCGCGAGTACGGCACGCGGATGCGGCGCCGTGATCATCTCGCGGCGCTGAACCTGCTGAAGGTCGCGGCACCGAAATCGGTGGCGGCCAGCGCTGCCACGGTGAAGTTGATGGACACCCGAGGTCCCGGCCATCTGTGCATGACCTACCTCGGCAACTATCCCTTCCCGGACAAGATCGGATCCTGGCAGCTGTCGGGCGCCCAATTCGTCTCGGGTATGTCGGTGAGCGGGTTCATCATGGCCACCGCCAATGCCACGCACGGCGAATTGTCCTTCAACGTGGGCTATGTCGAGCCCGCGGTATCCCGTCAGCGGGCCGAGCGCCTCGCCGATGAAAGCGTACGCGCGCTGCTGGCCGTTCTCTGACCAGCGGGCGTTCGCCCCGAAACAATCGAGACGCCCGGCATCGCATCGATGCCGGTGCTTCTCGGTATCCGAAAACTGGATAACTGTGGCAATAGCCTAGGCAGATCTGCGCACGGCCGGTGCCGCGACTGTCGCGATAGGAGTGACTGTGACGTCGGAAAGCAGCGCAACCCCCGAGAGACCCGACGAGGCCTGGCCGGTCAGCGCGTATCAGCGCGATGTACTCGGTGTGGCCTTCCGGCTGGCACCGGATCCGGCCGCGCAGCAGACCTACAGCTTCCGTATGGATGAACCGCTGGAGATCGCCAGGCTGCAGGCGTGCTGGGAGCGCGCGCTGATGAGTGACGACGCGCTACGGCTGCGGTTCGCGTTCGAGGATGGCGAATTCCACCAGTGGGTGTGCGACGACATCCCCGAGGTCGAGGTGTTCGATCTCACCGATGCACCGAATCCGGTTGCCGCGGCGCAGGAGTGGCTGTGGCGTGCGGTCGCCGACCCGGAGCAGCCCGGTCGGCCCGCACGGCTCGCCGCGGTGGTGGACCGGCCGGACCGGTTCTGGATGTTCATCTCGGTGCATCACGCGCTGGCCGATGGCTATGGGCTGAATCCGCTGATCGCGCTGCTCAATGACAGCTACACCAAATCCGAAGGCGTCCCGCTCGCGGAGCTGGCGAAGCCGGAGCCGCCCACCGAGCACACCGATCGCTCGGTGGCCACCTATCGGGCCATCGCCGAGGACGACCGGGCTTACCGCGAGTCCGAGCAGTGCACGAAGGATCGCGACGCGCTGCTCACCGCGCTGGACGGGATCGAACCAGCCCTGTTCGCCGGCCGCTCGGAGCGGCCGAAAGTCGTGCGGGGGCACTACAGCACGATGATTCCCGGCGACTTCCTCGATCGCATCCGGGCGACCGGATTCACCGTCTTCGCCTATACGACTGCTGCGGTGGCGGCGTATCTGACGGCGATCCACCGCACCGACCAGGTCGTCATCGGCTGCCCGATGCTCAACCGGCACTCGGCCGAGACCTTCCGTACTCAGGGCCATCGCGCGAACGTCGTCCCGTTGCCGGTGCGCGTGGACCGGAGTGTGCCGTTGGCGCAGGTGGCCGCGGAGGTCACCCAGCAGATCCGTGGTTTGAAGAAGCATCAGCGGTTTCCCTACGGCGATCTGGCGCGTGCGTTGAACAGCGATCCGTCGGCGCCACCGCTGTATGACGTTCAGTACTCCTTCACCAAACTGCCCGACGCGGATTACGTCCACGACCTCATCTCGAAGTGGACGGTGCTCAATCCCGGCACGGTGTCGGACGCGCTCACCATCGTCGTCGCCGAGGACGGCAGAGACGGGTCGATCAACCTCCAGTTGTTCTACGACACGGATGTTTTCACCGAAACCTTCCCAGTCGAATCCGCGCTGCGCAGTGTGGGGGAGATGATCACCGCGGCGCTGGACCAGCCGGAGACGCCGGTGGGCGCGCTGCCGATGCTGTCGGAGCAGGAGGCCGCCACAATAGCCGCCTTCGAAACGGGTGCCCGCACCGATTTCCCATACACCACCATCGACCGGCTGTTCACCGAACAGGCCCTCGGCAACCCGAACCGCGTCGCACTGGTGCCTGCCGCGGGTTCCGGCGACAAGTCGCTCACCTACGCCGAATTATCCCGTCGCGTGGATAGTTTCGCTGCCAGGCTGCGTGAGCTCGGTGCCGCGGGCAACGAGTGCATCCCGGTGGTGTTGCCTCGATCGACGGACCTGCTGATCGCGGTGCTCGGCATCTTGCGTGCGGGCTGCGCCTATGTCCCGCTGGATCCGGACTATCCGCCTGCGCGCATCGAAACGGTGCTCGCGGACTGCGCGGCCAGGTTGGTGGTCGCGGGCCCCGAGCACGCCCAGGTGTACGCCGGGCTCGGTGTCGCTCGGGTATCGGTGGCCAACACGCTGCCAACGCGTCAGGCCGTCGAAAACATCTCGCACCCCGCCGATCTGAGCTACCTCATCTATACCTCGGGCTCCACCGGCGAGCCGAAGGGCGTGATGATCGAACATCGCTCGGTGGTCAACCGGCTGATCTGGATGCAGCGCCGTTACCCGTTGGCGGCAGGCGACGTCATCCTGCAGAAAACTCCCGTGACCTTCGATGTGTCGGTGTGGGAGTTGTTCTGGTGGGCCGTCGCGGGCGCGCGCGTCGCGCTACTGGAGGCGGGCGGCGAACGGGACCCGCGCCGGATCGTCGAGGCCATCGAGACGAATTCGGTGACGGTCATCCACTTCGTACCGTCCATGCTGGCCGCCTTCCTCGACGAACTGGAGGCCGATCGCACGATCCTGCCGCGCCTCGCGACGCTGCGGCGGGTGTTCTGCAGCGGTGAGGCGCTGGCGCCCGCTCTGCTGCGCCGCTTCCACGCGCTGTACGCGGCGGCGCGGACGACCCCACCGCAACTGGTGAATGTGTACGGCCCGACCGAGGCCACCGTCGACGTCTCGTATTTCGACTGCCCGCCCGATGATTCGCTCGCGATGGTGCCCATCGGACGCCCGATCGACAATATCGATCTGCTGGTGCTCGATGAGGCGGGCCGACGACTGCCCGTGGGTGTGCCCGGTGAACTGAATATCGCGGGCGTCGGTGTGGCCCGCGGCTATCGGGGCCGCCCCGAACTCACCGCGGCGGCCTTCGTCGACGACCGCGCCGTGCCGGGCCGTCGCCGTTATCGCACCGGCGACCTGGCCCGCTGGCTGCCCGACGGTACCCTCGAATACCTGGGCCGCTACGACGATCAGGTGAAGGTCCGTGGCAACCGGGTGACCCTCGGCGAGGTCGAGAACGCGATCCTCGGCTGCACCGGTGTGCGGGCGGTCGCCGTTGTCGACGAGCGGTCCGACATCAACGGTGTGCAGCTGGTCGGATACTTCGTCGGTGACGAGATCACTGGTGACGAGATCGCCGAGCTGCTCGCCGCTCGACTGCCGCGCTACATGATTCCGACGCGCCTGGTGCGGGTGGATCGTATTCCCCTGACCCGCAACGGAAAGCTGGATCGGCGCGCGTTGGTCAAAGAATCCGCCGCCGAGCTCATGGGCATCGATGATCGCGCCGCGCCGCGCACCGCCGTCGAGGCCGAGTTGGTGCGGGTCTGGTGCGCAGTGCTCGGCGTCGACTCGATCGGCGTGCACGACAACTTCTTCACGCACGGCGGTGATTCCATCCTTGCGCTGTCGGTGCGCACCGCCGCCGAACGAGCCGGGCTGTACTTCGAGGTGGACGGTTTCTATGAGAATCCGACCATTGCCGAGCTGGCGGGGATCGTCGCCGATGGCCAGGACGGCACGCGGATTCGGATCACCGCGGCTTTCGAGACGGTGCCGCTGATCGACCGGGCCGCGCTGCATCGGGCCGAGGACGCATTCCCCGCTACCGCCTTGCAACTCGGCATGCTCTTCCACAGCATCGAGCGGGCCGATTCGGTCATCTACAAGGACGTGTTCCGCTACCGGTTCGAGCTGCCGTGGGACGCGGCGCAGTTCCGGGTCGCCTTCGATCGGCTGGTGTCGCGGCAGCCTGCGCTGCGCTCCTCGTTCGACCTGAGCAGGTACTCGATCCCCCTGCAGGTGGTGCATTCCACCATCGACTACGAGCTGGAGATCGTCGATCTCACCGGCATCGACTCCCCCCTCGCCGATGAGCGGGTCGAGTCCTACCTGCAGGAGCGCAGGCACGCGCAGTACGACATCGCCTGTGCCCCACTGCATGCCGTGCGCGTTTTCCTCCGGCCCGCCGCCGACACCGTGCGGACCGTCGATCTGGTACTCAGCTTCCACCACGCGATCCTCGACGGCTGGAGCGTCGCGACCTCGGTGCTGGAACTGCTGCTGGACTACCTGCATCGCCTAGGGCTCGTCGCGTCTGCCCTCGACGACACCCCGCACTCCTCGACGGTTCTCGCCGAATACGCACAGGCCGAACGAGCTGCCATCCACGATGATTCGGCGCGCGAGTACTGGCGCACCGCCTTGGCGGACGCGGAGCCGACCGCGTTGACTGCGCTCGGCGTTCACCAGGCCGCCGTCACCGCACCACCGCAGGCGCAGGCGTTGGTGCCGCGCAGGCTGGCCGAACGGGTGACCGCGTTCGCCATCCGGAACCAGGTGCCGGAGAAGGCGGTCTATTTGGCCGCGCACTGCCTCGCACTGCGCACGGTCACCGGCCGCGGCGATGTCACCACGGGCGTCGTCAGCCACGGCCGTCCGGATCGGGCCGGGGCCGAACGCAGTGCGGGACTGTTCCTCAATACGCTGCCGATGCGGCTGGACGCCTGCGCGACCACCTGGTGGGAGGCGGTCGAGCAGGTCGTGCGCCGGGAGCGGGAGGCCTATCCGCACCGGCGCTATCCGCTGCGGTCCATCCTGGCCGACGGTGGGCCCGCCTTCGAGACGGCGTTCAACTTCGTCAACTACCACCTATTCGCGCCGATCGCAGGCATCGACGGAGTCCGGTTGCGCGACTTCGATGTTCGGGAGGAGACCAACTTCCAGCTGCTGGTGACGGTGGCGACCGATCCGCGCGACGGTCGAATGTGGGTGCGGGTCAACGGCGATCACACGCTGACCGAAGACCAGTGCGAGACTGTCGCGCTGACCCAGCTGCGGATGCTGGCAGGCATTGTCGGTGAACCGGATTCGCCGATCGATCGGGGCACAGGCCCAGCGACCGCCCGCGATGTCGGCACCCTCGTCGCCGAAGCCGCCGCGCTCCGCCCCGATGCGATCGCGCTGATCGGCGACGACCACACAGTTACCTATGCCGAGCTGATCGAGCGCTGCGATCGACTCGTGCAACGGCTCTGCGGTCTCGGGATAGCGCCCGGCAACCGGATCGGCATCATGATGGCCCGTCGCCCTGAGTTGGTGGTGCTCGTGATCGCCCTCACCAGGATCGGGGCGGCCTGCGTGCCGCTCGATATCAGCTACCCGCGGGCCCGGCTGAACCTGATGATCGACCGGGCCCGCCCGCATCGCGTGATCGCCGACGCGGAATATGCCGACATCGTCGACGACACGGCGCTGGTGCTCGATACTGTCGCGCTGTTCGACACCGACACCGACACCGACGTGGCACAGGTGGTGCCGGATTACGTGTCGCCGGATGCGGTGGCCTATGTGCTGTTCACCTCCGGCTCCACCGGGGAGCCCAAGGGTGTCGCCATGCCGCACCGTGGCCTGACCACGCTGGTGGAATGGCAAAACCGCACGCCGTCGGGGATGGGTCTGGCCAGCACCCTGCAATTGGCGCCGTTGAGTTTCGATGTCTCGTTCCAGGAAATCTTCACCACTCTGGCCGCCGGCTCGACGTTGCGGGTGAGTTCGGTGGATCTGCGGTCGAATGTCGAGGTACTGCTGAATCTTGTTGTCGAGGAGCGCATCGAGCGACTGTTTCTGCCGTATGTCGCGCTACAGGCGTTCGCGGAGGCCGCCGTTGCCAGGCGCACCTTCCCGACCAGCCTGAAGGCCCTCGTGTCCTCGGGTGAGCAGTTGCGTATCACCGACGAGATCCGCGCCCTGTGCAAGGTGGTGCCCGGCCTGCTGCTGGAAAACCAATACGGTCCCACCGAATCCCACGTGGCCACCAAGTACACCCTGCTCGGTCCTGCCGATGATTTCCCCGCACTGCCCGCGATCGGTCGTGCGGTCGACGGCGATACCGCCGAACTGCTCGACGGAGCGCTGCGATCGGTGCCCGACGGGGTGATCGGCGAAATCTATGTGGGGGGCCGTTCGATCGCCAGCGGTTACCACGGCAGGCCGGGCCTGACCGCACAGCGGTTCGTGGCCACCTACGGCGGCGCGATCCTGTACCGGACCGGCGATCTCGGCGTGCGGCTGTTCTCCGGGGATATCGTGTATCTGGGCCGCAGCGACAGTCAGGTGAAGATCCGCGGCTTCCGGGTCGAACCCGCCGAGGTCGAGCTGTGCATTCTCGGGTTCGAGGAGTTTCCCGCCATTACCGAGGCGGCCGTGGTCGCGCGCGGCTTCGGCGGCATCGACGGAGCGCTGATCGCCTTCCTGGTCGGTGCGGCCGACCAGACCGATATGGCCGCGCTGCGGCACGATCTGCGCGCGGTGCTGCCCGCCCACATGGTGCCGTCGAGGTTCATCTGGCTCGACGAACTGCCCCGAACACCGAGCGGCAAGCGCGACGACAACGCTCTGCGCGCGATCGTCGAAAATGCCCCCGATTCGGCTGCCGCCCAGCGGGAACCGGCCGACGAATACGAGCGATCCGCCGTGGAGCTGCTCGCCGAATACGCTGGACTGCGCTCGATCGGGCTCGACGACGACTTCTTCGCTTCCGGTGGTACGTCGATCGGTGCCATGCGTGTGGTGATGGGATTGTCGCGGCGCTGGGGCGTCGAGGTCCCGCTCGATACGTTCATCGGCGCACCGACCGCGGGCGAGCTGGCCGCGCTCATCCGGGCGGGGAACACCCACCGCACCTTCGACCCGGTGGTGCCGATCAGCGGCGGTAGCAAGACACCGCTGTTCCTTGTACACCCGATCGGCGGAAATGTGCTGTGCTACTTGGCACTCGCCCGCTACCTCGGCCCGGACCGTCCGGTGTACGGCTTGCAGGCGGCAGGTGCCGACTCGGGCAGCACACCCGAGACGTCCATCCCGGCGATGGCGGAGTCCTATCTGGAGGCCATCCGCCGGGTCCATCCGGAAGGCCCCTATCACCTTGCGGGTTGGTCTTTCGGCGGCAATGTCGCGCTGGAGATGGCACGGCGGCTGCCCGAACACGAAGTCGCCAGTGTGACACTGCTCGACACGCTCGCACTGCGGCAGCAAGAGCGGCGCGAGCCGGTCGCGCAGGAGCAGCTGATCCGCTGGTTCTTCCTCGAACTGCTCTGGTACGCGCGCGGAAACCAGGTCGCACTGATCGATTTCGAACCCGACACGCACGGCACCGACGAACTGTTCGACGCGGTGCTCGCCGAGACGATCAGGTCCGGGATCCTGCCCGCCGACAGTTCCCCGCAGGCCATTCGCAGGCTTTACGACGTGTTCCACGCCAATTACACGGCGCTGCTGGAATACAAGCTCGAGCTCTACGACCGCGACTTCACACTCTTGCGAGCCAGCGAGGGACTGCCGCCCGGTGTCGATGCGGCGCATCGAACAGTCGGCAGCATGTACGACAGCACGGACAACGGCTGGGGGCGGTACGCCGGACGACGATTCACCCAGGTCGCGGTACCGGGTGATCACTTGCAGATGATGGCCGAGCCGCACATCGGTGTGGTCGCCAGGCATCTGGACACGGTGCTGACGGCAGCCGAATCCGGTCTGGATCAGGAGCTCGGTGCGCAGATGCTCGACGCGTGAGCACCGATCCGGCCGCCAGGCCATGTCATGCGGGCAACGCATGACCGGGTGCCGGTGGCCGGGTCGATCGGGTGCCTTCTCGCTGATGAAAAGCACGGTAGAGGAGGATGTTTCGAGCCGACTATGGTTCACGGTGGCAGGGACCGCCGGGCCGGCTGGTGGTGCGGCGCACACCCCGTTGCGGATCGGGTCCAACCCCGTGATGCTGAGGTAGCTAACGGATAACCCGACCGTCGGTGTTCGCCTGTCAGCGATGGCCGCAGACCTGTCGGGGGCGGTACTCCATCACGTGCGGGTGGGCTGTCGCGTGGCCGATTCCGATGTCGGCCTGCGGGTTTCGAGAAGGAGAGTGCTCACGGTGAAATTCACATGGATGGCGGCCACGGCCGCGGTTGCCGTCGCGGGCGTCTGTCTCGCCGGTCCCGGCCCCGCGCAGGCCGCCGGGAACGCGGTGCTCGGCGGCAGCTCCGGCCTGGTGTTCGACAACAATTCGGCGTGCTCGCTGACCGCCATCGGCTATGACGGCGCGAACCGGCTGGTCGGCCTGACCGCCGGTCACTGCGCTTCGACGGGCGCGCGCGTGTCTGCCGAGAAGGCGCCGGATGCCGGTGTGATCGGTGTGGTGGCTTACTCGGACAATGGTGAGGGGCTGGACTTCGGAGTTCTGCAATTCGATCCGGCCCTGGTCACCCCGGTGCGCACCGTTGGCCCAACCACCATTGCCGGGCTCGGTGCGGTGCCGGGACCAGGAGCTACCGTCTGCACCAGCGGGCGAACCAGCGGATCCGGCTGCGGTGTGGTCTGGGGCGGGCTGGAGGGCTCCACCATCAATCAATCCTGCTCGAAGCCGGGCGATTCCGGTGGTCCGGTGACCGTCGGCGATCGACTGGTCGGCATGAACCAGGGCCGATTGACCGGCCTCGGCGGCATCGGCTTCGACGTGCCCTGCGTCAGCGCGGGCAACCCCGTGCACTCACCGGCTTTCTTCGCGCCGATCGATCAGATTCTGGAGGCCGTGAACGCCACCGGTGGCGTGGGGACGGGATTCCGGCCGTTCTGAACCGGATTCGGAGGGCGACGTCGCCGCCGCGAGCCCACGCAGGGCCGTGGCGGTGAATTCGTCGAGGGGATAGAACAATTCGATGGCGAGCTCCGACAGCGTGACATCGGCGGGTGCGCCGAAGGTGGCCATAGTGCTGAACATGCGCAGCTCGCCGAACGGCGTCCGGATGCGCAGTGGCACCTCGAACGGACTCGGTTGCGCCACCTCATCATTCGATTCACTCGGTGGGTCCGGCAACCGCGGGTAGGCGGCGACCTCGTCGTAGAGCGCCCGCAGTAGTGGGTCTCCGCTCGCACTCGCCTGCCGTGCCAGCCGATCCAGGAACAGCTCGCGGACCTGGGACAGGTTGGCCAGCCGAGCCGAGAGTCCGTCCGGATGCAGGACCAGGCGATAGACATTGGGTTGCGGCAGCAGCAACTCTGCTGGAATGCCGTGCATCATGACGCCCATCGCCGCGTTGCCGGTGACCACATTCCACAGCCGATCGACCACCACCGCCGGGTACGGGTCGTGCGCGGCGAGCATCGTGTCCAGCGCCGAGCGCACCGAGGCGAGCCCCGCGTCGTCGAGGCCGCTCTCCCGGTAGGCGGGTGCGTAGTCGGCGGCCAGCAACAGGATGTTGCGTTCCCGCAGCGGCACATCCAGGGCTTCGCACAACCGCAGCACCATCGCCCGGCTCGGCTTGGATCTGCCGGTCTCCACATAGGACAGATGCCGGGACGAGGTGTCGGCCGCCAAAGCCAGATCGAGCTGGCTGAGCCTGCGCCGCTGCCGCCAGTCCCGCAACAGGCCACCGATCCGCGAAGGGGTCTCCATCAGATGCTCTGCCGTCCGCGTGCCAACCACGTGACCAGGCTAATCAGCGGCCTATCGGCACGGCCATGACCTCCGAGGTTATTGAGACCTTCACCTCGGGTCCGCATGGTGGGTTCCGGGAGCCGACCGGCTCGCACAGCAATGATCACAGGAGATGGATATGAGCCGCGCTGTCACACCCGCCCGTGCCGGAACACTGACGCGCACCGACTACCTGCGCTCCGCGCTACGGGTGGATGGCTGGAGTACCGGCGCGTTCGGGGTGGTCATGCTCGCCGGAGCGGTCGCACTGCGTGATCCGCTCGGGCTGCCGACCACATGGTCGATCCCGTTCGGCATCGCCATGCTGGGTGGTGCCCTCGCGCTGCTGCTGATCGCGGGCTATCCGGAGATCTCACCCCGACATGCGTCCGGTGTCGTGGTCGTCAACGCACTATCCGCCGTTGGCATGGTGGCGCTGGCGTTCTCGGGTCTGATCGACCTGACCGGGCTCGGAATCGCCTTCATGCTCGCCGGAGCGACCGTTGTCGCGGTGTTCGCTTTCCTCGAGTACACGGGCCCGCGCCGGGTAGAGCAGTGAGAGAAGCTGGGTACCACTGGCGGCGCCCAGCTGCCCAGGGATAACACCTGACGTACACCGAACTCGAGGAAATGCGCGAAGTTCGACGATGGATCGACCCTGCGCCACGGCGATCACCGCAGATCACTTCCCAGTGCCCGCAGCGCGCAGTGTTGATTCGAGCTTGACGAGGAAACGGGGGAAGTGCGGGTCGGCGTCGGGAATGGCGGATGTGCCGATATCCCACCAGCGGCCCTCGCTGAATTCGCCTGGGTCCAAGGCGTATTCGCGGGATCGGTCACCTCGGATGAGATACCAGAGGCTGACATCCTCGTGGCCGCTGTGCGTTCCTACGGTCGTGGTCACAGTGAGGAACAGGGGTTCGATTCCGGTGACGGTGAACTCGGGCCGGATGCCCAGTTCTTCGGTGGCCTCGCGGCCTGCGGCGTCGAGCGGGTGTTCGCCGGGCGAGAGATGGCCACCGGTCGGCAACCACAGGTCCGCGAGGAGGTGGCGTCCGAGGAAGACGGCGCAGGCTCGCGGATCGACGAGGACGACATAAGAGACCAGATGACGCGGAGGTACGTCGGGCTTGGCCCGACGGAAAACATCGTCGGTCGATCCGAGCCAGGCCAGCGTCTCGGCGATGTGCTGCCGCTCGAGCTCGTCGAACGGCACTATTGTCCGCACGATGTCGGCGACAACAGCGGTCGCAGGGTTCATGGCAGGCGACTGTAGTCCGGGGGACCGACATGGGCAGTGCCCGTCGGTCAGGAGCACAGCCGAGCCTTCTCGTTGGAATCCTGCTGGTTGACGCACTCCTGATCGGTGGGTCACCACTCCGGCAACTCGCCGGGCGTAGTCATATGGCGGTCGAATTCGGCTTGGGCGACCACCATTCGACTACGTTCAATGGGCTCCCATCGGTTCCGTGGTGACGTGTCCGGACCGGTGTGTGAACGCCAGGTCCAGCAGGCCGGGGAAACGAGTATCGAGGTCGGCGCGACGCAGGGTGAGCCAGAGCTTGCGGCCCACGCGCCGCTGATGGATGACCCCGGCTTCGCGCAGCGCGCGCCAGTGATGGGTCATGCTCGATTTCGGCTCGTCGGGCAGGATCTCGCCGCAGAACCGCTCCTCGCCGGAGGCGAGGGCGTGCACGATCTCCATCCGCACCGGATGTCCGAGCGCGGCGAGTACGTCGACGAGCCGGATCTCGGCGGTCTCGGGGTGGTGCAGGTCGGCCATTCCTCAATCATACGCGGAGTTCGTATGGTGGATTTGACAACCTCTTCCGACTGTACGAATATCTCGTACTAATAACGTACGAAAAATTCGTACGGTCAAGCGATTGGAAGAGGACATCATGACCACCACCGAGACCGCCCACCTGTCCGACGCCGCGCTCGCCGCGACCCTGGACGGGAACTTCACCAGTCACGTCGCCGAGGTCAAGGGCACCCGCCTGCACTACGTGACCGGCGGCGCGGGCGCGCCGCTGGTGCTGCTGGGCGGCTGGCCCCAGACCTGGTGGCAGTGGAACAAGGTGATGCCCGCCCTCGCCGAGCGCTACACCGTGATCGCGGTCGACCTGCGCGGCATGGGCGGCTCGGACAAACCGGCCGACGGCTACGACAAGAAGACCATGGCCGCCGACCTGCGCACCCTGATCCAGCATCTGGGCTGGGAAACCGCGAGCATCGCCGGACACGACATCGGCGCGATGGTCGCCTACGCCTACGCCGCAAACTACCCCGACGCCGTCGACAAGATCGCACTGCTGGACGTGCCGCATCCCGACGCCGGCTGGTCGCAGTTCGGGCTGCTGCCCGAGACCGATCAGCACGTGGACTCGGTGATCGAGCACGGCGCGCGCTCGTATCTGTGGTGGTTCGCGTTCAACCAGGTCCAGGAGCTGCCCGAGCTGCTGCTGGGTGAAGGCCGGATGCGGTTGCTGGTCGACTGGCTCTTCGGCCGGCAGGCCAAGGATCCGTCCACCATCGACGAGCATTCGCGTCAGGTCTACGCCCACGCCTACTCCACCGCCGACGCGATACGCGCCGGCAATGGCTGGTACCGCACCTTCAACCAGGACATCGCCGACGAACGCGCCTACGGCCAGATCGCCGCGCCGATCCTCGCGCTCGGTGGCGACGACAGCAACTACGCCTACCTGCGGGATCTGATGCCCGCCAAGGGAACCGACGTCACTGTCGTCGAGGTCGCCGACTGCGGCCACTACGTCCCCGAAGAACAGCCCGACGCCGTCGTCTCCGCCCTGGTCGAGTTCCTCGGCTGACCCGCGTGCCCTCCCCCTGAGAAAGGCGCCATTCCCATGTCCACGACCCGTCTCCGCCCATGCGGCACCACCGGTCACGCCCGCGCACATGGTTGGGTGCTGGTGTTGCTCGCGCTCGCGCAACTGATCTACGCTCTCGACCTCAACCTCGTGTTCGTCGCGCTCCCACGCATCGGCGCCGACCTCGGATTCCCCGGCCAGACACAACAATTGGTCGTCAGCGCCTACGTCGTGTTCGCCGGCGGATTCCTGCTGCTGGGTGGACGAGCGGTCGACCTCCTCGGGCGGCGGCGCATGTTCGTACTCGCCCTGACCCTCTACGGCCTGGCGTCGTTGGCTTGCGGGCTGGCAACCAGTCCGGTCACCCTCATCGCTGCCCGCGCCGTGCAGGGAATCGGCGGCGCACTGCTCATGCCCTCGACCCTGGCATTGATCAACACCCTGTTTCCCGAAGGGCCCCAACGCAATCGAGCACTCTCGGTATGGGGCGGTGCCGGAGCCGGCGGCTTGACCCTCGGCGCGCTGCTGGGCGGGGTGCTGACCGAGAACTTCGGCTGGTCGGCGGTGTTCTTCGTCAACGTCCCCCTGGCCGTCGCCGTCGCTCTCGGCGCGCTGGCGATCATGCCCGCCGGCGCTCGCCCGACCGGGCGCCGCGCGTTCGACCTGCCAGGCGCGCTCACCGTCACCGCCGGCGTCACCGTGCTGGTGTTCGCGCTGGTCGAAGCCCCTGAGCTGGGCTGGACGCATCCGCTGTTGCTACTCGGATTCGCTACTGCGGCGACACTTCTGGCCGCGTTCGCGGTCATCGAACGGCGCAGCGCCGATCCGCTCATGCCGCTGCGGCTGTTTGCCAATCGCCACCTCAGCGTCGGCACCATCGTGACGTTCCTGTTCATGGGGACCTTCGGGGTGCTGCCCTACTTCCTGACCATGCTCTGGCAGAACGTCCACGGCTACAGCGCCCTGCGCACCGGGCTGGCGTTCCTGGTCCCCTCGCTGGCCATCGCCACCGGGACCATGGCCGGCGAACAACTCACCGCGCGCCTGGGCAACCGCACCGCCCTGCTCACCGGCTTCGGCCTCGGGGTGTTCGGCACCGTCGCCCTGGCCGCCGCCTTCGGTACCCACACCAGCTACGCCCTGCTCGTTCCGGGCATGATCGTCTCCGGCGTCGGCCAGGGCATCGTGTGGATCACCATGTGGATCACCGCGTCCACCGGAGCCGCCGCCCACGAACAAGGCGTCACCAACGGCATCGCCGCCACCACCCTCAACCTCGGCAACGCCATCGGCCTGGCCCTGTTCACCATGATCGCCGACCTGCTGGGCGGACATCCGACCATCCCCACCGCCGACGGGCCTCGCGCAGTCGTGTTCCTCGCTGCGATCGGCATGCTCGCCGGACTGCTGGCAACCCTGCCCCTTGCCCGGCAACACCATTCGCCTTCAAAGCACCGCTGCGCGGATCCCGAACCAATGGCAGTGCAATGAGCACTGTCACCGACCTGAGATGCCAACCGAACGCCTGGCACCAAGTTCCAGTACCCGGTGTCGGGCGTGCCTCACGCTGACGCCGATCAGATCGAATTCTTCTGGGCGATAGCGGCTACTACTGGGATCCCGGTCATCAGCACAGTCCTGCGAGCTTGTAGAGCACCAGCGAACCCGCGACCGCCACATTGAGACTGTGGCCGGTCCCGACCATCGGGATTTCGACGGCGACATCGAGGAGTTCGAGGCCCTCGGGTGGTATCCCGCTGCGTTCGTGGCCGAGCACGATGACGGTGCGCTTGCGGGCGGCGGGGAGGTCGGCCAAGCGGATGGATTCATCGGTGAGTTCGACGCCGACGATCACCGAACCTGCGGCGCGCTGGCGATCCAGCCACCGTTCCACGCGACCGTCGATCCAGTGCACACACTGTCGGTGGCGCAGGGTGTTGCCCTGCGCGAGCGCGTCCGGTATCCACGGCCGCCGCGGTACCGCCAAGCACGCGCCGACCGCATCGCAGGTACGCAGCAGCGTGCCGAGGTTGACGCCGTGCATCGGCCACAGCGGCGCGATGAGCAGATGGTTCCAGCAGCCGTGCGCCCCGGGCCTGCGTTGGCGACGGAGTTCGGGGCGGGTCCGTACCCGCGCGGCGGTCAACGAAGGACGGGAAGGTCCTTCCCTGGGAGTGCGGGGGAGACAACGAGATTCATCATGAGGATGCTTCGCGGCGCATCCGGGCCATCATTGGTGGCTGCCGACGAACCGGCCCAGCCGTACCGTTCGAGCATACCGACGTCGAGACCACCGGCAAAGCCCCGACGCCGGTCTCGGTCACGGACGCAGCACCGAGACCAGGAACTCCGTCTGGTCATAGACCGCCTGCTCGAAGTGATCGTCGAAATAGACGTCGAAATGTCCTATCGGATAACGCTTCACGACGGCGTGCTTGGTGCGTTCCGCGGCCCGCAGCGTCGGTTTGATCGGGGCGATCGAATCGTTGTCGGCGATGATGTACATGACCGGCATCTTCAGCGACTTGGCCCGGCGGCCGGGGGAGTCGAACAGCGTCGACAGCGCGACCCGGGCCGCGACTTTCGGTTCGTAGCTTTCACTTTCGTCGGCGAGCCTGCCGAAACCCTCCGGCACATCCGGCGCGCTCATCAGAGCGGCGGCGCGCTTGCGGCCCGCGAGCCGGATGCGCACCGGCTTGCCGCGCAGCGATCCGACGAGCAGGTCGGTGGCGGCGATGGTGGCCACCTTGGTCAGGCTGGTCGGACCCTTCGTCAGGGCCGAGGCCAGGCCGCTGGTGAAGGGGACTTGCGCGACTACGGCCGCGAGGTAGTCGTCGTCGGGTGCCACCGACAGCACATGGCCGCCGCCGAAAGAGGTTCCCCACAAGGCAATTCGAGTCGCATCGATTCCACGCAGCGTGCGTGCGTAGGCAATGGCCGCCCGCCAGTCTTCGCGCTGACGGGCGATGTGTAGTAGCTGGCGCGGCGAACCCTGACTGGCCCCGAAATGCCGGTAGTCGAACACCAGCACGGCCATTCCCGCGGCGGCGAATCTGCGCGCGTACCTGTCCAATCCCATTTCACGATTGGCGCCCAGACCGTGCCCCATGACCACCAGCGGGCGGGGCTTGGGGACGCCGTCGGGTGGATACAGCCAGGCGGCGCAATGCTCGCTACCCGAAGGAAAACTGACCTCGACACGTTCCATGGCACCCCACCGTACTGTTCTGCTCCGACCAGCTGCGAGGTCAGACCCGGGAACAACGTACCCTGGACGCCGCGGACGAGTTGGCCGGGCGACCGCGGCGATGGGAACGGGCACAGCTGTGCCGCCGCCCGTCGCCGAGGAAAGTCCGGACTCCACAGAGCAGGGCGGTTGCTAACGGCAACCCGGGGTGACCCGCGGGACAGTGCCACAGAAAACAGACCGCCGATGCGCGAGCGTCGGTGAGGGTGAAACGGTGCGGTAAGAGCGCACCAGCGCCCCGGGTGACCGGGGCGGCTAGGTAAACCCCGCCCGGAGCAAGGTCGAAGGTCGCACCGCGTGCGGTGCGGCTGCGCAGGTGTTCGAGGGCTGCTCGCCCGAGCCTGCGGGTGGACCGCTCGAGGCACCCGGCAACGGTGTGTCCAGATGGATGGTCGTCACCCGGTGCGAACCGGGGACAGGATCCGGCTTACAGGCCAACTCGTCCGCCCGCACGGTGCCATGATGGAAGTGAGCCGCGAGACCGAGTTCCGGCGCGGCGGACGATTCGGCTTGGCGGTGCAGCTATGGACGTTCTTGCCATGATCGGCAGCATTTTCGGTGTGGGGGCGGTGGTCGGCGGTGTCCTCACCGCCATGAGCGCGCGGATCGTCTCCCAGTACGAGAAGGGGCTGGTATTCCGATTCGGCCGGGTTGCGGGGACGCGGGACCCCGGGCTGCGCATGTTGATTCCGTTCGTCGATCGGATGCGCAAGGTCTCCACCCAGATCATCACCATGCCGGTGCCTGCGCAGGACGGCATCACCCGCGACAACGTGACGGTGCGGGTGGACGCAGTGGTGTATTTCCGGGTGATCGACCCCGTCGCCGCCGTCATCGAGGTGCAGAACTACCTGTTCGCGGTCGGCCAGGTAGCCCAGACCTCGCTGCGCTCGATCATCGGCAAGAGTGAACTCGACGATCTGCTGTCGAATCGAGAGCAACTGAACAAGGGGCTCGAGCTCATGATCGACAGCCCGGCACTGGCCTGGGGCGTGCATATCGACCGGGTGGAAATCAAGGATGTGGCGCTGCCGGATGCGCTGAAGCGCTCGATGTCGCGGCAGGCGGAGGCGGAGCGGGAACGCCGAGCCAGGGTCATTTCGGCGGAGGGGGAGTTGCAGGCCGCGCAGATGCTGGCCCTGGCGGGCGCCCAGATGTCGGAACATCCCGCGGCATTGCAACTGCGGCTGCTGGAAACGGTTGTCCAGGTCGCAGCGGAGAAGAACTCGACGCTGGTGTTGCCGTTCCCGGTGGAGCTGCTGCGCTTTCTCGAGCGCAGTAGCCCACCGGCGCAACGTCAGGACGACGCGCCCACGGCGGGTCAGGACGGAACCCACACGTAACACCGGAGGCGTATACCGATACAGGTAACGCGCGTCCCAGTGGTGTGCGGGACGATCCCCCATCGGTAGCACAACGTAAAGGACCGGACCGATGTCCGTGCTTATCCCTTTGATCGCCATCATCGTCATGATCGCGGTGGGTTACGTATTGAAGTACCTGCCGAATTATCTGCCCTGGAACAAATAGTTCAGCAGAGCAGTTTGGCCATCTGATAGATCGCCTGCGCCTCGTCCTTGCTCGCCTCGACCGATCCGGTCTTGGTGTGCTTGATGATGTTCTGCACGACGGGGTCCTCCGACTTGCCGTCCTTGACGTCTTTACAGGTTTCGACGAGGACGTCGCGAATCTTGTTGTCGTCTTTTCCGTCGGCGAGTTTGGGAAAGGCGGTGCGGAAGCTCACCACGAAGGTGCCCGCTCTGAAGTTGTCGATGGGGGCGTCGCCGCCCGCGGCCGACACCGACGATCCGGCACCCGCCGTGGTCGAAGAGGCGGCACTGCCTGCTGTGTCGTCGTTGCAGCCTGCCAGAAGCAGGGTCAAGAGGGTGGCGCTGGCCGCGATAGCGGCGGAGGTTCTTTGCACGGAGCGGGATGCTAGCGGCACTTGACGAACGTCGCCTCCCATGTGGTTAACGGGAGGCGACGAAGCCGTGCGGGAGGCGGTGAGGTCAGGCCGGCGAGATTGTGAAGACCTGCGCCCAGTACGCGGCCTGTTCCGGGCCGAGCAGTGGCATCAGGTAGTCGAAAAGCAGCGATGACATGAGTGCGTTACTCCCAATTGTCGACGTACGGATACTTCGAAATGTGCGGGAATATCGAACCCCCGCTACGCCCGGCAACCCTAGCAGTCGGCCGCGGTGGGCGGCGGCGCGGCGTGTCCGGCATGGCGATTCGTCCGGAACTGGCTAATAACGTGAGCGACGTCATAGAGTGGTCGCCGTTGGCAAGGCCCGTTGCCGGGCAGCAGCGGGCCGTTCATTCTTCGATCGCGGAAGCAGGTCTCAACTCTATGCGGGTAGTTCGTTCACTGGTCGCCGGCGCTTTGATCGCCGGGGCTGCATCGGTTTTCGCAGTATTTGGCGCCGGGTCCGCTAATGCGGTCGCGGTGACCCCGTTGGCGGGCGGGGTCCAGGTTGACCTCAGTCCCGCCGATACGGCCTGGGTGTACCAGAACCACATCGGGAGGGCGGTCGCCGGCCTTCCGCATCCGTCGGCGGCGTCGTTCGGCCAGGCGCTCGACGCGGCGGCCGGAGTGTCGTCGAGTGTTCCCAACGGTCGGGTGACCTTCACCGTGTACGGACCGCTCAATGAATTGAACGGCACCATGCTGGCGCTGCAGTAGAGCCCCACCGACAGCGTGGAACTCCACCAACGGATCGTGTCGGCGCCGGTCGATTTCGGCGCCATCCGTTCCGAATTCGGATTGGCCTCGGCGTATCCCGCCGAGGCCGCCACGGAAGCCCGCGACGCGGTCGACGCGTTCGCGGGCAACCGCGTCGATCGCACCGATATCCCCTTCGTGACGATCGACCCGCCGGGTGCGATGGATCTCGACCAGGCACTGCACCTGGAACGCACCGATTCCGGCTTCACACTGCACTACGCCATCGCCGATGTCGGCGCCGTGATCGTGCCGGGCGGTGCGCTCGACACCGAGGCCGTCGCTCGGGGCCAGACCTTCTATCTGCCGGACAGTACCGTGCCGCTGCATCCGCCGGTGCTCTCCGAGAATGCCGCGAGCCTGCTACCCGAGCAGACCAGGCCGGCCGCGCTGTGGACCATCGAACTGGACGAAGACTGCGAACCACAGCGGTATTCGGTGGTGCGCGCGCTTATTCGGTCCCGGGCCAGGCTCGACTACGCGACCGTGCAAGCCGATGCCGACGCACATCGCCTGCACCCCTCGATCGCGGCCCTGCCGGAATTCGGCACGCGGCGCATCGAGGCGGGGCTCGCCCGTGGCGCGATCGGGCTGCGTTTGCCCGCACAGAGTGTCATCAGCGACGACAAGGCCGACGGGCATTGGCGACTGGTGCTGGAGCCGCGCACCGCCGCTGACGACTGGAACGAGCAGGTGTCGCTGCTCACCGGGATGTGCGCGGCCAGGATCATGCTCGACAGGCCGACTCCGTCAGGTGAACACATCGCACTGCTGCGCACTATGCCGCCGCCCCCCGACTCGGCGATCACATCGATACGCAGGACCGCCGCGGCGTTAGGGATCGCCTGGCCTGCCGAGGAGTCGGTCGGGCGCATGCTGGCCGGACTCGACCCGAACACGCCCGCTGCCCTTGTGCTGATGTCGGAGGCCACCGGCCTGCTGCGGGGGGCCGCGTACACCGTGGTGGACGGGGCCGCCGCAGACGGATCGGGCGCTGCCGCGGCGCCGTCGAACGGCGTGCGGCCGGGCGCCGCGCCAGCGGAGGCCGAGCCCGGCGCGGCGAGCACGCGGGCCGAGCAGCCGAACAGCGGCCGGTCCAACTTCGGGTCGAGCGCCAGGCAGTCGGCCGACCAGCCGAATAACCTGCAGCACAGTGCGATCGGTGCACCGTACGCGCATGTGACCGCGCCGCTGCGCCGACTCGCCGACCGTTTCGCCACCGAGATCTGCCTCGCCCTGTGCGCGGGAACCGAAGTACCACAATGGGTTCGAGACGGCCTATCACCCACCGCCGAGTCGATGCGGCGCAGCGATGCTCTCGCGAACAAGGTGGAACGCGCGTGCATCGACCTGACCGAGGCGACGCTGCTCGCCGAGCGCAGCGGTGCGGAGTTCGACGCGGTGGTGATCCGGGAAGCCAACGGCAGTCGCCCCGCCGAGGTGTTCATCGCCGATCCGCCGGTCGCGGGACCCTGTGTCGGTTCACCGCGGGAAGGCGCGACAGTGCGCGTTCGGTTGGTTTCCGCCGACCCGGCCATGCGCAAGATCAGCTTCGCGTTCCCGGTCTGACGCAGAAGCACGAAGTCCGCTCATCGACTCCGAGCAGGCTGCCCGCGCCGACACGGGCGCTGCTGCTCATCGCCGCCGCGGCAGGCGCCGTTCGGCACGGTGCTGTGGGCGACAACAGCCTTCGGCTCGCAGCTGTCGGAGTTGCCACCCGCCGAGGATGCCGGCCAGCTGGACCGCAATGGTCGAACACCGGTCTTCCGCCATCGAGCGGGCGCAATCGACCGGGGCCAGGTGCGCGGCGCACCCGGTGGCTCCGGTGTCAGCCGGCCGAGACGAATGCGGCGGCGACAGGGTAGCGGGCGAGGGCCTTGCCTGCCTCGATTTCCTCTGCGTCGGCCAGGATTTCGTAGAGCGCGGCGACCCGACCTCGGAGGGGGGCATCGGCGGCACGGGCGAGGATCGCTTCGCGGGACTCGACGGCATCACGGTGGTCACCGAGGACGGTTTGCAGACGTTTCGCACTGCTGCCCAGATCGGCCGCGGCAGCGCCGAGCGTCTCTGCGGCGGCTTCGCACGAATATCGTAAGCGTTTGGCACTCTTGCGGATATCGTGCAGCAGCTCGACTCGTTGCGCGGGCGGTACGGCGGGTTCGGCGAATACCAGGCGGCGCAGTCGTGTGCGGTCGCGCCGCAGCACCCGTTCGAAGGCGTCGGACGCGGGCCGGGCGGCCTCGGCGCGGTCGAGCGGGGGATCGGTACGCCAGGCGGACAATTCGTCGCGCAGCTTGCGATACCGATGGCCGTCCAGCTCGGCAAGGATCTCGGCATGTGCGCGCGCATATTTCGTTTGCTCCGCGCCGACCAACTCGGTGGTGACGGCGACGATGTCGGCGGCGGTGAATTCGGCACGGTCGGGTTGCGCCGCGGCCGTCGTCGATACTGCGGAAGCAGCAGCCGAATCGCTTGCTGCCATTACTGATTCGGACCCGGCGTGCTCGGCCAACAGGGCGGTGAACCGCTCGGCGCGCACCTCGGCATCCCGCGCGACACCCAGTAACCCGGCGAGCCACTTGAGTTCGACACCCATAGCGGCGGTGGGCGCCTGCTCGAACAGGCTGCGATAGGAACGCAGCACGCTGCGTAGTCGTCGCGTTGCGACCCGCATCTGGTGCACCGAATCATGAGTGTCCGCACGGACGTCCGGTTCGGCGGCCAGCAGCCGGTCCACGTCGTCGCACAGTGCCGCGACGAGGGCGTTTCCGGCGCTGGCCATCGTCAGCTCACTTTCGCGAATCCGTCGGTTGCTTCGACGAGGTGATGAGTGATGCCAGGCTCGTTGGCAGCGTGTCCGGCATCATCCACGATGTGCAGCTGCGAGCCGGGCCAGGCGCGGTGCAGGTCCCAGGCGCTGACGGCCGGGCAGACGATGTCATGGCGGCCCTGCACGATGACGGCCGGGATGTGCGCGATCTTGTCGAGATCGCGCAGCAGCTGGCCCTCCTCGAGGAATCCGCCGTGCATGAAGTAGTGGTTCTCGATCCGGGCGAAGGCGAGCGCGAAGCGCGCTTCGGCGGTTTCGGCAACCCGATCCGGTTGGGGCAGTAGCGCACTCGTCGCGCCCTCCCAGGTCGACCAGGCGATGGCCGCGGCAAGGGCGACCTGCTCGTCGGGGGAGTGCAGCAGTCGGTGATAGACCTCGACGAGGTCGTTGCCGCGTTCGGCCTCCGGCACCGGGGCGAGGAACTTCTCCCACTCGTCCGGGTAGACGTAGCCCGCGCAGCCGTTGTAATACCAGTCGATTTCCTTGCGGCGCAGCAGGAAGATCCCGCGCAACACCAGTTCGGTCACCCGCTCCGGGTGCTGTTGGGCATAGGCCAGCGCCAACGTCGAACCCCACGAGCCGCCGAACACCTGCCAGCGTTCGATGCCGAGATGGGTTCGCAGCACCTCGATGTCGGCGATCAGGTGTGGTGTGGTGTTGGTCTCCAGGCTCGCGCCATCGGCGATATGCGGCGTGGAACGGCCGCAGCCGCGCTGGTCCACCAGCACGATGCGATAGACGGACGGATCGAAGAATTGCCGGTGATACGGCGCGGTGCCGCCACCGGGGCCGCCGTGTAGGAACACTGCCGGTTTGCCATCCGGGTTACCGCTGACCTCCCAATACACCGACTGGCCTGCTCCGACGTCGAGCATGCCGGTCTCGTACGGCTCGATCGGCGGGTACAGGGTTCGCATCAGAAGGCGAGTCCGGAAGCGAGGTCGGACAGCCCCAGCGCGTCGATCGCCTGCTGGCGCACGTCGGGGCAGGCCTTGGTGGTGGTCCGGTCGATGATGGCCTTGTCGGCCAGCACCTGGCTGTTGATGGCGCCATTGCGCAGCGCCCATTCGTGCACCAGCGCGTTGAGGCCGATCCGGCCCAGTGTCCCGCCCTGGATGCGCCAGTTCGACAGCTCTTGACGGAGCATGTCGCACAGCTGGGTCGCCGACGCATCGGAGACCGGTGGAGTGGTCGGCTTGGGAGCGGCCGTGCCGTTGGGTGCGCTGGTCGCGGATCCGGTGGTCGATGCCGAGCTGCCGGTCGGAGCCGAGTCCGTACTCGTTCCGCATGCGGTCAGCGCGGCGGCGGCGAAAACTCCGGCCACCAGGAGTGTGCTGCGTGAAATCCAACGGGGCTGCGGCATCGGTACCTCTGCTCGTGTCGACATTGTCCGCATCGAGTCTGCCATTGTTTGCGCCGTCGGGCCCGTGCGTATCGAGGGGACTGCGGCAGCACGCCGGATCTGATCCGATCGGGCTAACGGAAACCAGCCTTCAGTCCGTTCAGCAGCCGCTGGACCGTGCTGGCGAATCGCGGATGGGCGGTGTCGATGGTGCGCCACGGGTTGAGCGACACCAGTGGGGCGAGTCGTTCGGCGAGGGTGATTTCCCTATCGGAGATCGGGCCGCGGCGGCGCCAGCACTCGAAGTACTGCTCGCGGTGCGGGCCGGTCAATATCCGCTGGGACAGGAAGGGGTGGGTGATCACCGCGTCGCCCCAGTCGAAGAGCATCCCGGTTTCCGGGGCGACCCCGGCGAACACATTGCCGGGGTGCACATCGTTGTGCTCGATGCTGAGCCTGCCGAATTTCGCGAGCGCTGCGGCCGATTCCTCGATCGCGGCGCCGAGCCCCGGCAGGCGTGGCTCGTAGTGCCGGTAGACCGTGATCAGTTGCGCCGGTGGCAGATACGGTGTTCCGGTGGCACGTAGGTCCTCGATATGCGTGGTGAGCGACTGCTGCAGGTCCACGTAGCGCTCGATGAGGGCACTCCATTCGGCCTCGCTGTCGGTCGCAGTGTCGCCGCCGTCCCTGCTCAGCAACCATCCGTGATCAGGTTGCACTGCAAGGGGTTCGAGCACACTGCCAGGGCGAAGGGCCGCTAGCCGCTGCAGCAGTGGACCTTCGTGTGCGAAGGCGCGTGCGTTGGCCTTCAACCACATCGGCCCCGCGTCGGTCGGGATGCAGGCGATCAGCGACCACGCGCGTCGCCGTGTCTGCGTGGGCGGACCGGTGATTTCCACGTTGCGTGCGCTGAGTATTCCGGCCGCCCAGTCCAGCACCGGTTCCAACGGTTGGCCGAGCAGCGCCACCGGGGCGTGTACTGCTCGGCCGTTCATCGTCGATCCCCTATTCAGAAGCTGTGCTCGGGGCCGGGGAAGGTGCCGCGACGCACCTCGTCGGCGTAAGCGGCTGCGGCAGTACGCAGGTCGTCACCGACATTGCCGAAGCGCTTGACGAATTTGGCGGTCTTGCCACTGGTGTAGCCGGCCATGTCCTGCCATACCAGCACTTGTGCGTCGCAGTCGGAGCCCGCGCCGATGCCGACGGTCGGGATGGTCAGCTTGCGGGTGACCTGACCGGCGAGCTCGGCCGGCACCATCTCCATCACCACGGCGAACGCGCCGGCCTCCTGGACCGCGATGGCATCGGCGACCAGCTGCTCGGCGCCGTCGCCACGCCCCTGCACCCGGAAGCCGCCGAGGGTGTTGACACTCTGCGGCGTGAAGCCGATGTGCGCCATCACCGGGATACCCGCGGAGGTGATCAGTGCGATCTGTTCGGCCACCCGCTCGCCGCCCTCCAGCTTCACCGCGTGGGCCTGGCCCTCCTTCATGAAACGGGTCGCGGTGGCCAACGCCTGCTGCGGCGAGGACTCATAGGTGCCGAACGGCAGATCGGCGACGACGAGCGCGTGCGGTGCGCCGCGGACGACACCACGCACCAGCGGGATCAGCTCGTCGACAGTGATCGGTACGGTGGTGTCGTAGCCGTACACCACGTTCGCGGCGGAGTCGCCGACCAACAGCACCGGAATACCGGCCTCTTCGAACAGTCGCGCCGAGGAGTAGTCGTAGGCGGTGAGCATCGACCAGCGCTCACCCTCGGCCTTCATCTGCTGCAGGTGCTGCACTCGCGTCTTGCGCTTCGCCGCCGTCGTCGCGGTCGGTGCTGCGCCGTAGGCGGGGGTTTCCGAGTCGGACACGGACATCGTCGTCCCTTTCGTCGTGTCTCCTCGAGGCCCATGCGGGTCCCCGGGTTTGTCTGACGAGTCCAGTGTGCACCGACTGGACAGCCGTATTAAGGCCCATGATCGGTGCGATTTGTCACACCACCGACGCGGTGGTTTCCGGTGCGCCGCACAGGCTCGGCGACGGCCCTGCCAGGATTTCACTATGGCGTGGATGCGGAGTTGGCGTGGTGTGCTCGGTGGAGCGGTGCTGGCGATGGTGGCGGCGGGATGCGGCGCCGCCAAGGACGAGCCGACGGTGGCTTTGCCCGCGCCGCCCGCCGGGTTGGAGAAGTTCTACACGCAGGTGCCGCAGTGGGGCGATTGCGAAGGCTTCGGGGATCCCGAGGACAACCTCGCACCGCAAACGCAGTGCACCCGCATCACCGTCCCGATCGATTACGAGAAGCCGGACGGCCCGACCGCCCAGATAGCGCTGTCACGGCTGGAGGCGAGCGGCAAACGCATCGGTTCGCTGTTGCTGAACCCGGGTGGCCCGGGGGTGTCGGGCCTGTCGATGGCGAGCATCGCGGGCAAGACGCCGCTCGCCGAACGCTTCGATCGGGTCGGCTTCGACCCCAGGGGGGTCGGCTCATCGTTGCCCGCCGTCGCCTGCCTGACCCCGCAGGAGTCCGATTCCGAGCGCGCCGAGCCGCCGACGGACAACACCCCGGCAGGCATCGCCGAATCCGAGGACGAGAACCGCCGGTATGCGGGCCACTGCGTCGACCGCACCGGCGCCGAGCTGCTCGCCCACGTCGGCACCCGCGAGGTGGTGCAGGACATGGATGTGATCCGTGCTGTGCTCGGTGACCACAAGCTCACCTATCTCGGCTACTCCTATGGCACCAAGCTCGGCTCCGCCTATGCCGAGAAGTTCCCCGCCAACGTGCGGGCGCTGGTGCTCGACGGCGCGGTCGACTCCGCGGCCGATCCCGTACAAGAGTCGTTGCGGCAGGCCGCAGGGTTCCAGAAGGCATTCGACGGCTACAGCGCCGACTGTGCCAAGGAGCCGGACTGCCCACTCGGCACCGACCCGGCGCAGTCCGTCGCGCGGTTCCGGACTCTGGTGAACCCGTTGCGCGACAAGCCCGCCGCGACCACCGACCCGCGTGGGCTGAGCTACAACGATGCGATCACCGGTGTGCAGCAGGCGCTCTACACCGACGAATTCTGGCGTGTGCTGACCCTCGGCCTGTCGGAACTGCGTGACGGTCGCGGCGACACTCTGCTCCAACTCGCCGACATCTACGACGGCCGCCGCGACGACGGCACCTACAACAACACCCAGGACGCCTTCAACGCGATCCGCTGTGTCGATGATCCGCGCATCGCCGACCCCGCGATCACGGGCAAGCAGGACACCGAGTATCGCAAGGCGGCACCGTTCCTCGACGACGGCCGCGGCACCGGCGCGGCGCCGCTCGAGGTGTGCAACGCCTGGCCGGTGCCGAACACGAGTGAACCGCACAAAATCTCGGCGACCGGCCTGCCGAAGACGGTGGTGGTGTCGACGACGGAGGATCCGGCGACGCCTTACCAGGCCGGAGTCGACCTCGCCGAACAACTGGGCTCGGTACTGATCACCTTCCGCGGCACCAGGCACACCGCGGCCCTGGTCGCGGGCGACGCCTGCCTCGACGATGCGGTCATCGCCTACCTCACCGAGCTGAAGGTCCCGGAGCGAGGACTCACCTGCTGACCTCGGGTGGCGGGCGGATCCAGCCCGCCACCGGGCGCTCACCGGTGCGGCGAGCGGGCGGTGCGATCTGTTCCAACTCATCGGATTGCAATCCCTAGACGTGTATGTAACACGGATTTAACGCCAGGTGCCTACGCTCGCGTTCATGGATCGCCAGAAGGAATTCGTGCTGCGGACGCTCGAAGAACGGGATATCCGCTTCGTGCGTCTCTGGTTCACCGACGTGCTGGGTTATCTGAAGTCCGTTGCCATCGCGCCTGCCGAGCTGGAAGGCGCCTTCGAGGAGGGCATCGGCTTCGACGGCTCCGCCATCGAAGGCTTCGCGCGCGTCTCGGAAGCGGACATGGTCGCCCGCCCGGATCCGTCCACCTTCCAGGTTCTACCGTGGTCGACCAGCAAGGGCCACCAGCATTCGGCACGCATGTTCTGCGACATCACCATGCCGGACGGTTCGCCGTCCTGGGCCGACCCGCGCCATGTGCTGCGTCGTCAGCTCAACAAGGCCGGTGACGTCGGCTTCAGCTGCTACGTGCACCCGGAGATCGAGTTCTTCCTGCTGGAGAACGGCCCGCAGGGCGCGGATCCCCGCCCCGCCGATACCGGCGGCTTCTTCGACCAGGCCGTACACGATTCGGCGCCGAACTTCCGCAGGCATGCGATCGATGCGCTCGAGTCGATGGGCATCTCGGTCGAGTTCAGCCATCACGAGGGCGCACCGGGTCAGCAGGAGATCGACCTGCGCTACGCCGACGCGCTGTCCATGGCCGACAACGTGATGACCTTCCGCTACCTCATCAAGGAAGTGGCCATCGACGAGGGTGTGCGCGCGACGTTCATGCCCAAGCCATTCGCCCAGTACCCGGGCTCGGCGATGCACACGCACATGAGCCTGTTCGAGGGCGAGGCGAACGCCTTCCACGATCCCGACGACCCGATCAACCTGTCGGAGACGGCGCGGGCGTTCATCGCGGGCATCCTCGAGCACGCACCCGAGATCAGCGCGATCACCAACCAGTGGGTGAACTCCTACAAGCGGCTCATCCACGGCGGCGAGGCGCCGACCGCCGCCTCGTGGGGCCGGTCCAACCGCTCGGCGCTGGTGCGCGTCCCGATGTACACCCCGAACAAGTCCTCCTCGCGTCGTGTCGAGATCCGCAGCCCAGATTCGGCATGCAACCCGTACCTGACCTTCGCGGTGCTGCTCGCCGCCGGTCTGCGGGGTATCGAGAAGGGCTACACGCTGCCTCCAGAGGCCGAGGACGACGTCTGGTCGCTCACCGCCGCTGAGCGGCGCGCCATGGGCTTCCGTGAACTGCCCGGCACCCTGGACGAGGCGCTGCAGGCGATGGAGCGCTCCGAGCTGGTCGCCGAGACGCTCGGTGAGCACGTGTTCGACTTCTTCCTGCGCAACAAGCGCAGGGAATGGGCGGACTACCGCAGCCAGGTGACGCCGTTCGAGCTGAAGGAATACCTCGGTTTGTGACCCGGTGTCGCGAACAGGCCGATAACGGCTACGTTTGCGCGTCTTTCCACCCGCCCGTGTGGGAAGACATGGGCGGCGAACTAAGTTGGACATATGGTCCGTCCGCCGACTGCTCGTTCAGCTGTTCCCGGTGTCGGTCGGCTCGGGTTGCTCGAGCCGACCGCCGCCCAGTCCTTGCGAGAGTTGGCGTGGGATAACGTCGACAGCATTCCGGTGCTGTGGGCCCTTTCGCGATCGCCGGATGCCGATCTGGCGTTGCTGACACTGATTCGGTTGCGCGCGGCGCTGGGTACGGGCTGGGCGGAACTGGATTCGCTGGTGCGGGCCGACACGTCGTTGCGCGGCAGGCTGTTCGCGTTGATCGGTTCGTCGAGTGCGTTCGCCGATCACCTGGTCGCCGATCCGGATGCGTGGCGGATCTTGCGGTGTGACAAATTGCCGAGTCGCGAGGAACTGATCGCGGATCTGCTTGCTTCGGTCGAAGCCGTGCCTACCGAAGGCCCGGATGCCACCGCCACGCTGTACCGGGCCACCATCTCCGGTCCGGATGCGATGGCCTTGCTGCGCAAGCGGTATCGCGATCAGCTGATGGTGCTCGCCGCGCTCGATCTCGCCGCTACGGTGGAGAACGAACCGGTCTTGCCGTATCAGGTTGTCGGTCGCCATCTCACCGACTTGGCCGACGCCGCGCTGACCGCAGCGCTGTCGGTCGCGGTGGCGCGGGTGTGCAAAGACGGGCCGGTGCCGGTGCGGCTCGCGGTCATTGCCATGGGCAAAAGCGGTGCGCGCGAACTGAATTACGTCAGCGATGTCGACGTGGTGTTCGTCGCCGAGCCCGCCGACGCCACCGCGACCAGGCTGGCGGCCGAGCTGATGAGCGTGGGCAGCGCGGCCTTCTTCGAGGTCGATGCGGCGCTGCGGCCGGAGGGCAAGGCGGGTGCCTTGGTGCGCACGCTGGACTCGCACATCGCGTATTACAAGCGGTGGGCGCGGACCTGGGAGTTCCAGGCACTGCTCAAGGCCAGGCCGATGACCGGCGACCTGGAGTTGGGGGAGCAGTATCGCGCCGCGCTGATGCCGATGGTCTGGACCGCGTCGGAGCGGCCGGATTTCGTGGCCGACGTGCAGGCGATGCGGCGCCGGGTGGAGGATCTGGTGCCCGCCGATCTGCGCGAGCGTGAGCTGAAGCTCGGGCGCGGTAGTCTGCGCGACGTCGAATTCGCTGTGCAGCTCCTGCAATTAGTGCACGGGCGCGTGGATGAAGCGCTGCATGCGCAGGGCACCGTCGAGGCGTTGACGGCGCTGGCCGCGGGCGGCTACGTCGGTCGCGACGACGCGGCCAATCTCACCGCCTCCTACGAATTCCTGCGGTTGCTCGAGCATCGCCTGCAACTGCAGCGACTCAAGCGAACGCACACCCTGCCCGCCGTCGACGACGAGGAAGGCATGCGCTGGCTGGCGCGCGCCGCGCATATCCGGCCCGACGGCAGGCAGGATGCGGTAGGCGTGCTCGGCAATGAAATTCGGCGTAATTCGGTGCGGGTGCGGCGATTACACGCCAAACTCTTCTACCGTCCGCTGCTGGAGTCGGTGGTCAAACTCGATCCCGACGCGCTGCGGCTGAGTCCGGACGCGGCGATTCGGCAGCTGGCCGCACTGGGTTACGTGGCCCCCGAACACGCGCTCGGACACCTGAAGGCGCTGACCGGCGGGATCTCACGCAAGGGCCGCATCCAGGCGCTGCTGCTGCCGACTCTGCTCGAATGGCTCGGCGACACACCGAATCCGGACGCCGGACTACTGGCCTACCGACGGGTGTCGGAGGGTCTCGCCGATCAGATCTGGTTCTTGCGCGAGCTGCGCGACGAAGGGGCGATCGCGCAACGGCTGATGATCGTGCTCGGTTCGTCGGAATATCTACCCGATCTGCTGATCAATGCGCCGGACACGATCCGGATGTACGCCGACGGTCCGGGTGGTCCGCTGCTGCTCAGTACGCAACCGGACGATGTCGCACGCGGAATTCTGACGGCGGCGGCACGTTACGACGATCCGAAACGGGCAGTGGCCGCGGCGCGTTCGCTGCGGCGGCACGAACTGGCCAGGGTGGCCTCGGCGGACCTGCTCGGCATGCTCGACGTACCGCAGGTGTGCCGCGCGCTGTCTTCGGTGTGGGTCGCGGTGCTGGAAGCCGCACTGCGCGCGGTGATTCGGGCCAGCGAGGCCGAAATCGGCGAGCCCGCGCCCGCCGATTTCGCGGTGATCGGCATGGGCAGGCTCGGCGGTCTGGAGCTGGGCTACGGCTCCGACGCGGATGTGCTGTTCGTCTGTGATCCGCGTCCCGGCCAGGACGAGACCAAGGCCGTGAAGTGGGCGATCGGTATCGCCGAGCGGGTGCAGCGGATGCTCGGCGCGCCGAGCACCGATCCGCCGCTGCAGGTGGATGCCGGGTTGCGGCCGGAGGGTCGCAACGGTGCACTGGTGCGCACCCTGGCCGCCTACGCCGCCTACTACGAGCAGTGGGCGCAGCCGTGGGAGGTACAGGCGCTGCTGCGCGCGCACCAGGTGGCGGGTGACGAGGCGCTCGGGGTGCGGTTCCTGCACATCATCGACAAGGTGCGCTATCCGGATGGCGGGGTGTCCTCGGAGGCGGTGCGCGAGATCCGGCGGATCAAGGCACGGGTGGATTCCGAGCGGCTGCCGCGCGGCGCCAACCCTGCCACCCACACCAAGCTCGGCCGCGGTGGACTGGCCGATATCGAATGGACAGTGCAGCTGATGCAACTGCGCTTCGCCCATGACGTGCTCGGTCTGCACAACACCTCGACGCTGCAATCGCTCGAGGTCATCGAGCAGACCAAGCTGCTCGACGCCGAGGATGTGGCGCTGCTGCGGGATGCCTGGCTCACCGCGACGAAGGCGCGTAACGCCCTTGTCCTGGTGCGCGGTAAGCCTGCCGATCAGCTGCCCGGTCCTGGCCGTCTACTATCGGCCGTCGCGCGGGTGGCGGGTTGGCCGAACGATGACGGCAGCGAATTCCTGGACAACTACATGCGGGTCACACGTCGTGCCAAGGCCGTCGTGGAGCGGGTGTTCGGCGGGTAGGTCGCGGCCGGCGGGAACGGTTGCTCAGCGGGGCAGTTCGATGTGCACGCGATCGGCGCGCTTGCGGCCCCACTCGTACAACGCCGTCAGCACGGGCACCAGGGTCCAGCCTTCCTCGGTCAAGCGGTACTCGACCTGGGGTGGGACGGTGTCGAAGACGGTGCGCTCGACCAGATTGTCGGCCTCGAGCTCCCGCAGCTGTTGGACCAGCATTTTCTCACTGGTGGAAGGCATCAACCGGCGCAGCTCGCCGTAGCGGTGTACACCTTTCTTGAGCTGGGCGAGAATCACCGGCTTCCATTTGCCGCCGATCAAGTCGACGGTCACCTCCACCGCACAGTTGTAGCGCTTCTGCACACCCATCTCTCGCCTCCGGTACTCACTAAAAAGTGCGTTCTTGTAACACTGTAATCATCCGGCTTTCATAGATGTCGTACCCGCGGCCCGCCGCATCAGCTACTACAGACATGGAGTCCAAATCCTATGAAGGTCATCGTTTTCGACCGTTTCAAGCCCGGTGTGACGATGGAGACCATCAACCCGTACCTGCCCGAAGAGGTCGCCAATGTGTGGCGGCTGTGGAAGGCGGGCATCGTGCGGGAGAACTACGCGCGCGCCGACGAGCCGGGCGTGGTCATCGTGTTCGAGGTCGACAGCGTCGAGGAAGCGCAGAAGTACGTCAACGACTTCCCGCTGACCAAGGCGGGGTATCTGGAATGGACCTACGTTCCGGTGCAGGCGCCGCTGCCGCTCGAGGCCTTGATGGACCCGAAGGTCGACGTCGACGAGCCCTACGACCGGACGAACTGAGTCCGTCATGAGACACGCATTCGGTCTCGATATCCCGCAAACCCTCGACGATGCCTGCGACCCCCGTCGCATGGCGTTGATCATCTACGACATGCAGGTCGGCATCGTCAGCCAGATCCCGGACGGCGACAAGATCGTCCAGGCCTGCGTGCAGCTGCGTGATGCGGCGCGGGCCAAAGGATTCCGGGTGTTCTACACTCGGCACATGTCGATGCCGTCGGCGGTCACCGGCGTATCCCAGTTGCGCATGGCGATGGCATGGCAGCGGCTGGACGATCCCGCCGAGGTGCGTTCGAGCTTCCCGCAGGGCTCGCCCCAATTCCAGCTCGTACCGGAGCTCACCCCCGGGCCCGACGAGATGGTCTTCGACAAGATCACCATGTCCGCTTTCGCCGCGACGCCGTTGGATATCGCATTGCGCGACTGCGGAATCGACACCTACGCGATTGCCGGCATCGCCATGGAGGTCGGCATCGAACCCACGGTCCGGCACAGCCTGGACCTGGGCTACTTCCCCGTTGTCGTGACCGACGCCTGCGGTGCGGGACACCCCGACGCCGCCGAACGTTCGCACACGACACTCGAATTCGCCGGAGGCTTGCTCAGTACCGATACCGCCACGTTCACGGCGGCATTGAGTCGACCTCGCGATTGACGCCGGGCAGGGCGAGACGCCGCCGTGCTGGGTTCGGCCACCAGTGGTCGGCCAGCACGGCGGCGTCGTGGCACGAGGGCTATCGCTGCGCGGTGTTCGAGGTCGGCGACCGAAAGCGGGAGACGAAATCGCGGATGGCGCGGCGGTCTTCGGAGTCGGGCGGTCGGTAACCGCTGTCGGCGGTAACCGAGATGGTGGACCCGGCGACTATTCGTAGGTCGGTCCAACAGTATGGCAGGACGAGCGCCTGGACAGTGTGGCCGTTGCTGCTCACCGTGATTCGCGTGGTGTAGCGCCCCGCGACCGCCGCGAGGTCTTCGGCGGTGTCGGCCGTCATGGCACCGACGGCGACGAATTCTTCGACGTACACAGCTGCATTCTCCACACAGAACCTCCACAAAGTCGACACCCTGCCCGCGCCGAGCGTACGTAGGGTTCGAGGCATGCGTACATGGATGGATCGGGCGCTACTCGGTGCGGGGTGGTGCGCGGTGTCGGCCGGAGTCGTCGGGGTGGCTCTGCACTTCGGAACGTGGCAGCGGCGCTCGGTGGTGCTCATTGCTTCCGGTGCGTCGTATCTGATGATCGGGGCCGTCGTCGGGCTGGTGCTGTTCTTGATCGCGCGCGGCTGGCGCAGTGCTGCTGCTGCGGGGGTGCTCGTCGCCACGGTGGCGTGGACCCAGCTGCCGATCTTCGTGCCGGACGGTCGGGCGGCCGGCGGGCCGGAAGTCGTGGTGATGCAGTCGAATCTGCTGTTCGGCGCGGCCGATGCCGACACCGTGGTGCGGGCGGTGCGCGACAATCGGGTCGATGTGCTGACCACCGAGGAGCTGACCGCGGACATGGTCGCGCGGCTTGCCGCGGCGGGACTCGCGCAGGACCTGCCGTATCAGTACCTGGAGCCGACTTCCGGTGGTGGCGGGACGGGGATCTACAGCCGATACCCGTTGCGCGACACCAAGAAATACGTCGGCTTCGTGCTCAACCAGGTGTCGGCGACGATGGATCATCCGCAGGCCGGAGCGGTCGCGGTGTTCGCGTTCCATCCGATTCCGCCGACGGTGGACTTTCCCGCCTGGAGTTCGGAGCTGCACAGCATCCGCGACATCCTCGACGCACAGCAGGGTCCGGCGATCGTCGGCGCGGATTTCAATGCGACGCGCGATCATTCGGCCTTTCGCGACTTGTTGCGCGGGCGCTTCGCCGCGGCCGCCGAGCAGGCAGGTGCGGGCCCGCTGCCCACCTATCCGACCGATTACCGGTGGGGCCCGGTGATCGGCATCGACCACATCCTGGTCGCCGACGCAGCTGCCGAGGAGTTGCACACACTCACCGTGCCGGGCTCCGACCACCGGGCCATGATCGCCACGATCCGGCTGAACGGCTAACGGCGCGTAGTGTTCTCGCCCGCGCGACGTATACACAGGGCGCGCTTGCGGCGATTATCATGTGAACGCTCGATGGCCGCGCGTCTGCGACACCGGCCGGAGGGGCGGGCTCGGCGGACGAGCCCCAGGATTCGGGGAGGAACCTGATGAAGACAACACGGCTGCGTTTCGGGGCGGTCGCCGTGCTGATGGTGGTCGGCGTCGCGCTGACCGGATGCGGCAGCGACACGGTCGGCGGCGCCGACATCGCGGCGAGCAGCGCCGACAACCCATGGGAGCTGGTCGGGTCGGCCTCTTCCTCGGGACCGAACGGACCGCGCACCGGTGTGCCGGACGCGCCGCTGACCGCGGTGAACGGCGACGGGGGAGCCATCGACAAGCTTGCTCTCAACACCATCGCCGACCTGGAGGACTACTGGAAGACCGAGTACGGCAAGACCTTTCCCGGCACCTTCACGCCGGTGAGCCGCTATCTCTCGTGGGATGCCAAGGCGCCCAAGGAGCAGGCGATCACGTTCTGCAAGTCCAGCACCTTTCACGTGGTCAACGCCGCCTACTGCGGCCTCGACCACACCATCGGCTGGGACCGCGGCGTGCTGCTGCCGAAGCTGAAGGAGAAGTTCAGTGAGATGGCGGTGGTGATGGTGCTCGCGCACGAGTACGGCCACGCCATCCAGGGACAGGCCACGATCGCGGGCTTCCTCACCTCTGCCATCGTCAAGGAGCAGCAGGCGGACTGCTTGGCGGGAGTGTTCCTACGTCATGTGGCGGAAGGCAATTCGGCCCACTTCACGCTGAACACGACCGATGGGCTCAACGCGGTGCTCGGCGCGACGGTCGCGGTGCGCGACCAGGATCCGGATAATCCGAAGAACGTGCACGGTTCCGCGTTCGAGCGCGTGACCGCCGTGCAGATCGGCTACACCGACGGGGCGTCGGCCTGCAAGAAGATCAACAAGGGTGAGATCAACGAGCGTCGCGGGAATCTGCCGAAGTCCTTCGAGGAGGACGAAGAGAACCATCAGCTTCCGGTCGACGTGGATTCGCTGACCAGCCTGAGTCAGGCGCTCGGCAAGATCTTCCCGCTCCCGAAGCCGCCCCAGTTCGATTACGCGGGTGTGGTGCGCACCTGCTCGAAGGTCACCACCACCGAACCGGTGTCCTACTGCCCGAGCTCCGGGAAGATCGGCACCGATGTGCCCGCTCTCGCCGCGCGCGGCGGCCCGATGACGGGGACAGGCGAACCGCTCTCGGCGGTCGTGGACGGTGACTACAACGCCTTCGCGATGTTCATCTCCCGCTATGTTCTTGCGGTGCAACAGGATCGCAAGCTCACGCTGACCGGCGCAGGCACCGCTGGACTGCGTACCGCGTGCCTGACCGGCGTGGTGACAACCAAGCTGAGTGAGCCGACCAGCGATCCGCACCTGTCGGCCAACGACCTCGACGAGGCGGTCTCCGGGCTGCTGGCCGACGGCTCGGTCGCCGCCGACGTGGACGGCAAAGTCGTGGCAGGCGGCTTCCAGCGGCTGGAAGCGTTCCGGATGGGCGTCCTCGACGGTGAGTCCGCCTGCCTGACGCACTACAGGTAGGTCCTAGCCGGAGGTCACTGCGCAGCGGCAGGCAGTGCACGCAGGGAGCTGAGGGTGTTCGCCATCGCGCGAGCGGCCTCGGCTCCCTTCGTCACGAAATGCTCGGTGAAGTAGGTGACGTGCTCGCTGTGCTCGTGGAAGTGGTGCGGGGTGAGCACCACCGAGAAGACCGGCACGTCGGTGTCGAGCTGCACCCGCATCAGGCCGTCGATCACGGCGGAGGCAACGAAATCGTGCCGGTAGATGCCGCCGTCGACGACCAACGCCGCCGCCACGATCGCCGCGTACTTGCCGCTCTGTGCCAAGCGTTTGGCGTGCAGTGGGATCTCGAACGCGCCCGGGACCTCGAAGACATCGACGGTGGCGGGATCGAAGCCGAGATCGGCGTACTCGGCGGCGAAGCCCTCGTATGCCTTGCCGACGATCGAGCTGTGCCACATGGCGCGAATGAACGCGATGGATCCGGTGCTAGTGCCCATAGTCGGATCCTACTTCCCGGTAACGTGCGCTTCCAGCCAGTCCACGACATCGCCGAGCACCTTGTCCTGCTCGGGCTCGTTGAAGATTTCGTGATACAGCCCGTCGTAGCGGATCACGGTGAGATCCTTCGAGGCCGCGCCTTCCTCGATGAGGGTGGAGCTGGACGGCGCGGCGATGGCGTCCGCGGTGCCGTGCAGCACGAGCAGCGGTACGGTGAGCTTGTCCAACCGCCCCTTGACCAGGGTCGTCGTGGTCAGGATCTCGGTGCCGGTGCGGGCCGGGAGTTTGCCTCGGAACACCAGCGGATCATTGTCATAGGCCCGGATCACCTCGGGGTCACGGCTGATCATCGACGAATCCAGCTTCAGCACACCGAGATTCGGCGTCAATCGAGACAGCACCGGGGCGAGCACGCGCTGCAGCGGATTGCCGATCGGGATGTCCAGCGGCGGCGCCGACAGCACGATACCCGCAACATCGATCGGTGCGCGGGTGGCCAGGTACAGCACGATGAGGCTGCCCATCGAATGGCCGATCAGGAAGCGCGGTACGTCGGGATGCTCGCTCCCGGCGAGGTCGAGCATGAAGGCGACATTATCGGCGGAGCCGTCCATCGAGCCGATGTTCGCATTGCTGCCCGCGGACTTGCCGTGCCCGATGTGGTCGAGCGCGTAGACGGCGAAACCGGAGGCCGCGAGCCGCTTTCCGACATGCGCGTAGCGGCCGGAGTGTTCGGCGACCCCGTGCACGAGCACGATCACAGCCTGTGTGACGGTGTCGGGCAACCAGGCGCGCCACGCGACCCGGCTGCCGCGTCCTTCGAATTCACCGGTGGCGGACTCGAGGCTGTCGGATGTCATGCGTCGGCTCCTGACGTCTGCGGCGGCGCGGTGATCGATGTGTGCGCGAAATGGTCGATCAGCCGCCGATTGAACTCGATGAGCCGAGCGTAGTTCACGTGGGAGATGCGTTCGTCGGTTCCATGGATCGTCGCGAGGTCGGCCTTGGTCAGCACGATGGGCGCGAAATTGCAGCGCGCGATGGCGAGATCGTTGTAATGCCTGGCGTCGGTGGCGCCGGGGACGATGCCGGTGGTCACCGCGATGCCGGGCACCACGTCCTCGGCCAGTCGGGCAATCAGTTCGAACCCCGCGCCGGGCACACCAGGCCTGGTCGGCTCCGAGGTCATGCCGACCAGATCGATGTGGACCCCGGCGTCATTCACCACCGTCCGGCAGTGTTCGAGCACCGACGCGACCGAATCTCCGGGCAGGATACGGAAATTCACCAGGGCCTCGGCCCGTTGCGGCAGCACGTTGGCCTTCACACCGCCGCTGATCACCGTGGGCGCGGTGGTGGTACGCACCAGCGCCTCGGTCTGCGGCGCCGCCGCCATCACCCGGGTGATCAGCGGCGTGGCAAGTCGGGCGAGGCCGAGCAGGCGGCGCCGGGAATCGGGCATGACATGCCGCAGCCTGGCCAGCATGTCGGACACCAACGGAATCAGGCGCAACGGCATCGGATGGTCCTGGACCCGGCTCACCGCGCGGGCGATGCGGCCGACCGCGGTCTGGCGGCCCGGCATGGACGAATGCCCGCCCACTTCCGACACCGACAACCGGATGGTGGCATAGCCCTTCTCGCCCAACATGATCGAGGCGACCGGACAATCCACGCCGTCGGCGACGCCGTCGGTGATCACGCCGCCTTCGTCGAGCAGCAGGTCCGCGCGCACGCCCGCGTCACGCAGCCGCTGCGCCATCCGCACCGCGCCCTGGTCGCCGAACACCTCCTCGTCGTGCCCGAAGGCCAGATATACGGTGTGTTCGGGCCGGATGCCCGCCGCAAGCGCGGATTCGACGGCCTCCAGGATGGCCATCAGGCGGCTCTTGTCGTCGATGGCACCGCGACCCCAGATGAACTCGTCGTCGACAACGCCCGCGAACGGCGGATGGGTCCAGCGCGCCGGGTCGTCGACGGGCACCACATCCTGGTGGGCGAGCAGGATCGCCGCCACGGTGTCCGGCGCGGTGCCCGCCCATCGGTAGAGCCTGCTGTGCCCGAACCGCTCCAGCTCCAATTCGTCGTGCACGAGCGGGAAGGACCGCTCCAGATGCTCGCCCAGTCGGGTGAACTCCGGGTCGTCGTCGGCGGGTTCGTCAGCGGACACCGTCACACAACGCAGGGCTTGCGCCAAGCGCTCGGCAACCAGCGCATCGACCGCGGTCGGGTTGATGGACGCGGCATCTTCGGTCATCGATCACCGGTCTCGTACAGCGGCAGGTTCATGGGCACCGTTGCATTGTTCAACAGACCGGGGGCGAGTGTGATCGTCTTCTCGGCGCGCCACTTGATCAGGGCCTCACTGACCCCGCCCGTCAGGTCGGGTCGCCGAGGCGCGCCGAGCAGCGGCAGGTCGAGCCGGGCCGCGGTCACCGTGACCGTGGTGTTCGCCGGGGTGTGCGACCACACATCGTCGACGACATCGGTGATCATCGCTCCGATTCGGTGACCCGCGGGCAGCGGCCAATCCTGGGCCAACATCCGGACCTCGGCGGTCTCCGACACCGGCGCGATGCCGCGGGTGATGATGGTGGCGCGCCCGTCCGGGGCGATGTCGTACAGCTCGACGGTGACAGTGGCCGCAGGCGGACCGACCAGCCGCAACGATGCCGTCGGCGCGCCGGCAAGGTGTTGGTCCTGGGCGAGCGGTTCGGAGACCGACCAGATCTCTCGATCGGGCCCCGGAATAATCCCACGGTCGGTGTAGACGCCGGGTCGCAGATCCACCGAGACCCGTCGCATGTCCTTCGGTGGCCACGCGGATTCCGAGCGCCAACCTCCGTCGTACTGGCCGACCCTGACGCGCGGACCCGGTACCTCGACGTCGCGGCCCGCGACATGCCTGTCGAAGAACGCGAGCAGTTCGGCGTCGAAATTCGGGGTGCCGCACTTCTCGTGGCAATCGCTGTGACTCCACTGGCCGAACCAGGCCCGGTGCTCGCCGGGGCCGAGCGCATCCCACACATCGAACACGCGGTAGGCCCTGGTGTTGTAGTCGAGGAACCCTTGGGCGAGAAAGAGCGGAATCGTGTTGCCGCGCAACTTGTCGACCAGATTGCGGTCGCGCCAGAACTCGGAGTTCACATTGTGGTCGGCGGTGTTCGCGGCGTACTGCGCGTAGCACTGCGGCGACAACTGCACGGCGTTGGCCTGATACTCGGGAGAGTCGTCCCAGCGGCCCGGCGTAGAGGCGACGAGCAGGTGTTCCAGGCCCACCTGGTCGGCCGGGCGGATGCCTCTGTCGAGGACCGGCTTACCGCTGAACTTCCACGACACACCCTGCATGTACAGGTAGGTGTACGGATCGACCGCAGACGCGAACGAGCCCACCGCGGCAAGGCCCTTCGGCTTGCCGGCAAGGCCCATCATGGCGGTCCACCCCTCATAGGAGACGCCGACCATGCCGACCTTGCCGGTCGACCACGGCTGGCTCGCCGCCCACTCCACCGCGCTGGTGACATCCGAACGTTCCCCTGGCCCACCGTAATCCGGGCATCCCGACGATCCGCCGAACCCACGCAGATCGACGATCACGTAGGTGTAGCCGGCGCGCAGGAACATGTCGACGGGGAGGAAGTCGATCGAGGGACCGTCCGTCAGGTGCGGGATGCTCAGATAGGCCAGGTGCGAACGATACGGGCTCACAGTGAGTACCACCGGGGTACGCGTGTCCTCGGAGATCCCGACCGGGCGCATGATGTCCGCGTGCAACCGGGTGCCGTCCGGCGCGGTGATATAGCTCTGCGTCCACGTGAACGGCAACCCGGCCGGATCGGCGGCCGACACCGGCGCCACCACCCCGAGTAGCAACAGCACCCCGACCAACACTCGCGACAACGCAGCGCCCACATTCACCTGAGCACTATCGACCGCTCCCGGGCGAGGTGTCCAGCCCCTGGAAGCAGGGTGCCGGTCACGCGGTCACGGCTGCAGCAGGCCCAGGACATTGCCGTCGGCATCGGTGACCGTGGCGATCAGCTTCCCGCCGCCTACGTCGGTGGGCTCCTCGCGCGCTTCGGCACCCGCCTCGACCAGGGCCGCGAGGTGCTTGTGGATGTCCGCGACGTGCCAGTAGCCGATCGGTCCCGTCATGCCCTTCTGCGCGCCGTTCGGATCGAGGCCGATGTCCTGGCCTGCCACCCGATAGCCGACGTAGTACGGGGTGTCGGCGATCGGCTGCGCGCCGAATAGCGCACTGAATAGGCTCTTCGCCTTGACGAGGTCGGTGACGGGGTACACGATGGTCTGCAGTCCTGCGATCATGATCGGCTCCTTGTGTTCGCTTGCCAGCGGATTTCCCGGTGTTCACTCCGGTTCGTCTACTTGACCGACCGAATCGGGAGAATGTGACATGGACGAGAATTTTCTTGCCGAGCGCTTCGAAGAGCATCGGACGCACCTGCTCGCGGTGGCCTACCGAATGCTCGGCTCGGGAAGCGAAGCCGACGATGCGCTCCAGGAAGCGTGGCTGCGGCTGAGTCGTTCGGACGCCGACGAGATCGACAATTTGGGTGGCTGGCTGACCACCGTGGTGGCGCGGGTCTGCCTGAACATGCTCCAGTCCCGCAAGACGCGGCGCGAGGAACCACTCGACGACCTGGAGCCGGTGCCGTCCGCCGACGGTCCGGAACAGCAAGCGGTGCTCGGTGATTCGATCGGACTCGCACTGCTGGTGGTGCTCGACACACTGGCGCCCCCGGAGCGGTTGTCCTTCGTCCTGCACGACATGTTCGCGGTGCCATTCGATGAGATCGCCCCGATCGTCGGCAAGAGTCCGGCGGCGGCACGGCAATTGGCCAGCCGGGCGCGGCGGCGGGTCCAGGGTGCGCGGGCGGCCGCCGACCGCGATCGGCAGCGCGAGGTCGTCGACGCGTTTCTGGCGGCGTCGCGCAGCGGAGAGTTCGAGCGGTTGCTGACACTGCTCGATCCGGATGTGGTGCTGCGCGTGGATGCCGCCGCCATGGCGACGGGCGCGGTGGCGGCGCTCGGTGCCGGCGCCGTGGCCGAAACCTTCTCCGGCCGGGCCGAAGCGGCGCGACTGGCGCTCATCGACGGTCGAGCGGGCGCGGTGTGGGCGGTGGGCGGGACACCGCGGGTGGTCTTCGACTTCACCGTGTCCGACGGTCGGATCGTCGCGATCGACCTGCTGGCCGATACGGAGACGCTCGGACTGATGGAGCTCGAAGTCCAGTAGGACTGGACTCGGCTGTGACCTGCGCTGTCACATCCGGGCCGTGCGAACGGTCAGGGGTGTGACGGCGCAGCACACTCGCGCCGCAGGAGCGAGGCGAGGAGAGCCGCTGTGCGCAATGCGCGATCGATCGGATACTGGACCACGACCGCGGTGACGGTCTTCATTCTGGCGTCGGGCGGTGTCGCCGACCTGGTGCACCGTGCCGACACCGCGAGTGGCATGACCGAACTGGGGTACCCGACCTACGTCATGACCATTCTGGGTGTGTGGAAAGTGCTCGGTGCCTTGACAATTGCCGCGCCGCGATTCCCACTGGTGAAGGAATGGGCGTACGCGGGCACATTCTTCGATCTGACCGGAGCGTTCGCCTCGCACATCGCGCACGGCTCCGGCGCGAACCACCTGTTCTACACCGGCTTCTTCGCACTGTGCGCAGTGGCGTCGTGGGGGCTGCGGCCCTCGAGTCGTAAGCTAGCGGTACCGGTCTTCCGCGGATTCGGACGGGTTGCCCAGACGCAGGCAAGGGACGCGCGGACAGCGGCGACGGGACAGCTGCCCCTGGTCGCGTAGCAGAGAGTTCGTCCGCGCGCGAAAATGGCCCGCCGTTCGATAGGACGGCGGGCCATTCTGTTGTTACGACATCTCAAGAATATCAGCCGACGAGGTTCTTGCGCAGTTGCAGGATGGTCCTGGCGTCGAGGCCGAGCCCCTGGGTCAGAAACTTCCCGAAGTCTCCGTAGTCCGCTTCCAGTTTGTCGACCGCCGTTTCCAGATAGGCGGCACGAACTTCCTGCAACGGAATCAGCAGATCGGGATTCTGCATCAGACCGGCTCGTTTCACGTCATCGCGCAGCTTCGCATCGGCCGCGGCCCGGAACTGATTCGACAGCAAATAGTCTTGGCGCGCAGTCTGTTCCGGCACGCCGACCGCCCGCAGGACCACGTAGGTCACCCAGCCGGTTCGGTCCTTGCCTGCGGTGCAGTGATAGAGCGTGGCCTTGTCGGTTGCCGCGAGATCCTTGATCGTCTGCCCGAATTTGGCCAGCGAGTCGGTATTGAAGAAGCTCCGATAGACCCCTGCCATGATCTCCTCGGCCCGTCCGTTGCCGAGCAATTCCTCCTGCCGCTGCGGATCGCGAGACTGGATCGCCTGCAGCATCTGCTGGAAAAGCCCGGTGTCATCGATCGGCCGCGGCACCTGCTGCACACCCGCCGGCAGCTTGTCGGGCCCCGAGAACTGGATCTCCGCGGGCGTCCGCAGATCGATGGCCGCCTTCAGGTTCAGGCTGCCCAGCTTCTGCACATCCGCAGGGGTCAGCTTGTCCAATGAATCGGCTCGAAAAGCTGTGCCTGACTTGACTATCGCCCCGTCATAGGTGCGATATCCGCCGATATCCCGAACATTTACCGCCCCCTGCAACTCGATCCGCGCCGCCGCCGCATCGACGGCGGGATCGGCAATCGCGGTAGGCGGCGAACCGGTTGCGGTCAGCGCGAATGTTGCCATGGCGGCGGTAATGAAAGAAACAATAGAAATCTTCATGGCGCGGGACAGTAGAACCAAGGCCGAGGTGTCTGCAGCTGTTCTCTCCGGTTTCGCCGCAACTGTCGCGCTCACCGAGATTCTGTTCCCGCTCAACAGGATTCCCATTCCAATCAACGGGATTCGTCCTGTCGCCGGAAGATTGAGCGCGCGTACGCGGAATATCCGTCACCTCTTGCGCTTTCGACCGGGCTTCCGGCCGACCGACTGCTGCTGTGTCGGCAGGACGGCGGCCGGCTTCGTCTTGGTTTGTCGTCGATGCAGCAGCCCGCCGGCCGGGGTTGCGCGCGCATCCAAGCCTAGAAACCCCTGCTCGGTGGTCAGACCAACCACCCGTTCTGTCGGTGGTGCTGGTAGTAGTCGCCCTCGTCGTCCAGATCATGCGGGGTGTGTAGCGCATCCCGATTAGGCTTGCGTGTTCCTGGAATGACGTGGCCAGTGGGACCCGCGGGAGCGGGCCGGGGCTGTGCTGGTTCGGGCGTGAACGTATGTGTCTGGGGCGCAGGAGGTTCGACTGCGTCGGGAACCGGGTAGAGCGCGTCCAGATCGGGGGCCTGTGGCGCCGTCTCGGATTCTCGAAGGTCTGGCTCCAGCGCATCGGATCGGGATTCGAACAGTGCCCGCGCCGCTCTTTGCGTCGCCTGAACGATCGCGGTCTCCAGTCGCATGACGGTGCTTCCACGAAAGACGCTCGGCGAAATATCAATGGTGGTAACGATTCCCATCGAATTCACCGTTGCCCGGACCGTTCGGTCGTTCGAAGCCCCATAGCCGCCGACCTCGCCACGAAGGGTGTCAGGACGTGATGCAGGAATCAGGGTCGCGGGCGACAGTTCCGGGTTCGCCTCCGCCAGGTCCGAGAAGTCCCTGCGGATCGCGGCGCTCGGCGCCGTCGCCTGTTTTCTGGACGGAGCTACCTTGCGGGTGGCTTGCTGGATGGCCGCAACCAGCGAGCCGGCGAGGTATTGCGGACTGCTACGTCGAAAGACTTCTGGAGCGAGGCGCACTGTCTTCACCGCCCCGGTCGCACTGACCACGACTTCGACCAAGCCGTCCTGGGATTGTGCTGTCGCGGAAATAGCAGACAGTTGTCTGTTTGCCTCTTCCAGTTCGGCCTTCCGTCGATCGATCTCGGCCAGCAGGGCCTGAGGGTTGAACTCGTCCACGTCGCACTCCCGCACCCGCATCTGTTGCCGTCGATGGTAGCCGTTGCTTGTGGCGTCTTACGCACCGTCCCTTGGGGATTGAGCGCGGTCGGATAGCATGTCTTGTTCTGCAACAAGATTGGGAGGGGCTAGTGGCCGACGTACTGAACGTGCCAGTGACCGAGGACTTCACGGCCTTCAACGCATTGCTGGCCGAACAGGCCGAGCACTTCGCGCCGATGATCGCCTGGGCCGGCAAGGAGTGCACGGAATCCGTTGGCTTAGATGGCCTATTATCGCTCTTGAAGCCGCATGTGCATGAGCCTGCGGATTTCTTCGCGGAAAAACTGAAACAATGTCAGTCCGGTATGGGGACAATCCAAGGGAAGATCACCATTGTCGACGATCGATTCGGCGCTCAGGATAGGGCCGGAGCCGCTGATATCGCGAAGCTTTTTCCCGATGACAGCTCTTCTTTTCCGGATATCTCCGCGGTACCGGGAGCGTCGTCACTAGGCAACTTCAATGACGAGAATGTCACGCTGAAGGTGCCCGAGAAGCCGGACTCGATCAACAAGGGCCTGCTCGGGCATCTGGTGGAGTACCGTAATCCCCTCAAGGCTGAGGGCATCGGTGGAAAATGGTCAGCGGTAATGGGTGGTAATCATCTATGGATCGCGGACAAGGCGTACAAGATGGTGACCGGGGACAGCCTCATAGATAAACTGTTCAAGCCCTTGGCCGGCGACTGGGATCGTCTCATGTATCTGCACGACGCATATGACACGCTGGGTGACGCGTGCTACACCGTCGCGGCGACATTGCGCAAGGGATCCTGGAAGCTAGGTGGGGAATGGCAAGGCGAGACAGGCAAGGCTTTCGACTCGTACATGTTCCGCTGGACTAGTGGCATCGGTGGCATAGGGGATGGGGCGAAGGTGGTTGCAAATGCTTATAAAGCGGGTTATGAGGCAATTGTAAATCTGGTGAGGGTCGTCGTATCCGCGATCGACCGAGCCATCAGTACCGCCATCAAGGCGCTGGCTGAAGAAGCTCTGAAAATGATCGCCGGCGACGCGGCAATCATCGCCGTCGGCGGCGGCCCGGAAGATCCGCTCGCGGATATTGTGGCCGCAGCATGGACTGCCTGGCGAATGGTCAAGATATATGAGAAAGTCAAGTTGGTGGTCGGTATCGTGGCGACGATATACCAGACTTATCAATTGATCGAGACGGAAGCCGCAAAGATTTGGGATGAAGCGAAGCATTCCATCGAAGGTTTAACCACCAACATAAGTATCGGCAGCGTGGTCGAGTATGTCGAACAGCGCGGGTTTGCGTTCGAAAAGAACGCTGCGTGGACGCCGATGCTCGGCGTCGGCCGGATGACGATGCTGCCTTCGGCGACGGGATAAAAGGTGCTGGAAAATATTTCCGAGTTCACAGTGGTCGCCAGACTTGGATTCCGCGAAACCACTTTTGACGTCATGGTCCCCGGATCCAGTAGGCCGGTGGCTCGAATTCATCGACGCGACAAGTTGTCATCATTGGTCTGGGGTGATGATCTGGATTGTGACCTGGGTGTGTATACCGGGCCGAATCTCGATTATCGGGTCGGTTCGATCAACTCCCGCTCCGCATACGACGCGGACGGTAGAAGTGTCGGATATGTCAATTCTAGGAAGACCCGTTTGGGTAGCCTCGGTCGTATTCGAGAATTGTGCCAGGACGGGTTTGGCACACTTGTCGGGAAAGAAGTCGGCGCCAGCGCGAAGTTTATGAGTCGGCGCGGATTGGATTTTGTTCCACTAGCTGGTCTCGCAACCACGATCGCCAAGGTTGATGTTCATTTTCGCGGCGATTCAAGCCCTGGCTTCGATATGGTGAAGCCCTTCGGCCGGGCGGGGACCAACTACTTTTCTGTGCACGATGCCCGCATCAATCGGCTCCTGATGCTCTGCTGTATTTTCGCGGAATAGGCGAGCGTCAGCGGGGCGGGGTTGATCCACGGACCACCGCAGGTGGTGAACACCTTCTCCAGCTCGGCCGTGAGCTCGGCGGCGGTGATCTACCGCGCGACGAGGTGCAGCGGCGATTCGCGAGCATGTTCATCGATCATCGACGCGATCTTCACCGCCTTCCCGTCGACGGTGGAGTCGAACTGGAAATCCAACGCCCACAACACCTTCGGTGCATCGGCGTCGATGCGTCCCTGCTCATCGCGAACGGCGCCGACATCGAGGTGGTGTAGGCACGGATGCACATGCGATCGCCTAGACCACATTGGACACCCACGGTCATCTGTGGCCGGATACAGGCGAGTCCACCCGCCGGGTGATCGCGGATGTGATCACCGAGCGGATGGACTCGATACTGTCTTCTGCGTACCGAACGCCCGAATCCGGCGCAACACGCAGTCGAGGCCTACACGTCGAAGTAGAGCTCGAACTCGTACGGGTGCGGGCGGAGGTTCACCGGGGCGATTTCCTGCTCGCGCTTGATGGAGATCCAGGTCTCGATCAGGTCCTCGGTGAAGACGTTGCCTTCGGTGAGGTAGTCGTGGTCCTGCTCGAGCTTGTCGATGACCGACGCCAGGCTGGTGGGGGCCTGAGGGATGTTCTTGGCCTCCTCCGGCGGGAGCTCGTAGAGGTCCTTGTCGACCGGAGCCAGCGGCTCGAGCTTGCGCTTGATGCCGTCCAGGCCTGCCATCATCATGGCGGCGAAGGCCAGGTACGGGTTGCCCGAGGAGTCCGGCGCGCGGAACTCGATGCGCTTGGCCTTCGGGTTGTTGCCGGTGACCGGGATACGCACGGCGGCGGAGCGGTTGCGCTGCGAGTACACCAGGTTGATGGGGGCCTCGTAGCCGGGAACCAGACGGTGGTAGGAGTTCACCGTCGGGTTGGTGAAGGCGAGCAGCGACGGCGCGTGGTGCAGGATGCCGCCGATGTAGTGGCGCGCCAGATCCGAAAGGCCCGCGTAGCCGGCCTCGTCGTGGAACAGCGGCTTGCCGTCCTTCCACAGCGACTGGTGCACGTGCATGCCCGAGCCGTTGTCACCGAAGAGCGGCTTCGGCATGAAGGTGACGGTCTTGCCTTCCTGCCACGCGGTGTTCTTCACGATGTACTTGAACAGCTGCAGGTCGTCGGCAGCCGAAAGCAGGGTGCCGAACTTGTAGTTGATCTCGGCCTGACCGGCGGTGCCGACCTCATGGTGGCCGCGCTCCAGCTCGAAGCCCGCTTCCTGCAGGTTGGTCGAGATCTTGTCGCGCAGGTCGACGTAGTGGTCGTACGGGGCGACCGGGAAGTAACCACCCTTGTTGCGAACCTTGTAACCGCGGTTGCGGGTGCCGTCCGGGTTGAACTCCGCGCCGGTGTTCCACGAACCCGAGATCGAGTCGATCTCGTAGAACGCGCCGTTCATCCCCGATTCGTAGCGGACCGAGTCGAAGATGTAGAACTCCGCTTCGGCGCCGAAGTAGGCAGTGTCGGCGATACCGGTCGAACGCAGGTACTCCTCGGCCTTGCGCGCGATGTTGCGCGGGTCGCGGCTGTAGGCCTCGCGGGTGAACGGGTCGTGCACGAAGAAGTTGAGGTTCAGGGTCTTCGCGGCGCGGAACGGGTCCAGTCGCGCGGTGCTGAAGTCGGGGAGAAGGAGCATGTCCGACTCGTCGATCGACTGGAAGCCACGGACGGAGGAGCCGTCGAACGCGAGCCCTTCCTCTGCGAGGTCGGTGGTGAACGCCTTCGCGGGGATCGAGAAGTGCTGCTGTACACCAGGAAGGTCGCTGAAGCGGATGTCGACATACTCGACTTCCTCGTCAGCGAGAAATTTGATGACCTCGTCGGCCGTGCTGAACGTCACTTGTACTCCTTACGGATCGGTTCCCAGCCCGTGTCGATTGCATGGGTTCGTCGCGACCAGACGCTATGGATGCGGTGTTTCCCGGCAGTCAAGGCTGTGTTTCGCCAGTGTTACACGTGCGGCTGGCCGGGTGGCGCTGACCACCCGGGCTCGAACAGCATGGTAATCCTCCCATCCCTGGCAACACTCACCGACCTGAACTCTGCTTATGCGGTGCCGGACGGTCGGCTGGGCGCGCTTATTGTGGGGGTATGGCACGCAGCACCGGATCATGGCTCTCGGGACCCCCGACAGACCCGGATGACCCGGCAACCCCTGAGTTCCCCGGTCAGCACCTCGGTCTGCCACAGTCTGGCCCCGCCTCGTTGCCCGGTATGGGACGTCGCATCGCCGCCCTGTTCGTGGACTGGATGATCGCGCTCGGGATCTCGCTGTTGATCGTGCGCGGCGGCTCGGCCTCCAGCCTCACCCTGCTGATCTGGTTCGTGATCGGTGTGGGTGCGGTCACATTGTTCGGTTACACACCGGGGCAGTACTTCCTTCGGCTGCGGGTGATCCGGGTCGATGCGCCGGTAGGTGTCGGTTTCGTGCGTGCGCTGGCTCGGCAGGCGCTGCTGGTGTTCGTGGTGCCCGCCCTGTTCACCGACGCCGACGGTCGCGGCATGCACGACCGCGCCACCGGGACCGCGGTCGCGCGCGCTCGCTGACGCGGCGTCACGTTACGACCCGCCCGCCGGGTGTCGAGACCCTCCGTCCGCGAGGTGATCGAGATGCTGCGTCGACGCGGCGGACTGCAGATGTCCGAAACCGCCGGGCAATGGCGGCCCCACGTCGTTAGGCTCCGCGGGTGTCACTGAATCCGGCCTTACTTGCCGTTCGTCTATTGCTCGAACTCACCGCCATCGCTTCCTTCGGGGTGTCCGGCTGGCTGGCCTTCGATTCGCCCTGGCGGTTCATCCTGGTGGTGGCGCTGCCGATCGTGGCCGCCGCGCTGTGGGGCACCTTTGCCGTTCCCGGCGACCCGAGTCGAAGTGGGGCGGCGCCGGTCGCGGTGGCTGGTCCGGTTCGCCTCGCGGTCGAGCTTGCTGTGCTGTTCGGCGGCGCCGCCCTCCTGTGGGCCGCGGGACTGCCGCGGTGGGCACTGGTTTCGGCAGCGGTGCTCGTGGTCTATCACCTGCTCGCCTACGACCGGATCACCTGGCTACTCACCAGAGAACAGTCGGCGTAACGGCGTCGGATAACCGAAGGGCCCGCGTCCGGATTCCCCGGACGCGGGCCTTTCGACATTCTTGCCGCTGGATCAGCGCCTGCGGATGCTGCGCTGCACGCCGCGCATCTTGGCGCCCGCGGGCATCGGGCCCTTCGGCAGTGCCGGGCCGCTGCGCGCGTTGAGGGCGCTGAGCCTGCCCTCGATGAGGTCCATGCGCTTGACGTCGATATTGCGAGGCAGCTTGGTGAGGTGGCGCTGCAGCTCCTTCAGCGATACCTGGCCCTCGTCGTTACCGATGATGATGTCGTAGATCGGCGTGTCGCCGATGAGTCGCGCGGTGCGTTTCTTCTCCTGCGCGATGAGCGATTTCAGCCGCTGTGGGGAACCCTCGCCGATCAGGATCACTCCGGGCAGGCCGATCACCCGGTGCACGGCGTCGAGCTGGGTGGTCGCGGCGATGCCGTTGCTGACCCGCCACTTGCCCTGCAGGTTCTCCAGCACCCACGCCCCGGCGCCCGCCTGGCCCTCGGCCTTGGCGTAGACGTTCTTCTGCACGCGCCGCCCGAAGATGATGAACGCCACGAGCACACCGAGCAGCAGACCGAGCGGCAGCAGGAACCACTGCAATCCGAAGATCAGGCCGATCACCAGGAACACGGCGGTGATGCCGACCACGGCGCCGATCATCAAGGGCAGCAGCAGCTTGTCTTCCTTGCGCTGCATCTGGAACGCCTGCCACAGTTGCCGGCGACGTTCTTTCGACTGCTGCTTGCGCGCCGCTTTCGCCGCGGCCTTCGCTTCCTTCGACGGTGTGCCGCCCTTGCCTACTGCCATGTGTCTCAGGATAGTGGCTGCGTACAGCCCGGTCGGCGGCGGGACGGGCGTGGTTGGAGTGATCGCGATGCGGCCTGCTCGCCGACACGAGATGATCGAGATCACAGAGGCCCGACCATCGGGCATTGCCCATGTGGTACGACGACGCATGCGGAGGCGCCTTCGCTGCCGTGGGTCACCGAGGCGCGGATCGCGCGAACAGTCCACCGGGGTTCGAAGGCGATGCACAAGGGTCGCTCCAGATCTGCGCCTGAACTGCGGCGTCGGAACCGGCGAGTGATCGCATTCGTCCGCCGCGGTGGCGTATGCCTGCCCTTGCGCCGCCAATACCCTGCTCTTGCAGTGCCTTTCGAATTTCCATTGAGCTTCGCATCGAATATCTTTGAGCGGTCGATAGCGTGGACGCGATGAAGGGTGGCCATCGATGCGGGTCATCAACGAGCGAACGGCGATACCAGGATCCGAGCAGCGCGTGCTCGAATGGATGCGAACCTGGACCGGGCATCGCATCATTGTGGGACTGGCGATTCCTGGGTGTGCTGTCCCGGAGCCCGGCGCGGGCCACGCGGCGGAAGCCGGCCTGGTGGTGATCACCCCGCAGGCAGTGGTCGTGGTCGGAGCGAAGGCGGCCGTCCCCGTCGCAGCCACCATCGGCTCGCTGACGCCCGCCGATAGGCGACAGCCCGGGTTCGAGGACGATCCGATCCAGGTGCGTGCGGACAGCAGCCGGTTCGATCAGATGACGAATGCCGTCTCCAGGCTGAAAGAACTGGTTCGCGAGCGCCATGCCGACGCCCATGTCGACGGGCTGATGGTCGTGGTGCCGCCCGAGGAAGCGGACATCACCTCGACTGTCGAATCGCGGCAGGGCGAATTCCCGGTGGTGCTGGGGTCGACTCCCGGCCAGCTGCGTGCGTGGTTCATCCGCACCGCGAACCGAAGGCTGATCTGGTCCGCCGAGGACGTGCACGCATTACTCGGTGACTTGCACATGTCCGATCTGGTCACCCGCGAAGACCTGGTCGCGGAGGGCTTTCCGTCACAGACCCGACCGGACGGGAGTTCGAGCGCAGCGCCGTTGCTGATCGCAGCCGATCCGGACAGCTCGCCGACCTCGCCGCTGCCCGCAACGGCGGCGGCCTCATCCGGCTCGGTGCGGTCGGCCGAACTCGACGACGTACCGGAGGAAGATCAGCCGGTGCCTGCCGCGGACCACTCGGAGTTGTCGCGGGAGGCGACCCTCCTGCGGGTGCGACCGGATGAATCGGAGCAGGTGACGCGGTTCGGGCCCCCGGTGCGACCGCTCGGCGATCAGAGCGCGCGCCGCTCCCTGTCCGCCCGCGTGGATCGCCGGACCGACGATGTATCCGACGACGCGGAGGCGGTGGTGTCGCATTCCGGTGCGAGTGCTCCGGCGGCGAGCTGCACGGACACGCAACTCGTCACCGAAGCACCCGGCGCGTGGTCGACCGTGGAGGGTCGACGTGCTCCGGACTCGAGTGGGCAGCAACGAGGGGCGCCCGCCGTGGTGCCGCCGCCATGGATCACGCCGGACACCGGGACGGAGCCGTCAGGGCGATCGTCGCTGATCGATGGTCAGCCGCCGTTGATCGTGCCCGATTCCGAGGTCGAGCCGCCGTCGCCGAGCACATTCGGTGCGGATCATCGCGTGTCGTCGACCGTCCACGATCTCGATGCGGATATGCCGCAGTCCTACCGAGCCCAGGTACCGGACCGGGACTGGCGTTACGAGAGGGAAGTCGATGCGGGCGATGTCGAGTCGCCGGAATCCGGCGGTCCGGAGTCGTCCTTCACCGGCCAATGGTCGTCGTGGATCGATGCCGATGCCGATGCCGATGCCGATGCCGATGCGTATGCCGATGCCGATACTCATGCCGATGGCTACGACTACGACTACGACGACGAATATGACGACGAATATGACGACGTGCTGCGCCCGGTCAGCGCACAGGCACCCTCCGAGAATTGGTTACCGCCACAAACCGCACCGGGACTGTTGCCAGGTCGAGCCAAGCCGGTCGTCAACGAACGTCGGCTCCGCATGCCATCGCTTCGACCTGCACTGACCATCCGTCGGCTTTTCCCAGCCCAGGCGACCGGCCCTGTGCGAGTCAACCGGCATCTTCCCCAGCAGCTGGCGGCGGTGGCTGTCATCGTGGGTGCCTTCGTCGCGCTGTGGTTCTTGGCATCCGCGTGTTCGTCGTCGCATCAGAACGCAGTAGTGCCGCCCCAGCCCACACCGACCACCGAGGCCGCCGTACCACCCGGACCCGTCGTCGAGACGGCAGAACCAGCACCTTTGCTCATGCCGCCGCTGTGCTTTCCGTACCCACCAGAGTGCTGACGCTGCCACCCGGCCGAGAGAGCATGGCGGCCGCCGCCGTTCGGGGCATTGAGCCTGTTGCTGATGGCCCGTCGGGGAGATCGGCTGCCGAGCTGCATGCGGGCGAGGCGCACGATGGACGGCCGCAAGAAATCGCAGCAGCGGGCTAGGTCAATTCGCAGCAGCGGGCTAGGTCCCGACCGTCGCCCGCCCGCGGACCGCGGTGGCAATCGACCGGGGCATTTGCTCGTGCCGAGTGTAGGTGCGGCTGAAGTCGCCGGTGCCGTGTGAGAGGGAACGCAGATCGATGGCATAGCGGCTGAGCTCGAGTTCCGGGACCTCGGCGTGGATGCGGGTGCGGCCGATGCCGTGCGGTTCGGTGCCCAGGACACGGCCGCGGCGGCTGGACAAATCGGTGAGGACCGGGCCGACATAGTCGTCGGTGACGACAACCCAGACCTCGTCGAGCGGTTCGAGCAGCGCGATGCCCGCCGCGCTCGCCGCCTCGCGCAGGGCGAGCGCACCCGCGGTTTGGAAGGCGGCATCGGAGGAATCGACCGAGTGGGCCTTGCCGTCGAAGAGCGTGACCCGCACATCGACAAGGGGATAGCCTGCCGCCACACCGCGCAACGCCTGTGCGCGGACGCCCTTTTCCACCGACGGAATGAATTGGCGTGGAACGACACCGCCGACCACTTTGTCGACGAATTCGATGCCGGACCCGCCGGGCAGCGGCTCCACCTCGATCTCGCAGACGGCGTATTGGCCGTGGCCGCCCGACTGTTTGACGTGCCTGCCGCGCGCGGTTGTCTTGCCCGCGAACGTCTCTCGCAGCGCGACCTTGTGATCGATCACATCGACCTGCACCCCGAATCGGGTGCGCAACCGTTCCAGCGCGACATCGCGGTGCGCCTCGCCGAGACACCACAGCACGATCTGGTGGGTGTCGGCGTTCTGCTCCAGCCGCACCGCGGGATCCTCGGCTACCAGGCGCGCGAGGCCGGAGGAGAGCTTGTCCTCATCGGCCTTGCTGCGGGCCTGAATGGCAATGGGGAGTAGCGGATCCGGCATCGGCCACGGTTCGATGAGCAGCGGCGCCGCCGTGCCGGACAGGGTGTCGCCGGTCTCGGCGCTGCTGAGTTTGGTGACGTAGGCGATATCGCCCGCGATCGCCTGCCCAAGCGGGCGCTGCTGTTTGCCGAACGGTGCGGTGACCCCGCCGATCCGTTCGTCGACATCGTGGTTCACGTGGCCGCGGTCCTCGTGCCCGTGACCGCATACGTGCACGGTGTCGTCGGCGTGCAGGGTGCCGGAGAAGACCCGGACCAGCGACACCCTACCGACATAGGGGTCCGATGCTGTCCGGATCACCTCGGCGGCCAGCACGCCCGCCGGGTCGCAATGCAGCGGCTGTCGCGCGGCGCCATTGGTGGTGGTGATCGCGGAGACGGCGTGCTCTGCTGGTGTCGGGAAGCCACCGGTGATCAGGTCGAGCAATTCGACGGTGCCGAGTCCCTGTTTGGCGCCTTCCGGCGCTTGCGCCCCGAACAGCACGGGATGGAAGCTGCCGCGGGCGACCGCGCGTTCGAGGTCGGTGACGAGCGTGGCGAGATCGATCTCCTCGCCACCGAGGTAGCGCTCCATGAGCGATTCGTCCTCGCTCTCGGCAATGATGCCCTCGATGAGGCGGTTGCGCGCTTCCTCCAACGCCGTCATCTGATCGGCGGATGGTTCGACCTGCGTGCATGCACCGGAGGAGTAGTCGACTACGCAGTGCGGCAGCAGCTCGACCAGCCCGGTGACCGGTCGATGACCATCGGGACTTTTCGGGCCGTACACCGGAAGATGCAGCGGCAGAATGTTTTCCGACGAACCGTCGCCGAGAACGGCGCGGCAGGTCTCGGTCATCTCGTCGAAATCGGCGCGTGCGGTGTCCAGGTGGGTGATCACGATCGCGCGCGGCATCCCCACCGCCGCGCATTCCTCCCACAGCGCGCGGGTCGCACCACTGACCGCCTCGGCGCCCTCCGCCGCGGAAACGACGAACAGCGCCGCGTCGGTCGCCCGGAGGCCCGCACGTAGCTCACCGACGAAATCGGCATAGCCGGGCGTGTCCACCAGGTTGATCTTGATTCCCGCCCAGGAGATCGGCACCACCGACAGCTGCACCGACCGATGCTGACGATGCTCGATCTCGTCGTAATCCGACAGGGAGGTGCCGTCCTCGACCCGCCCTGCCCGATTCACCGCCCCGGTCGTCAGCGCCAACGCCTCGACCAGCGTTGTCTTCCCCGACCCGCTGTGCCCGACCAGCACCACATTCCGGATGTCCTCCGGCCGCCCCGCGCTCACTACTCTGCCGTTGCCCCCGGCAGCTGCACTCGCCTTGTCCACTGTGTGTCTCGCTTCCTCGCCGACACCTGCCGTACATCGAGCTTCCCACCACCGGTCGCGCCGCGTCCACGGATCGGACGAACGCGCAGAAAAGGGGCCCGCAGGCAGGGCACATCGATAGACCACCGAACAAACGACTCGGTCCCCGCCCACCGGCGATTCTGCGCCGGAGTGCGGGGACCGAGTCAGGTGCGGTCGCTCAGGAACCGAAGCGCGCGAGGACCGCGCTCGCCTCCTGGGAGGCGGTGCCTTCCTTGGCGAGATGGGCCATGGTGGTGGGGATTTCACGGCCGTGGTGGGTCATCGCCTGGGTGTAGAGGCGGCCTGCGCGGTAAGAGGAGCGGACCAGGGGGCCCGCCATGACGCCCGCGAAGCCGATTTCCTCGGCCATCTTCGAGTGCTCGACGAATTCCTCGGGCTTCACCCAGCGGTCGACCGGGTGGTGCCGGGGGGACGGGCGCAGATACTGGGTGATGGTGAGGATGTCGCAGCCGGCCTCGTGCAGGTCGCGCATTGCCTGGGTGACCTCTTCCGGGGTCTCGCCCATGCCGAGGATCAGGTTGGACTTGGTGACCAGCCCGGCTTCGCGCGCCGCGGTCAGCACCGAGAGCGAACGCTCGTAGCGGAAGGCCGGGCGGATCCGCTTGAAGATGCGCGGCACGGTTTCCAGGTTGTGCGCGAGCACCTCGGGGCGTGAGGAGAACACCTCGGCCAGCTGATCGGGGTCGGCGTTGAAGTCGGGGATGAGTAGTTCGACGCCGGTGTTCGGGTTGAGTTGCTTGATAGCGCGGACGGTTTCGGCGTAGAGCCAGGCACCGCCGTCCTCCAGGTCGTCGCGGGCGACACCGGTGATGGTCGAGTAGCGCAGGCCCATCGCCTGAACGCTCTCGGCGACCCGGCGGGGCTCGTCGCGGTCCAGTGCGGCCGGCTTGCCGGTGTCGATCTGGCAGAAGTCGCAGCGCCTCGTGCACTGCTCGCCGCCGATGAGGAAGGTGGCTTCGCGATCTTCCCAGCACTCGAAGATGTTGGGACAGCCCGCTTCCTCGCACACCGTGTGCAGGCCCTCGCGTTTGACCAGTCCCTTGAGTTCGGTGTATTCCGGGCCCATCTTGGCCTTGGTGCGAATCCATTGAGGTTTGCGCTCGATCGGGGTCTCCGCGTTGCGCGCCTCGATGCGTAGCAGTTTGCGTCCTGCTGGTGCTGGTGCTGGTGCTGAAGCTGAGGTCACCGAACCGATGCTACGCCCGGTGTTTTCCCCCGCTGCTGCGCCATCGGTCTCCGCGGTCACGCGCCGACGCCCGGTGCGGGCTGCGGTGTGACGCGTGCGATGTCGTGCGCGGTCACCGGGAGTTCGCCGTCGAGCGCGCGGATGATCGCGTCGGTGACCGCGGGCTTGACCTCCGCCACCGTCACTTCGCGGCCGAGCTCGCGCGTCAGCGTGGTGACGCCTGCGTCCCGGATGCCGCACGGGATGATCGCCTGGAAGCCGTCGAGCGCGGAATTGCAGTTCAGCGAAATGCCGTGCAGGGCAACGCCACGCTGCACACGCACACCGATCGCGGCGATCTTGCGTTCGGCGAAGAACTCGGTCGCGGGCAGCCATACGCCCGACCGGCCCTCGATACGGCCGCAGGTCAGGCCGAGATCGGTACACACGGTGATCAGCGCCTGCTCCAGCCTGCGCACGTACTGCACCACGTCCACCGGTTCGGCGAGCCGCACGATCGGATAGCCGACGAGTTGGCCGGGCCCGTGCCAGGTGATCTTGCCGCCGCGATCGACCTCGACTACCGGGCTGCCGTCGATCGGCAGATCCTCGGCCTCGGTGCGACGGCCCGCCGTGTACACCGACGGGTGCTCGAGCAGCAGCAGGTGGTCGTTTCCGACGCCGTCGGCTCGCTCGGCGGCGATCGTGCGCTGCAGGTCCCAGGCACTGTGGTAGTCGATGAGTCCGAGATCCTTGACCACGATCGGGGTCGTATCGAATCGGGCGGACCACGTGGTGCGCGTGTCGTTCACGTCCTCGACGGTACGCTCAGCCGGCTCACAGGTTCTACCGGTGTGGTGTGGGGGATGCCACACGGTAGCCGGCTCGGTCATCGACTCTCCTACGACAGCTGCCCGAGACGGCAAGACACCGCTCGGGTAGATAGCTCGGGATCGGCAGGGCGCTAGAGCGGGTCGATAGGCAACGTCAATTGCATCAGTGTCAGGTCCATCCAGCGCTCGAACTTCCAGCCCACCTGTGGGAGTTCGCCGACGATGCGGAAGTCGAAGCGTTCATGCAGTGCGATCGACCCGGTGTTGCTCGATTCGATCGCGGCGATCATCGCGTGCACGGTGCCGCTGGCGCGCGCCCGCTCGACCAACGCGGTGAGCAGCGCGGTGGCGACCCCGCGCCGCTGGAATCGGTCCGCGACGTACACCGAGTTCTCCACCGAGAACCGGTAGCCGGACTTCGGCCGCCATTGGCCGTAGCTGGCATAACCGGCGACTTCGCCCTCGATGTCGGCAACGAGAATCGGCATTCCGGCGGCGGTGCGGGTCCGGAACCAGGCCTGCCGCTCGTCGAGGCCGACCTGCTCCTCGTCCCAAATGGCCGTGGAGGTGGCGATATTCGCGTTGTGGATCTCCAGCACCGATGGCAGATCGCCTTCGTGTGCGTCGCGGATGACCAGCACCGGTTGTGCCTGTAGTTCGGTCATCGCTCATCTCCCTCGCGGCCCAACGTCGCCGCGAGCGCGGCGCCGATGGTGTGGTGCTGGAATGGATAGCCCGCTTCCTCGAGTGCGGTGGGGATGGCCCGTGGGCCGTGCAGGATCGCCTCCTGCGCGAACTCACCGATCAGCGCGCGCAACGCGAACGCGGGCATCACCATCGGGGTCGGACGGTGCAGTGCCCGGCCGAGCGCGCGATTGAATTCGGCGTTGGTGACCGGCGCCGGTCCGACCGCGTTGATCGGTCCGGAAATCGTGTCGTCGGTGAGCGCGAAGATGATCGAGCCGATCTCGTCGTCCATCGAGATCCACGGCGTGTACTGTCTGCCGTTGCCGAGTCGGCCGCCGAGGCCGAGTGAATACAGTGGTTGCAGCATGCCGAGCATGCCGCCACTGTGCGACAACACCACGGCACTACGCAGTAGCACCGTGCGCACGCCCGCGGCAGTGGCGGGTTCGGTCGCGGCCTCCCAGTCGCGGCACAGGGTGGCGAGGAAACCCGCACCGGCGGGCGAGGTTTCGTCGACGACACGGTCGCCGGTCTCGCCGCCGTAGTAGTGCACGCCGCTGCCGTTGACCAGCACCGGAACACCCGCCGCTGCGACGGCGTTGGCGAGCACATCGGTCGGGGTGATTCGGCTGTCGCGCAGTTCCTGCTTGTAACTGCCATTCCAGCGCCTGCGCCCGATGCTCGCACCACACAGGTTGACCACCGCGTCCGCGCCGCGCAGGGCCCGCTCGTCCAATTCGGCGCGAGCGGGATCCCACACGTACTCGTCCGGGGCCGCGGCCGGACGACGCACGAGGCGGGCGACGTCATGCCCGTCGCGGCGAAGTGCCGCGACGAGCGCCGTCCCGATCAGTCCGGACGAACCGGCGATCACCACCTTCATGCGTGACAGTCCGACCTTCCCGAATTACAGGCCGAGATCGGCTTCGAACGCCGCTTCCTCGAGCCGGTGGCGGATCGTGGTCAGGAACCGACCCGCGTCGGCGCCATCGATGAGGCGGTGATCGTAGGTGAGCGGGAGGTAGCACATCGAACGGACGCCGATGGATTCGTTGCCCGTCTCGTCGGTGACGACCACGGGGCGCTTGACGATCGCGCCCGTGCCGAGCATGCCCGCCTGCGGCGGCACCAGGATCGGGGTGTCGAACAGTGCGCCTTGGCTGCCGATATTGGTGATGGTGAAGGTGCCACCGGCCAACTCGTCCGGCTTGAGGCCACCGGTGCGCGCGCGGTTGGCGATGTCCGCGATGGCACGCGCCAGCCCGGCCAGCGACAGATCGCTCGCGTTGTGAATCACCGGGGAGAGCAGACCCTGCTCGGTGTCGACGGCAATGCCGAGGTGCACCGATGCGTGGTAGGTGATCTCCTTGGTGCCCTCGTCGTAGCTCGCGTTGACGTTCGGGTGCACGCCGAGCGCCTCGACGACCGCCTTGGCGAAGAACGGCAGGAACGTCAGGTTGACGCCCTCACGCTCCTTGAACGAGGCCTTCGCGAGGCCGCGCAGTGCGGCGATCTTGGTGACGTCCGCCTCGTGCACCTGGGTCAGCTGCGCGGTGGTCTGCAGCGATTCCCTGGTCTTGGTCGCGGTGATCTGCCGGATACGGCTCGCCTTCTGCACGGTGCCACGCAGGTGCGCGAGCTGCGACTGTGCCGCGGCGGGTGCGGCTGCGGGTGCCTTGGCCGGTGCGGCCGCTGCGGGCGCCGACGGTGTGGCGGCCGGTGCCTTCTTGGCTTCCGCGGCGGCGAGCACATCCTGCTTGCGGATGCGTCCACCGACACCGGAACCGGTCAGCGCGGTCAGGTCGACGCCGTTCTCCTCGGCCAGCTTGCGGACCAGGGGAGTGACGTATGGGGTCGCGCCATTGCCGGAGGAGTCCGCGGCGGGCGCGGCGGCCACAGCGGCCGGAACCGGAGCGGGCTTGGGTGCCGCAGGTGCCGGGGCGGCGGCCGCGGGAGCAGGCGCGGGTGCGGGAGCCGGTGCTGGGGCCGGTGCGGGCGCTGGAGCCGCGGGTGCGGGAGCCGGTGCCGGCGCAGCCGGGGCCGCGGCGGCCGGAGACCCGGTGCCGACGACGCCGAGCTGTCCACCGACAGCGACGATGTCGTCTTCCTGCGCGGTGATCTCCAGCAGGGTGCCTGCGACGGGCGACGGGATCTCGGTGTCCACCTTGTCGGTGGAGACCTCGAGCAGCGGCTCGTCGACGGCGATCTGGTCACCGACGGCCTTCAGCCAGCGGGTGACGGTGCCCTCGGTGACCGATTCGCCGAGTTCCGGCATCTTGACCGGAGTACCCGAACCGGCGGCTGCCGCAGGCGCGGCGGGTGCCGCGGGTGCGGGTGCCGCGGGTGCGGGTGCCGCCGTGGCGACCGGCGTGGGAGCCGGTTGGGGCGCGGGCTCCGGTGCCGGGGCGGGTGCTTGCGCGGCTTCGGGTGCAGGAGCTGCGGCGGGCGCGGGGGCTTCACCGGCTTCGCTGATCACGCCGAGTTCACCGCCGACCTCGACCACATCATCTTCTTGGGCGACGATCTTCGACAACACGCCCGCGGTTGGCGACGGGATCTCGGTGTCGACCTTGTCGGTGGAGACCTCGAGCAGTGGCTCGTCGACCTCGACCGTGTCTCCTTCCTGCTTCAGCCACCTTGTCACCGTTCCCTCGGTGACGCTCTCACCAAGAGCGGGCATCTGGACGGAGAAGGCCATGTCCGTTGACTCCTCTGACTGCTCGACGGGTTCTACAACAGTTGATCTCTCTGCGAGCACGCATCGCGGGTTGCGATGAATGCTCGAAAGCCACCGATCATTGTGCGTGGCACCGGAGATCCGTGTGGTTCTTGTACCGCGTTCCATCCTTGCACCCGTCCGCTTCTCACGTAGCACAGGGCAGCGAACTGCACAGAGCTGGCAAGATGGGAAGACCGGTGACGAGCGATTCCCGGTGTCGGACAGGAGGTCGACTGCGGTGGGTTTGCTGGATCGTTTTCGGGGTGCCACAGCGCGGGGCAGCAGCGTTCTACGTGCGGGTTCCTCGCGTAGCGACGATGCCCGCTATCTGGCTCAGTGGGTGCGTACCCACACCGGGGTCGAGGGGTATATCGAACCGAAAACCACAGTGACCGACGTCACTGTCGTGCTTATTGCCGTTGATGGGGAATGGACGCGCCGGGTGGTCGGCGAGCGCGGAGCGCAGCGGCTTGCCGGAGATTTGCGCATCCCGGTCTACGACGTACGCAAAACTGGCTATCCGCAGCGGATGCGTGATTACGAGGCCAGGAAGCGCATCGAGCGACAGCGCGCGATGGAGCAGGATCTGCGCGATCTGTAGGTTTTGGCCCGCTTTTCGTTCAATATGTTCACCCGGGTGGCCCGTCCGAAGGTCGCCCGGTGCCCGCTCGCGGCGGATCGGGGGACCTTCGGACGGCGTCGGGATGACTACTCGGCGGCGATGTCTTCGATCACCGCGATGAGGGTGCGGACCGGTACACCGGTGCCGCCCTTGCCGATGTAGCCGAACGGGCCGCCGGTGTTGTATGCCGGGCCCGCGACATCCAGGTGCGCCCACTGCACACCCTCTGGCACGAACTCCTTGAGGAACAGTGCTGCCGAGAGCATGCCGCCCCAGCGGTGCGGCGCGACATTGGCCAGGTCGGCGATCTTCGAGTTCAGGTCCGCGCGCAGTTCCGTGGGAAGCGGCATGGCCCAGCCGTTTTCACCGACCTCGCGGGAGATCTTCGCGACCCGGTCACGGAACTCGTCGGTACCCATCACGCCGGGGGTCCTGGTGCCGAGTGCGACCATCTGGGCGCCGGTCAGGGTCGCCACGTCGATCAGGTAATCGGGTCGGTCCTCACCGGCCCGCACGATCGCGTCGGCGAGGATGAGACGGCCCTCGGCATCGGTATTGATCACCTCGACGGTGGTGCCGCCGTACTGGGTGAGCACGTCGCCGGGGCGCTGTGCGGTGGCCGATGGCATGTTCTCGGCCATCGGGACGGTCGCGGTGACAGTGATCGGCAGTCCGAGGCGGGCGGCCAGCAGCGTGGTGGCGACGACCGCGGCGGCGCCTGCCATGTCCGAGGTCATGTTCTCCATGTTCTGTGCAGGCTTGATGGAGATGCCGCCGGTGTCGAAGGTGATGCCCTTGCCGATCAGCGCGACCTTCTTGGGGCCGCCCGCGTAGGTGATCCGGACCAGTCGCGGCGGGCGCGACGAACCCTTGCCGACGCCGAGCACGCCACCGAACCCCCCTGCCTCCAAAGCCTGTTCGTCGAGCACCTCGACCTCGAGCCCGGCCGCCTCGGCCAGTACCTGCGCACGCGCGGCGAATTCGGCGGGGAAGAGATGGCTCGGCGGGGTGTTCACGAAATCCCGCGCGGTGGCGACGGCCTCGGCGACCAGTTGCGCCTTGATCAGCGCCGCCTCGCCGAATTCCGGCTCCGGCACCAGCAATTCGACTCTGGCAACCGGACGCTCGTCCGGCTTCGGCGCGGACTTGCCCGACTTGAACGGCGTGAACGCGTACGCGCCGAGGTAGAAGCCCTCGGCGGCGGCGCCGAGGTCGAGGCCCGAGAGGGTGGTCGCCACCAGCTCGGTCCCCGACAGCGCACGCGCCGCAACACCAGCCGAGCGGCGGATCTGCTCGGCGTCGACCTTCTCGGCGGCGCCGAGGCCGACCGCGAGCACGCTGGTCACCCCGTCCAGCCCAGCCGGCGCGGGCACCCGGGACAATTCCTCGGCCTTGCCCTTCGCGCCGACCGCGCCGAGCTGGTCCAGCAATTCCGCGCGGGTGTCGGCGTCGAGCACGTCACTGAACAGGTCATCGGGCGCGATCGCCGGGCCGTTCTCCGAGGAGGTCAATCCGATGACGAGCACATCGGTGTCGGGCCCGACGGTTTGGGTGCGAGCCAGTTCCGGTCCTAGTGAACGATCTGCAACAGCGGTCATGAGCACAGGCTATTCGGTGGGCGGCAGGTGGCGCATCGCGACGCCGTCGAGCAGCAGGTAGTCCGGTCTCCAGCAGGGCGTCGACATCGAGATCCAGGCCGGTGGGAGCGTTGGTGAAGAGTCGGTGCAGCACTGGTCGGGTGGTCGGGTCCAGGAGTTCCAGGAGCTCGCCGTGGCGCGCGTCCGACCAGGCGCGGAGTTCCACACCGCCGATCAGGTCCGCCCGCTCGGAGCGCCACAGCGGTGCGAGGCCCTGGACCAGACCGGAGACCGACAGGTAGATCGCGAGCATTCGCTCCGGCGGCAGGCCAGGGCGGTCCAGGGTCGACAGGGTGCGTTCCGCGATGTCGAACAGGGCGGGCCCCAGTGGAGGGCGGGTGCGCGCGAGGACTGTCAGCATCCAGGGGTGCCTGCCGTAGAGCCGCCACTCTTCGCTGGCCTCGTGCGTGAGCCGGGCTCGCCAGTGCGTCGAATGTGCCGGAGGTGGCGGGATTTCGGCGAGCACGAGTTCGGCCATCGCAGCAAGCAGCGCCTCGCGGTCGGATGGCGGTACAGGCACGCTGTCGCGATTCCCAGTTCGCCTGCCAGGCGGCTCATCGAGAGCCCATCGATGCCGTTGTTGTCGGCTACCTCGACGGCGGCGCGCACAATGCCGACGGTGGTGAGGTGGGCGGGTCGCGCGGTGCGCCGCGGCGCGATCACAGCATCGCGACGTGATCGGTAGGCGCGGGCCTGACACGACCGCGAGCAATAGCGGCGGCGGCGACCCTTCGTCGGCTGCAGGAGCTGCCCGCCCGCAGGTCGCGCACCTCATCACGGTTCCCCATGTCGACACACGAATCAGTGTGACGAAATCCCGGCAAAACCCATGTGCTGTCCATATCTTGGCGATGGCACACACTATTGGCGAGCATGAGGACAACAGATGAAAACAACGTTGACGGTCCGGCGCGGCGACCTCGGCCGACGCGATGCGCTGATCGAGGCCTTCGTCGCGGGCTGCGTGGACGAGGCGGTGAGTGCCTGGGTGCTGGAAGGGTATTCGGCCGAGCAGTTCCAGGCCGGCTATGTGCCTGCCTTGATCGACCGCGCATTGGGCGAAGACGAGGTATGGACCGCGGGGCTCGGCGACGAGATATGGGCGGTGTCGGTCTGGCAGGCCGTCACGTCGGCGACGCGGTTCGAGTCCGAAGCCGCCGAAGCCAGGGAACGCGCCGACGCGCTGCCCGACCTGCGCCCGCTCCAGCGCGCAGCCACCGTGATGGAACTGCTGGCAGACGAACATCCTCGTGAGTTCCCGCACCGCTATCTCCAGGTGATCGTCACGGCGCCACAACACCGCGGTAAAGGCGCGGGCGCCGCGATCCTCGGCGACCGGTTGAAAGCCGCCTCCGATGCGGGGGTGCCGGCATTCCTGGAAGCCAGTACCGAGCGTTCCGCCCGGCTGTACACCCGTTGCGGTTTCGTGCGTGACAGCGTGACGCACACGCTGCCCGAGGGTGGACCGACGTTGATCCCGATGCGGTTTCGGGGCTGAACACGCGGGCCGGACCAACAGCGGGTGGCACGGGCCGGAGAGAGAATCCGACCGGGTTAAGCTCCCGTGGTGACCGATACGAACCTGCTGCAAGGCCCGATCCATGGTGTTCACGTCGAGCTCGGAGCGAGTTTCGCGCCGTTCGGCGGGTGGGAAATGCCGGTGTCGTACGCGGGCACGGTTGCCGAGCATCAGGCGGTCCGCACAACGGTCGGATTGTTCGATGTCAGCCACCTCGGCAAGGCGACCGTGCGCGGTGCAGGCGCTGCCGAGTTCGTGAATTCGGCGCTCACCAACGACCTCGGCCGTATCCGTCCGGGCAAAGCGCAGTACACGTTGTGCTGTGCGCCCGACGGCGGCGTGATCGACGATCTGATCGCCTACTACGTCAGCGATGACGAGATCTTCCTGGTGCCCAATGCCGCCAACACCGCCGCGGTGGTCGCCGAGTTGCAGAAGGTCGCGCCCGAGGGCATCACGGTGACCGACGAGCATCGCGAATACGGGGTGTTCGCGGTGCAGGGTCCGCGGTCGACCGAGGTGCTGGCGGCACTCGGGTTGCCCACCGACATGGAGTACATGGCCTACTCCGATGCCGAGTGGGATGGTCGACCGGTTCGGGTGTGCCGCACCGGCTACACCGGTGAACACGGCTTCGAACTGCTGCCCCGCTGGGCCGATGCCGAGCCGTTGTTCCGTGCTCTCGTCGAGCAGGTACGTGCCGCCGATGGTCAGCCCGCCGGTCTCGGCGCCCGCGACACCCTGCGTACCGAGATGGGTTACCCGCTGCACGGACACGAACTGTCACTGGAGATTTCGCCGGTGCAGGCGCGCACCGGCTGGGCCGTCGGCTGGAAGAAGCCGGAATTCTGGGGCAAAGCCGCACTGGAGCAGGAGAAGTCGGCGGGACCACGCCGAATCCTGTTGGGCCTGAAGGCACTCGACCGCGGCGTACTGCGCCAGGGCCAGACGGTGTTGCGCGACGGCGAACCGGTCGGCGAAACCACCTCGGGTACCTTCTCGCCCACCTTGAAGATCGGCATCGCCCTGGCGCTCCTGGACACCGAAGCCGACCTGGAGCCCGGCACCGAGGTAGAGGTCGATGTCCGCGGTCGTCGCCTCCGCTGCGAAATCATCCGCCCGCCCTTCGTCGAAACCAACACCAAGTAGCACCGCGTGGGCGGCAATCGGGTCGTCGCGGACGCGGCGCCCGGTATGTCGTGGTCCGAGTCCGCCATTCATCGAAACCAGCGCATCACCTGTGTCCGTACTGCTGAGGTGCGGGCCGGATGATCGGTCCGCCGGCACTCCACGGCGCGTGCCGTTGCCGATCGGATGGGTTCGGATGTGCGTAGGCCGCGGTCTGGGATTGCCGGGACGCATTGCGGCAGCATCGGACGTTCACACCCCCGGCGTACGGCGTGTCGGGTGACAAGTTGCTATGTGAGCGGGCCGAAAAGAGGTTGTCTGCGCAGGCATGCGGAACAGGCGTGCACCGGCGAATCGGCGCCCGATAGGATCGGGCGCATGACCGTTGCCGCACAGTTCACCCGTGTTCCGCATCCCGCGCCCACCTCGGCGCAGCGGGTACAGGAGATCCTCGCGGCACCCGGGTTCGGGCGCTTCTTCACCGACCACATGGTGTCGATCGACTACACCGAGGACGAAGGCTGGGGCAACGCCCGCATCGAGCCGTACGGGCCACTGCCCCTGGATCCGGCGACGATGGTGTTCCACTACGGCCAAGCCATCTTCGAGGGCCTGAAGGCCTACCGTCAGAGCGACGGCAGCATCTCCTGCTTCCGCATCGACGCGAACGCCGCACGGTTCCGTAAGTCCGCGCGCCGGATGGCGATGGCGGAATTGCCGGAGGAGCTGTTCGTCGAATCGGTGCGGCAGTTGCTGGAGCTCGACGGTGGCTGGGTGCCGGCAGCGGGCGGCGAGGAGTCGCTCTACCTGCGCCCGTTCATGTTCGCCACCGAGGCAGGTCTCGGTGTGAAGCCCGCGACGGCCTACAAGTACCTGTTGCTCGGTTCGCCCGCGGGCGCGTACTTCCCGCGCGGCGTCAAGCCGGTGCGGGTGTGGCTGTCGACCGAATACGTGCGCGCGGCGCCCGGCGGAACCGGTGAGGCCAAGGTCGCAGGCAACTACGCCGCCTCGCTGCTCGCCCAGGCGCAGGCCTCCGAAAAGGGCTGCGACCAGGTGGTCTGGTTGGACGCCTGCGAACGCCGCTACGTGGAGGAAATGGGCACCAACAACCTGTTCTTCGTCTTCGGCTCCGGCTCGGATGCGCGCCTGGTGACCCCGGAACTGTCCGGTTCGCTGCTGCCGGGCATCACCCGCGATTCCCTGCTCACCCTGGCCGCCGACGCGGGCTACCCGGTCGAGGAGCGCAAGATCTCGGTCGAGGAATGGCGCAAGGGTGCCGAATCCGGTGAAATCACCGAGGTTTTCGCCTGCGGCACCGCCGCCGTGATCACCCCTGTCGGCTGGGTCCGCTCCGCCGACGACGAATTCGCCATCGGCGGAGGCGAACCCGGCGAGGTCACCATGGCGCTGCGCGACACCCTCACCGGCATCCAGCGCGGTACGTTCGCCGACATCCACGGCTGGATGCGCAGCATGTGACCCGCGGACCCACCTGGGTCCGCAACCAGCACCAGCCGATCACGCCGACCACCATCTCCGTAACCGTGGTCGGCGTACTGCAGCTGAGCCCAACGTCGCCATGTCTCAGCGACCGCGGGGTCCGCTGGGTCAGTATCCTTGTGCCGCTCGGTTCAACAGGTTTTCCTGCCCGCTGCCGATGAACGGGACATGGCGCGGCGCCGCTTCGCGCTGTCCGCCGCAATGTCCCACTGGTCGTGAGCGCGAGTCTGTGGGCGGCACACCGTGGTGGTCGGTGCGCGTGTTGTCGCGACCGGGTGCCGCTCGGGGGAGGCTCAGCTGGGCATGAACATGTGCCATTCGTCGAGGGTTTTGGGGCGCATGACGTAGTTGGCGTCTTTGACCGAGGCGAGGGGGGCCGAGGGTTCTTGGGAGTACCAATGGCCGGGGTAGACGATGGGGTTGCCGGGGAGGTCTGCGAGGTAGCGGAGGCTGCGGAACATTTCGTCGGAGTCGCCGCCGGGGAAGTCGGTGCGGCCGCAGCCGTCGACGAAGAGGGTGTCGCCTGCGATGAGGCGGTCGTCGAACAGGAAGCACTGACTGCCGGGGGTATGGCCGGGGGTGTGCAGGAGTTCGATGTCGAAGGCGCCGACGGTGACCTTGTCACCGTGCTGGTGGCCGGTGAGCTCGCTGGGTGCGATGCCGGTGACGTTGGCGACCCAGGACAGTTCCTCGGCATTGACATGCACTGGAACACTTGTCTTTTCGAGCAGCTCGCGCACTCCGCGCAGGGTGAATCCGAGCATGGTGCCGCCCACGTGGTCGGGGTGGTGGTGGGTGGCGAGCACGCCGGTCAGTCGCAGCCCGTCGCCCTCGGCGATGTCCACCAGGTCGCCCGCCGCATACGCCGGATCGACCACCAGGCATTCCCCGGTCTCGCGATCGCCGATCAGATAGGCGAAATTCCGCATCTGCGTCGCGATCGGATCACCTACGGCGAAGTCCCGCCCGGACAACAACTGACGAAAATACAGGCGCTCGGAAGACATACCGCACACCTTATTGCCCGGCCCCGACGATTCGTGCGGCGCGGCCGGAAAAATTCCAGTGACCCAGACTGTGTCAGGCGTCGAGTGCGAGGGCGGCCGCGGTCAGGGTGACCGAGATCTCCAGGATGGCACCGAGGATGTCGCCCGAGAGGCCGCCGAATCGGCGGACACAGTGTCCGACCAGCAGGGCCGAGATGGTCAGTGTGAGCAGGACGACGAGGGGTCCGAGCCACCGATGTCGGGGGACGACCGACAGACCGGCGATGATCGCGGCTGCTGCCCACACCATGACGATGAGTCTGGATTGGGTTCCCGCGACGAGCGCCCCGAATCCGGCGTCGGGTGCGGCATCGATGCCCTGCCTACATGCGAGCACCACGGCGATCCGGCCGACGACCACCGCGAGAATCACTCCGAACCAGCGCTCGGTGTGCGCCAGCGCAGCGAACGAAAATGCCTGGATGCCAATGGAGAACACGACGGCGGCGACTCCGAAGGGCCCGACGCCGCCGGACTTCATGATCTGCCGTGCACGTTCGGGCGGTCCGTAACTGCCCAGTCCGTCCATGGTGTCGGCGAGGCCGTCCAAATGCATGCCCCGTGTGATCAACGCCAGTGCCGCGACCACGAGTAGCCCGGCCAGCGGCGCGGCCGCCCCCGCCCAGATCAGTGCCCACAACAGCCCGGCCGCCGCGGTGCCCAGCACACCACCGATCAACGGCGCCAACGCAATTGCCTGCCCGGCCGTCGCGCGGTCCACGGTGTCCGGCCCCTGGACCGGCACCACCGTCAGCCAGGAAACCGCCAGTCGCAACTCGTTCATCCGCACCGACCCGGCCGCGATTGCCTGCCACTCATTTCGTCAGATCCGGCTTCGCGTTCGGTGATTGGTGCACCGAGCCGTCGGCGTCGGGGGAGAGGCCTGCACTGCTGTCGGATGCGCCGGACGGGGCCGCGGTGCCCGCGGATCCGCCCGCATCGTCGTCGTCCGCGGTCGCGCCGGACACGATGGCAGGGCTGTCCGCCGCAGCAGGTTCGGCCGTGCTGACTCCCGCTTCGGCGAACGTTGCCATGTCGGCGAGGGCGGCGACGGCGGCGCGCAGGACGGGGAGGGCGGTGAGTGCACCGGAACCTTCGCCGAGGCGCATGTTCAGGTCGAGTAGTGGTTCGAGGCGCAACCGGGTGAGCGCCAGGGTATGCGCGGGTTCGGTGGAGCGATGGCCGGCGAGCCACCAGGCGCAGGCGCCCGCGGCCAGGTCTTCGGCGACCAGTGCGGCGGCGGTGACGACCACGCCGTCGAGGATGACGGGGGTACGGCGGGTGGCCGCCTGGGCCAGGAACCCTGCCATGGCGGCGAAATCGGCGCCCGCGGCAACGCGCAGCAGCTCGACGGGATCCTTGGCGACGGGGCGGGCACGGCGCATGGCATCGCGAATCGCGGCGACCTTGCGCGCCCAGCCGTCATCGTCGACGCCGGTGCCGCGCCCGACCGCGGCGACCGGTTCGGTGTCGGTGAGAGTCGCGATGAGCACCGTCGCGGGCGTGGTGTTACCGATTCCCATGTCGCCGGCGATGAGCAGGTCTGCGCCCGCGTCGATTTCCTCGTCCGCGATCGCGATGCCCGCCGCGAGCGCCGCCTGTACTTCCTCGGCGCTGAGCGCGTCCTCGCGATCGATGGCCCCGCTGGATCGGCGCACCTTGTGCTTGCCGATCTGCGGATCGGTGTCGGTGTCGACGGAGATATCGGCCACCCGGACGGTCGCGCCCGCCACCGCGGCGAGCGCGTTCACCGCGGCCCCGCCGCCGCAGAAATTGGCGACCATCTGCGCGGTCACCTCGCTCGGATACGCCGACACCCCGTGCTGCGCGACACCGTGATCGCCTGCGAACACCACGACGCGGGCCCGCTCGAACTGCTTCGGCGGGCACACGCCTTGACATGCCGCTACCCAGTTGCCCAGCTCCTCGAGCCGTCCCAGCGCGCCACCGGGTTTGGTCAGCTGCGCCTGCCGCTGGTGCGCCGCGGCCCGAATCTGCGCGTCAGGCGCCGCAACCGGTCTGAATCCGTGTGTCACTGTCGAGCCTTTCGCCGGTCAGAGCAGTTCGTTCCTACGCCGCCTCATACTGCCCGCCCCGGGTGTCGCCGCGCACATCGCCCGGTTCCCATTATTTGAGGTGGATCGGCAGGCCCGCGACGATCAGGAAGGCTTCGTCGCAGATGGCGGCGAGGCGCTGGTTGAGGGTGCCGATTTCGTCGCGGAACAGGCGACCGGATCGGGTGGCGGGGATGACGCCCATCCCGACCTCGGGGCTGACGATCACCAGCCGGTGCGCATAGGCCTCGACCGCCTCGACGAATGCGTCGGTGTCGGGCGCGATGGTGCCGCGGGGGGACTCCCAGGCGGCACGGGCGTCGATGCGTGCGGTGAGCCAGGTGCCGACATCGTCGATCAAGGTGGCACCGGCTGCGGCAGCGCTCGCCGAATCGATGAGAATCGCTGTGGGATCGGCGCTTTCGACAACCGTCCAGTCGGCAGGCCTGCGGTCGCGATGCCGGGCGATGCGCTCGGCGAAATCGAGATCGGCGGGATCGAGGACCGCGGTGGCGAGATAACGCACCGGTCCGGTGTCGGCCGCCAGCGTTTCCGCGAACGCGGATTTACCGGACCGGGCTCCGCCCAGGACCAATGTCCTGCGGGTGCGGCGCACGCGTCTGGGAGTGGGTGAGCTGTCCGACACGTGCGCAACCGTATCAACGAGACCGCGTCATCAACGAGACCGCGTCATCAACGAGACCGCGTCATCAACGAGACCGCGTCATCAACGAGACCGCGTCATCGACGAGACCGCATCGCGCCTGGTCTGCCCGGCTGATAAGGCCGGGCGTCGCGACCGGTATGCCCGATGGCGGACCGGCGCCGAGCGTGGGAGGGCGATTACGCGCTGTCTGCTTCAGCGGTCGGATTTCCACCGAAGCGGCGACGGTACTCGGTGGGGGCGATGCCGACGATGCGTTGGAAGTGGTGACGCAGCAGGGCACCGGAGCCGAAACCGGCTCGAGCGGCGATGTGTTCCAGGCCGTCGTCGGTGTCTTCCAGGAGGTGCTTGGCGTAGAGGACGCGCTGGTTGGTCAGCCATTTCACCGGGGTGGTTCCGGTCTCGGCGGCGAAGCGGCGGGCGAAGGTTCTCGTCGACATCACCGATCGGGCGGCGAGATCATCGATGGTGTGCTGGAGTTCGAGGTGCTCGCTCATCCATTGCAGCGTGGCGCTGAGGCTGTCGGACGTGCATGCGGCAACGGGGCGCTCGATGAACTGGCGTTGCCCGCCATCGCGTTGCGGCGGCACCACCATGCGTCGCGCGATGCCGTTGGCGGCGGCGCTGCCGATCTCTCTGCGCACCAGGTGCAGGCAGGCGTCGATGCCCGCGGCGGTGCCCGCGCTGGTGATCAGGTTGCCCTCGTCGACGAACAGGACGTCCGGGTCGACGGTGGTCTCGGGGAACATTTCGGCGAGCTGGTCCACATAGCGCCAGTGCGTGGTGCACTTGCGGCCGTCGAGTAGCCCGGCCGCACCGGCGAGGAACGCGCCCGAGCAGACCGTGAGAATGATCGCTCCCGCGCCGGCGGCCGCCTGGACGGCTTCGACGATGCGCGGATCGAGCCCGGGGCCGAGTAAGGACGCGTGGAATGCGGGAATCGCCACGAGGTCGGCTCCGCGTAGTTCCGCCAATCCGTACTCCGGCGTGATGGTGACGCCGGGGGTGGTGGAGTGCAAGGGTTTGCCCGGTTCGGCTCCGCACACCCGGAAGTCGAAGGCAGGCAGTCCGTCGGAGGTCCGGTCCAAGCCGAAAACCTCACAGACGACCCCGAATTCGAACATGGCGAGGGGGCCGGTGGTGACGACGGCGACCTTGGACAGCATGGACTCAGTGTAACTGGCTGAATCTTTACGAACAATGTCAGTACAGCCACTTTCGGCTGAAAGTAGGCGAGCGCAAAATTACTGCCATGATTACTTTTCTCGTTCTCCTCGCCGCCATCGTCGGTTTCGCGATCGTCATCGCGCGAGATTACGGCCACTTCGGATCGTCGAACATCGTCGACCGCGACGCCCAGCGTCAACAGGCCGAACTGTCCGCGATGCTCGACCGGATGTCGCATCACCTATGAAACTGGGCGAAAACGCCAAGCTCGCGCTGCCGACAGCAGACTGGCCCGGCGCTACACGCGCCGGGCCAGTCTGCTGTGTGCTGTCGGGTTCTACGCCTTATACAGCGTCGCCCGGGGTGACCCGCGGTTTCGGCGCCCGCATCTTGCGGATCTGGGACGCGCGCACGAAGGCGTACCAGCCGAGTCGGTAGCCGGTGTCGGTGCTATCGGGGAAGCGCTCGCGGACCCGGTTGTTCACGATCCGGCCGAGCAGGAAGCCCTCGGCGATCATGAATGCCATCATGACCAGCATCGCCAGGGTGACGATGGTCTGCAGCGCGGGCGCGACGAACATCGACAGGATAAGCACCAGTGCCATCGGCATGAACAGGCCGACGAGGTTGCGCCTGCCGTCGACGATGTCACGGACGAACGCGCGCACCGGGCCTTGATCGCGTGGCAAGAGGTATTTGTCCTCGCCCGCGAGCATCCTGGCGCGCCGCTCCTGGGCGGCGAGACGCCGCTCGGAGGAGGCCGCTTTGCGGTCTTCCCTGCTGCCGCGAGTGGCCTTGCGCCGGGCGCGGGCCTCCTTCGCGGTCAGTGGTGCGGGCGCGACCGGACCGCGCCGCTTGCCTTGCGCGTCACGACGTTTCGGAGTGGGACGGCCCTTGCCCTCGGTGGCCGGGGCCGCCGTCCGGGTGGAGCCCGCGGCCGAGCCGCCGTCCGAGCCCGCCGTCACTGCGGCGCTCTCGTCGGTGGTGCTGGACTCGCCGCGACGGAACAATTTCACAGCGACCAGGCTATTCGATGCGGTACTCGGCAGGAAATGCGGTCGGTTCCGCGAGCGTGCGAGGTGTGTCCGGCGTGCCGCCGCTCACAGAACCCAGTCGTGTGCTCCGAGCGCGGGCGAGGATGGCAAGATAGGGAATAGCAGCCTGCGGAACGGTGTTGACAGCCACGAGCCGTGTGCTGTTCACGGGTTGAACACAGCTGTCCCTAGGAGAGTTCATGACTGTGCAGAACGAGACCGAAACCCACGGTGCGACGCTGACCGAGGCGGCCGCGCTGAAGGCAAAGGCGCTGCTCGACCAGGAAGGTCGCGACGACCTGGCACTGCGCATCGCGGTGCAGCCCGGTGGTTGTGCCGGCCTGCGCTACCAGCTCTTCTTCGACGACCGCTCGCTCGACGGTGACCTCGTCGCGGACTTCGGCGGCGTCACGCTGGCGGTCGACCGGATGAGCGCCCCTTACGTGCAGGGTGCCTCGATCGATTTCGTCGACACCATCGAGAAGCAGGGCTTCACGATCGATAACCCGAACGCCACCGGCTCGTGCGCCTGCGGCGATTCGTTCAACTGAGGACGGAGAGCGGCTTCTCCCTCTGACGAGGCTGGGCTCGCACGCATCCGGGCGCACCATCGGTGCCGCCGGATTCGCGTGGCGAGCCCACCGTCGGTTGTGGGGAAGTTGAGCCCACCGTTGCCGAGTAATCCCCCTAGACACCCGGGCCGCTGTTGATGTTCGACGGATGTTGTTGTTGATACGGTGAAGTCGTCGCCGGGTGTTCTACCTCGGCGTGTCTTCCTGTCGACAGCTAAGGACCGCGAGCCTCGTGACTATCGCAGTATCGGCATCGATTGCCACCGACCACCTGATGCGTTTCCCCGGACGGTTCGCCGACGCATTGTTGGCCGACCAACTCGACCATGTGTCGCTGAGCTTCCTCGTCGATGATCTGCAGATCCGCCGCGGTGGGGTCGCGGGCAATATCGCCTACGCCATGGGCCTGCTGAACCGGACGCCGCTGCTGGTCGGCGCCGTCGGCGCCGATTTCGCCGAGTACCGCGCCTGGCTGGAAGCCAACGGTGTCGACTGCAGCGGTGTGAAGATCTCCGACCGGGCGCATACCGCACGGTTCGTCTGCACCACTGACGACGACATGGCGCAGATCGCGTCGTTCTACCCGGGCGCGATGAGCGAGGCCCGCGATATCAATATCGGCGACCTCGCTCAGGAACACGAGTTGAACCTGGTGCTCATCGGCGCCAATGATCCCGACGCCATGCTGCGGCACACCCAGCAGTGCCGCGAGCTCGGCATCCCGTTCGCCGCCGATCCATCCCAGCAGCTGGCCCGCCTCGACGGCGATCAGGCCATCCAGCTGATCGACGGCGCCGCTTACCTTTTCACCAATAAGTACGAGTGGGCGCTGCTGCTGCAGAAGACCGGGCTCAGCGAAGAAGAGGTCGCGCGCCATGTCGGCATCCGTGTCACCACGCTCGGCTCGAACGGCGTGCAGATCGTCGACCGCGACGGCACCGAGGTACGGGTGACAGTGGTCCCGGAGACGAACAAGGTCGAGCCGACCGGCGTCGGCGACGCCTTCCGCGCCGGGTTCCTCACCGGCCACACCGGGGGCTTGAGCCTGGAGCGCAGCGCCCAGCTCGGTTCGCTGATCGCCGTCCTCGTCCTGGAGACCATGGGCACCCAGGAGTGGACCCTGAACAAGGACGATGCCCTGGAGCGCCTCACCAAGGCGTACGGCATCGAAGCCGCCGACGAAATCGAGCCCCTGCTGTAGGCCGGTCCCGGCTCACCCGGCTCACCCGGCTCACCCGGCTCACCCGGCTCACCCGGCTCACCCGGCTCACCCGGCTCACCCGGCTCACCCGGCTCACCCGGCTCACCCGGC
>NZ_JBFBAB010000015.1:162493-168452 GCF_040681975.1 Nocardia sp. NPDC051463
CGGCTCACGTTCCGGCGTGGGCCCGGGTGAATTCCCCGAGTTGGGCGACGTCCAGGTGATCGACCAGGTCGGTTTCGCCGATCGTGCCGATCAACCGCCGATCCTCGATCACCGGGAGGTGCTTGATGTGGTGACTGTTCATCTCATCGAGCACCTTCGCGAGGTCCGCGTCGGAGGTAATCCAGCGGGGGGTGCCCGTACACAGATCACCCACTGTGGTCCTGGCTGCCGGCAGCCCCTCGGCGACGCACCTGAGGACGATGTCGCGGTAGCCGATGACGCCGCACATGCGGTCGTTGTCGTCGCCGACCACCAGCGCATCGACATCGCGCCTGGCCATAATGCGGGCGGCGTTCTCCACGGTCTGCTCCTTGGAGACCCACTGAGCACCTGACTTCATGATGTCTCTGGCAGTGGTCACGACGGCGCCTCCTGACTACCCGGCCTGCCCGCTCACCCTGAGCACATCAATTCTCTCCCTGCTCGGGCAGGCTGTACAGGATTCGAGCGAACGTCGGGCACCCGCATGGTCAGGTATGAAGAGTTACAGCGAGACCGGGTAGGCGGGCTCCTGGATATCGGGGGTGATGCGGTTCTCGACGAAGATGCCGTGCCAGATCATGAACACCAACAGCGTCCACAGTCTGCGACTGTGGTCGATGCGGCCGGTGCGGTGGTCGTCGAGCATGCCCTTGATGGCGCCCTTGTCGAGCAGGTGATCGGTCTGCGATTCCGCGATGGTCTGCTGTGCCCAGTCATAGAGTTCCTCGCCGCGCAGCCAATGCCGCAGCGGGACCGGGAAGCCGAGCTTGGCACGGTGCAACACATGCGGGGGCACGATGCCCTCGAGTGCTTGGCGCAGTGCGTATTTGGTGGTCGCGTCGGTGATCTTCTGCTCGTAGGGCACGCCTTCGGCGACCTTCAGCACCTCGGTGTCCAGGAACGGCACCCGCAACTCCAGCGAGTTGGCCATGGTCATCTTGTCGGCCTTGACCAGGATGTCGCCGCGCAGCCAGGTGAACAGGTCCAGGTGCTGCATGCGCGCGACCGGGTCCCAGCCGCGTGATTGCGCGTAGATCGGGGCCGTGACGTCCTGATGGGTCCATTCGGGCCGGAAATCGCGCAGCACCGACCGCAGCTGCGCGTCGCTGAAGCTGCGCGCATTGCCGTAGTAGCGCTCTTCGAGGGTGAGCGAGCCGCGGTGCAGCAGGCTCTTGCCCCTTGTTCCCTCGGGGATGCGGTCCGACAGCTTGCCTGCGAGCTTGCGCAGCCCGCGGGGCAGTCGCTCGAAAGGCTTCAGCGACAACGGCTCCCGGTAGATGGTGTAGCCGCCGAACAACTCGTCGGCGCCCTCACCGGACAGCACTACCTTGACGTGCTTGCGAGCCTCTTTCGCCACGAAGTACAGCGGAACCAGCGCCGGGTCGGCGACCGGGTCGTCGAGGTACCAGACGATTTCGGGGATCGCCGCCGCGAACTCGGCGGGGGAGACGGTCTTGATCACGTGCCGTGCGCCGATCGCCTCGGCGGTCTCCGCGGCCACATCCGCTTCGGAGTAACCCTCGCGCTCGAAGCAGCTGGTGAAGGTGATCAGCTTCGGGTTGTGCCGGATGGCAAGCGCCGCGACCGCGGTGGAGTCGATGCCGCCGGACAGGAACGAGCCGACGGTGACATCCGCGCGCATGTGCTTGGCGACCGAGTCCTCCATCGCCTCGGCGATCTCGCGGTAGCGGGCGGCCGCCGAGCCGGGCGCGAAGGGACGCACCTGGAATTTCGGCGTGAAGTACCGGGTCACCTTGGGTGCCTCGCCCTGGCGCAGGGTGGCATGGCTGCCGGATTCGAGCCTGCGGATGTCGGCATGCAGCGTCTCGGGCTCCGGCACGTACTGCAGCACCGTGTAGTGCTCCAGCGCGCGCGGGTCGAGTGCGTCGGTCAGGCCGAGCGCGGGCAGTAGTTCGAGCAGGCTCTTCTTCTCGCTGCCGAACGCGGTGCCGCCGGGGCCGGTGGCGAGGAACAGCGGTTTGATGCCGAACGGGTCGCGCGCCAGGAACAGCTCCTGGGTCTCGGTGTCCCAGATCGCGAAGGCGAACATGCCGCGCAGCCGCCGCACCGCCTCGGGGCCCCAGTAGTGGAACGCCGCGACAATCGCCTCGCTGTCACCCTCGGTGTCGAAGATCTTGCCGTCGGGGAACTCGGCGGCATGCGCCTCGGCCAGCTCCGCGCGCAGCTCCAGGTAGTTGTAGATCTCGCCGTTGAAGGTCAGCGCGTAGCGCTGCCTGTTCTCCGGCGGACCCCAGCGCAGCGGCTGGTGTGAGTGCTCGATATCGATGATCGAGAGGCGGTTGAAACCGAAGATCAGGTGGTCGTCGTGCCAGGTGCCACGCTCGTCGGGACCGCGGTGGCGGACGCAATGCAGGGCGTTGTACACCTGCTCCACGGTGTCCGGTGCTGCGACGTCAGATGTCAGAAATCCGAGCAGTCCACACACGGCGGCGGCAACCTCATTTCCTGCGGTCGGGGCACGTGCCCTGATCCATGACGGCACCGCGCTCAGGGGAGGAGGGCGCGGCGATCGAAATACAGTGTCCGAGTATGCCGCACGCGCGGAATCCGTGCGTCGCGCGCCCGTGGCCACGTCATTTGGTATCGGCGGAGTGTCGAATGCGACCCGACGACAAAGCGGACGCCGGTTTGGTCTACGCTGCGTAGTACTCAGGCCATTCTCAGGTGGTGCGTGCGTGTAAGCGACGCCCGCGTCCGAACGGCCTGAAACGTGCTTAGAACGTAGCGCCGAGGCGATCGCAACCTCGGCGGTGCAATGTCGGAATGTGTGGCGACCAGGAAGGCGTGAGCGTGGCGCACAAGGCGAGCGAAGAGATCGGGGCACGACCCGCGAGGGGTCGGCAGGGCCGGATCCTTCGGCGGGCCGGGCTGGCGGTGTCGTTGGGCATCACCGCGATGCTCGTCTCGGGCTGCTCGATCGACAATGTTTGGCTGCGGTTCGGCTGGCCTTCGGGTATCACGCCGCAGGCCACTCGGATGCGTGAGCTGTGGACCTGGTCCGTCGTCGCCGCGTTGGCGATGGGCGTGCTGGTGTGGGGTCTGACCTTCTGGACGATCACCTTCCACCGCAAGCGCAAGGACTCCCCGGAGTTCCCGCGCCAGACCGGCTACAACGTGCCGCTGGAGTTGACCTACACCGCGATCCCGTTCGTCATCATCGCGGTGCTGTTCTACTTCACCGTCGTCGTGCAGAACTACGTGCACGAGAAGGTCGACAACCCCGACGTCACCGTCGACGTGACCGCCTTCCAGTGGAACTGGAAGTTCGGTTACCGCAATGTCGACCTCAAGAACGGCTTCACCTTCGACGGCATCGACACCGCGCGTGAGGCCGCCAACCAGGAGCAGCTCGAGGAGTACAAGGAGCGGACCAAGGACGGTCACCCGCAGCCGGGCCCCGTGCACGGCAAGCCGGAGAACGATATCCTGTCCTACCTGCACTACGACAAGATCGAGACCGTCGGTTCCAGCACCGAGGTTCCGATTCTGGTGCTGCCTACCGGCAAGATCGTCGAGTTCCAGCTGGCCGCCGCCGACGTGGTGCACGCCTTCTGGGTGCCGGAGTTCCTGTTCAAGCGCGACGTGATGCCGAACCCGAAGGAAAACCATTCGGATAACGTCTTCCAGATCACCAAGATCGAGAAGGAAGGCGCGTTCGTCGGCCGGTGCGCCGAGATGTGCGGCACCTTCCACTCGATGATGAACTTCGAGGTCCGTGCCGTGTCGCCGGAGAAGTTCGCCAAGTACATCGAGTCGCGCAAGACGGGCAAGACCAACGCCGAGGCGCTCGAGTCCATCGGTGAGTCTCCGGTCGCCACCTCCACGAGGCCGTTCAACACCGACCGCACGACCAAGAGCGCGGCCGCGGCCGACAGCAAGTGAGGACTGATCTGACATGAAGATCGAAGCGCGGATTTTCGAGCTGCTCACGGTGTTCTTCGTCATCGTGGCAATCGTGTACGGCTACTTCACCGGGCAGTCGCGCACCGGCGTCGAGTGGGCGGGCACCACCGCCACCGTGCTGACCGCCGGCCTGTCGCTGATCATCGGCACCTACTTCCGCTTCGTCGCGCGTCGCCTCGACCTGCGTCCGGAGGACTACGAGGACGCCGAGATCGTGGACGGAGCGGGCGATCTGGGCTTCTTCTCGCCCGGCAGCTTCTGGCCCATCACCCTGGCCGCCGCGGGTTCCATCACCGCACTCGGCCTGGCGTTCTTCCAGTTCTGGCTGATCGGTATCGGCGTGGTGTGCGTGCTCGGTGCCGCCGCCGGTCTGGTGTTCGAGTACTACCTCGGCCCGGAGAAGCACTGACAGCTCGTAGCTGATGCGAAACGCCGATCGGATGGGCGGATTCGATGGGTTGTGCCAACACCGCTGCTGATTATTGGCGGCAATGAGAATTACGAAACGCTCGGCTGGTATTTGCCAGCCGAGCGTTTCGCGTTGCGGGGTTTTCGGGCGAGGACGCCGAGCGTCGGCACCAGTTCGGGCGGCGTGGGAGGAGTAGGCGTGGCCGGTTTGGTCTGGGGTGGATCTCAACAGGCGGAAACCGGGAGCGAGTCGGGAATGAAGTAGTAGCCGCTGCATGTTGATCACCGCTGACCGACCCTCCCACCTGAAACGAAGGCAGGCCATGACGTCCTCGCCGACCACTATGCGCGCCGTCCGACTCTCCGCCCCGGGCCCCATCGAGAACTTGCGGCTGACCACTGTGCCTTTCCCGCCCGAGAGGAACGGTTGGGTGCGTATCCGGGTCGAGGCGTTCGGCCTCAACCGCTCGGAGCTCAAGCTTCGGTTGGGTGTGAGCGTGGGCGTCAGTTTCCCCCGGGTGCCGGGTATCGAGGCGGCTGGCACCGTCGACGCGGCTCCCGTCGGCAGCGGGCTGGCTGTTGGGCAGAAGGTTGTCGCCATGATGGGGGACATGGGGCGCACTTTCGACGGCGGCTATGCCGAATACACCTCGGTGCCGCTATCCCAGGTCATCCCCGTCGACACCGATCTGCCTTGGGAGGTGCTGGGCGCTCTACCGGAGATGGTGCAGACCGCCTACGGCTCACTCACCATCGGCCTGGACCTGAGACCCGGTCAGTCCGTGTTGATCCGCGGCGGCACCTCCTCGGTGGGCCTGGCCGCCGCCGCCCTGGCCAGATGGCGTGGTGCCACGGTGCTGTCCACCACTCGACAGGCTGCCCGTCTCGCTTCGTTGAAGGAGCGCGGTATCGACCATCCGCTGCTCGACACCGGCGAGGTCGCGCCCGCCGTGCGCGAGCTGTACCCGGACGGCGTCGACGCCGCTCTTGATTTCGTCGGCACGCCGACCCTGCCCGACACATTGCGCGCGGTGCGCGTGCACGGCACGGTCTGCTTCAGCGGCAGCTTGTCCAACCAGTGGACGGTGCGGGACTTCTCTCCCAACGAGTACCTGCCCAGGGGTGTGCGCCTGGCGGGCTATTTCGGCGACGCCGCCGACCTGCCTCGGGAAGCCTTCCAGGAGATCCTCGACGCGGTCGCGGGCGGCGAGCTGGCCTTCCCCGTAGACCGCGTATACGACGGCCTGGAGCAGGTACCGCAGGCCCACGACGACATGGAGCACGACCGCGCCACGGGCAAACTCGTTGTCCGCGTCCGGCATTAGGCCGTGTTCGGAAGCTCCGTAGCCAGATGTTGATGGCAGCGGGTCTGTGCGATCGCGATGAAGCGGACGGCGAGTTCGTCGAAGCTCGGCGGTCGCCCACCGGCCGAGCCCTTCCTGCGGCTCCGGCTGTTCGCCGAGTGTAGTCATATGGCGGTCGATGCGGGCGGCGGATTCACGTGGTCGATGCAACAGGGGCAGTGTTGGACAGTACCTGGTCGAGGATGTAGGTCGGTGTTCGGAAGCCGTGGCGTTTGCGGGGT